>NZ_JANMWL010000127.1:0-17505 GCF_031393925.1 Methylibium sp. | reverse complement strand
GTCACGCCGAAGCTGACCGCCGCGTTGGATCGCATGCCGGAGCGCTTGGGCGTGCGCGGCATGGCTTGCACCATCAGGTCCATGCCTTCCCAGGGGTTCTCCCGGCAACTTCTGATCAGCACCTCGAATAACGACGATGCGGTGAGGTCGATGACGCAATAACCGCTGCGGTCGATGACGGGGGCCACCGGCAAAGCCATTCCGGCCTGCATGCGCATGCCCCACAGGGCTTGTTGACCGTCACGGAGCGTGGTGTCGAGGATGTCAATGTGTGCCACTGTCAGCTTTCTCTAATGGAGCGCAAAGGCGGGGAGAAGAACGCGCTCCGACCAGCGCGTATCGATCTGGTTGGATGCGATATCCGGGTGCTCGGCGATCGCGCGCAGCAGTTGCAGATTGGTGGCAATGCCTTCGATCACGAAGTCATGCAGGGCCTGTCGCAGACGCTCGAGCGCCTGCGCGCGGTCGGCGCCGTGCACGATCAACTTGCCGATCATGCTGTCGTAGTAGGGCGGTACCAGCGTGCCTTCGCACATGGCGGTGTCTAGCCGAACACCGGGGCCGGCCGGCGGCGCCCAGGTGGTGATGCGGCCAGGCGATGGCGTGAAGTTGCGCATTGGGTCTTCGGCAAGGATGCGCACTTCGATGGCATGGCCACGGGTCACGATGTCGGCCTGCGTCAGGTGCAGCGGCTCACCGGACGCCACGGCGAGCTGCAGCTGAATCAGATCCACCCCGCACACCGCTTCGGACACCGGATGCTCGACCTGGATGCGCGCATTGACCTCCATGAAGTAGAACTGGTCGCGTTCTTCGTCATAGAGAAACTCGACCGTGCCGGCGTTGCGGTATTTGATCGGCGCGAGCAGGTCGATCGCCGCCTGGTGCAGGCGCCGCCTGACCTGCTCCGACAGGATGGCCGCAGGCGCCTCTTCCATCATCTTCTGGTAGCGGCGCTGCAGCGAGCAGTCGCGCTCGCCGAAATGCAGGATCGTGCCCAGCCCATCGCCGATCACTTGCACTTCGACGTGGCGCGCCCGCTCGACGTAACGCTCCAGGTACAAGGTGCCGTCACCGAATGCCTCCTGGGCCTCGTGCGACGACGTGTCGAAGCCCGCGCTCAGGTCCTCGGCACTGCGCGCGACCAGCATGCCCCGGCCGCCGCCGCCGGCAGAGGCCTTGGTGATCACCGGATAGCCGATGTGCGCGGCGATGCGTTGCGCCTCTTCGACCGAGGCGACCTTCTCGCTGCCCGAGACCATCGACACACCGGCGGCCCTGGCCAGCGTGCGCGCCGCCAGCTTGTCGCCAACCAGTCTGATGGACTCCGACGTGGGGCCGACGAACACAATGCCGTTGGCCTCGCAGAGCGCCGCAAACGACGCCCGCTCCGACAGGAAGCCATAGCCCGGGTGCAAGGCATCGCAGCCGGTTTGA
Source organism: Methylibium sp. (assembly GCF_031393925.1). Taxonomy (GTDB): domain Bacteria; phylum Pseudomonadota; class Gammaproteobacteria; order Burkholderiales; family Burkholderiaceae_C; genus Methylibium. Next base: position 16,068 of record NZ_JANMWL010000127.1, on the reverse strand, counting down.
AGCGCCGTGTGCACCAGCACCCGACCATCCAGGTAAGAGCTTCGCGCCGGCGCGGCGCCGATCACGATCGTGCGATCGGCTTCGTGCGCCGCCTGGCTGTCTTTGTCGGCCACGGAGGCCGCCAATACCGTCTCGATGCCGCGCGCGCGCGCCGCTCGCACGATGCGCAACGCGATCTCCCCGCGATTGGCCACCAGCAACCGCCGCATGCTCATTGCAGGAGCCTCACTCCGTCACTTCGATGAGGAACAGCGGTTGGTCGAACTCGACCAGTTCCGCATCCTTCACAAGCACCTGTCGCACGACACCGGTCACCCCGGCCTGCACCGAGGTGAACAGCTTCATCACCTCGATCACGCACACGTCGGTGTCGGGCTGCACCCGCTGGCCGATCTCGACGTAAGGCTTCGCGCCCGGCTTGGGCGCCATGTAGAACGTGCCCAGGCTGCCGGCACGAATGGTCACGTGGCCCGCCGGCGTTGGCTGCGCTTGCGGCGCTTGCGGTGCGACGGCCCGAGGTGCAGGTCTTGCCGGCGACGTCGGGGTCGAAGGGCCGGTGTGGGCGGTCGACGCAGCCGCATCGCCGCGCAGCGGAGCGGGCGCAAGCGCCGTTGCGCCACTGAGGCGTCCCCGATCGGCCGGGTCGTTCGAGAGGTGAATCTCGAAGCCCTTCGAGACGATGTGGAGCTCGTCCCATTGGCTCGCGTCGAACAGCTCGATCAGGGCTTGCACGTCCTCCAGATTCACCTCGGTCATGCCAATCCTTTCTGCACAGTTGGTGATGTCTTGGCCGCGCCGACCTGCACCGCGGCGAGCAGTGGCGGCAGGACAGGGTCCGCGATGATGAAGTCAAGGCCGGCGGCGATGGCCGCGCGCACGCCCTCGTCGCTCGCGATGGCGCCGCCGCGGGCACCGCGGGCCGGGCGAAGGCGAAGCAGAATCGAGCCGAGCCGAGCCGGGTCGGTGGCACCGTCCACTTGATCGAGGTCCACCACGCCGTCCCCAGGCGCGTCCGCGGGCCGCAGGACGCGCAGTGGTGACCGGGCCTCGGCCCATCGGGTCAGCGCGACCAGCGCGTCATCCGAACGTTCGTCCGGCCTCACCACCTCGAGTGCGCCTTCGAAGATGCGGCCGGCCTGACCGTCTACGGTGAGGGTCTTGCCGGCCAGGCCGAGCAAGCTGCCGGCGCCGCAGCCGACGACACACGGTATGCCCAACGCTCGGCTCACCACGGCGGAATGCGACGTGATGCCGCCCTGTTCCGTGATCACGGCGACCGCCGCGATCATGCCGTGCAGGTCGGTCGGGCTGGTCGTGGGACGAGCAAGAATGACCTTTTCGCCGCCGCTCGCGCGCCGTTCGGCGTCGTCGGCGTCCGTGACGACGACGCCGACCCCGACCCCAGGGCAGGCGCCCTCGCCCCGGGCCACCTCGGATGCGCACGCGGCCACGCTGACGTGCAGGCACGGCGCCAGCAGGACGCGGATGCGATCCGGGGCGATGCGCAGGAGGGCGCTCGCTTCGTCGATCAGGCCTTCATGCACCATGTCCACGGCCGTTCTCACCGCAGCAGGGGGCGCCAGTTTGGCGCCGCGCGCCTGCAGGAGAAAGAGCCGACCTCGCTCGACGGTGAACTCGATGTCCTGCACCTCCTTGGCGGCGTACTCCAGCACCCCGGCGGCCGCGAGCAATTTTTCATGCGCCTCGGGCACGCTGCTCGCCATCAACGACAGCGGCTCGGGTGTGAACTGGCCCGAGACCACGTCTTCACCCTGAGCACGGCGCAGATACTCACCGAGTGGCTGCTTATCGCCCGTCAGCGGATTGCGGCTGAACAGGACGCCCGTTCCCGAACATTCGTCCAGATTGCCAAAAACCATTGCCTGGATCGTCACTGACGTACCCAGGGAGTGGGGAATGTCGTGGTGCTGGCGATAGCGCTTGGCGCGCCGGGAATTCCAGGATTCGAAGACGGCGCCGATGGCGCCCCGCAGCTGCACCATCGCGTCCTGCGGCAACTCGTGGCCCGTTGCGTCTCGAATGGCCTGACGGCGGTGCGCTGGTGTTTCCTCGTGGGTCGTGTCGGGCGACGGTGCTTTCAGCACGATATCGGCGTACAGCTGAAGAAAGCGCCGATGGGTGTCCCGTGCAAAACCCGCGTCTGCGCATTCCCGCGCCAGTGCCGCCTCGGTGCCGTCGTTGATGCCCAGGTTCAGCACCGTGTCCATCATGCCGGGCATCGAGACGACTGCGCCGGAGCGCACCGATACCAGCAAGGGCTTCGGGCCCTGCCCGAAACGTCGCCCCGTGCTGCATTCGAGCCAGGCCAGGCTCTGCGCCAATTCGTCTTCCAGACCGTCGGGGAAACCACCTGCCGCCACGAAGGCCGCGTGCGCTTCGGTCGTGATCACGAAAGCCGGCGGCACGCTCAGCCCGAGCGACTGAATGTGCGCGATCGACCAGGCCTTGCCGCCGACAAGATGCCGGCTCGGGAGATCGCCACCGTCCAGCCTGCGAATCCAGCGAAGTGTCGAGACCGTCATGGCCGGCCTCATTCGACGCGGGTTCGACCCAGCATGCACAACAGGTCTTCGTGCAGCTCGAACCACAGCGTGTGATAGCTCTCGATCTTTGCGTCGCTCACCCATTCGAGGGCACCGTCTTCGGCGCGCTCGAGTGCGGTGCTCAGCTTGTCACGATAGACCTGCAGTCTCGGGAGATGCCGGGCGAACTCGGCGAGGATGCGGTCCGCACGTTCGTGCAGATCGCCGAGCCGGTCGATGATCCGGCTGTCATACGCCGTGTCGGCATGGTCGTTCGTGATCGCGGACCCGGCGATGTCCACGGTCTGCCAGTGGGTGATCAGCACTTTCAGCGTGCTGTTCACCCGTTCGAACTCTTCGTAGGCCTTGGCAAACGGCTGGCTTTCGCGCAGGTCAGCGCAGTGCCGCGAATAGTCGCTTGCCAACGCGATGCGCGTGGTCGGCGTCAGCGAGTATTTCCCGTTGGCCTCGAGGACTCTCCCGCGGGCAGTCGCCTCGCGCAGCACGCTGGCGACGTGCTCTGGATCCAGGCCCATGATCCCGGCCACGGCGTCGGCGCTGGCGTATTTCTTGATCGCCAGACCGTGCAAGACGAGATGCTGTTCTCTTTTCATCACTCTCCTCAGCCCGGTCGAGAAGGCGCCGCTGGTCGACGGCGCTGTTGGGGATGACGCTCGGCTAGAGCTTGTCCGCGAGCGCCTCGACATCGTCGCGGTTCAAGCCGGCGCCCTTGCCGGCGAGCTTGCGCGAGTATTGCTGCTCCAGGCGGTACAACTCATGCGCCAGCGGCGTGTCGTAGTGGTACTTGACCCAGGTGTCGTCGAGGTAGCGGAACTTCTCGGTGCAGAGCTGCGGCACGAAGCTGCGCGTGCGCCTGTTCAGTTCATCGAGACCCATGACGCCCTGCGTCGTTCGATAGCGGTCGACCTTTTCGGGGAGGTAGGTGACGCCGGGTCGGATGCCGTCGCCGACGGACGCCACGCAGTCCGTCTCGTGCAGCAGCGATGCGGACAGCGGGGAATACGTCCGCTTGGGCAGGTCCGAGTGCTGCATCATCGTGTACTGATGGCACTGGTGGCTAGGACAGGACAAGGGCACGAACAGTGCGCCCAGGATCTGGTTGCCGTACTCGTCGTTCAACAGCACGCGGAAGCGGTCGGCACGCTCGTCGATCTTGTTCCAGTCGTCGGCATCGTAGCAACCGGCCACATGGGCAAAGTCCTTGATGATGTTGTAGTACGTCAACGCGCCGGCATCCATCAGTTGCTCGCGCGAATACCCTGCAAAGCGCTTCCACAGCTTGGCGGTGGCGTCTTTCAGGATGCCGGCGTAGCGCTCCAGGGTCTGCGTCAGCTCCTCCTTGCTCCCCATGCCGACAGGCAGATGGGTCTCGGACAATTCGTCCGAGGTGTAAAGCCCGATGCCGCACAAGTTTTCGGCCCTGTACTCCGGCTTCGACTCGAAACTTCCCCAGTCGTCGACGATGTAGAAATGCGTGTCCTTGACGGCCGTCGTGACGGTCAGCCGGCCGAAGGGGACGTCGCTGGCAATACCGTCCAGCCAGGGCATGTCGCCCTCGGCCAGATCGAAGAAGTCGCGCACCAGGAGTTCGCGCCCGCCACCGATGTTGTAGGGACCGTGGTTGGTCATGCAGACGCGGCTCTCGCAGGCGACGAGGACCGCGTACTGAGAGATGGCGGCCATGAACTTGTCGGCCGCGGTATGCAGGGAATCGCCCTCTTCGCAAGGGTGCAGGTCGGCGTGAAACACCTGGATGCGCCGCTCGGGCAGGATCTGCGATCGATGGCCGCCTTCCTTGCAGGTCAGGTGGCCGTCTTCGCGCCGCCAGGCCAGCTGGTAGCGCCGCCAGAAGTCCATCACGTAGACAACGTCCTCCGCGGCGTCGTGCGGCCGGATGATGCCCATGTTGATGAGCATCTCCCGACCCAGCAGGTAGAAATTGATCATGCACCAGTTGATTCCCATCGACTGGATCTTCGAGTTCGAGTTGCGGACCCGATCCGCAATGTCTTCCGGCGACATGTGCTTCTCGATCTTGCGCAGCAGCGTCGGGTAGCGGTAGAACGCGTTCAGGTAGCCCAGCATCACATAGGCCGAGACGGGGAAGAACTTGGACTCCTGGACCGTGCGGGTCACGCCCAGGTAGTAGGTTTCTTCACCGGCGGTACGCATCATGTTGTTGGTGGCCAGCAACTGCGCGTATGAAAGACGTGTGGATGTCATATTGATCGCCGATGCCTGTTGTTGGGGTTTTGGCGTGCCGCCGCTTCAAGCAACGTTGAGCTTCCAGACCCGCACTGCCATGTCGACCCCCCGCTGATAGGCCTCGGTGGTCTTGGCGGGCGCCGACACTTCGATCTCGACGCGGTCGCCGTCGCGGATGCCGCTGATCTGAGCGTTCATCACGCACGGGATTCCGTACTCGCGCGTCAGGATGCCCAGATGTGACCGGACCGTCCCTCCCGCGCAGATGACTCCCTTGAAATGCTCGAGGATCGGCGCAGTCAGGGTGCCACCGCTGTCGTCGATGATGGCGATAGTGTCTGGCGGCACGCCGCCCGTCAGGCTGTCCATCACGTCCTGGATCGACCGAAAGTAGCGTGCCTTGCCGATGACGTTGACCGGGAACTCGACCACGTTGTCGCCTTGCCCGCGCTGCTCGCGACCCGTCGCGTCGGCCGGCGCCAGCTTGGCGTCGGGGTGCTCGAAGGAAAAATCCCTGGACGCGGTGTCGGCACCCGGCACCGGCTTGTAAGCATCAGGACGCTCCACCTTCGAGATCATTGCGGAGCAGGTGTATCGGTAGCCACTCTCGAGCACCTTTCGCTCGATCGCCGCCAGCTCGGCTGCGGTGATCAGCGCGTAGCTTTTGTCAAAAACGAAGTCGGCCCAGCCTGCGCCGCTTTCATCGACCTTGCGTCTAACCAGATCCTTGATCGCGCTGTGAAACGCCTCGACGATCGGCGGACCCTCGCCGTCCTCGAATTTGTTCATGTCCACGAAAAGCTTCGCCATGAAGTCTCCTTCGATGTTTCGGTGGGTGCCAAGACGCGCCTTCGAGGCCCGTCGATGGCAGGCGGGCGGCCGGGAAGACTCAACGCGCGCCACTCCTCTCTACATGGGTCGAATTATCTTGCGTATTTTGCATTTCAGATATAGGAATTTACGATAGCAACACGGCGCTCGGATGCCGCTGGCTTTGGACCACCGACCCCGAGATCGGTTTGGAAGCACCAAGGTGGCGCCCGTCTGGACTACCGCGACCGAGGGGACTTTCCATCACCGGGACCTTCCCATCATTGCCGAAGGCTGCCGACACGAAAGCCCGCGCGGGGCACCCCGCCGGTCGCCCGTGCTAGCTGCTGCGCTTGAACAGTCCTTGCTCCCAAGCCCGCAGCCCTTTGTTCCATGCGTCAAGCCGCGCGTCCGCAGCCCGCCCGTCCCGGCCCGACGACGTGGCGATCAGCTGGTCCAGCAATATCTCCTGGTCAGTGCTCAGGCGCTTCGGGAATATCGGCACGACCGTGACCAGCTGGTCGCCGCGCGGACCACGGCGCTCGACCGGAAACCCCTGGTCCTTCAGGCGATAGGACAGTCGATCGCGGCTCAACTGCAGTGCTTGCAGGCCGGTGAGGGTGGGCACCTCGACCCGCCGGTTGGCGACCCACGCGAATCCATCAACGGGCAACTCGCAGCGAATGCTGCCGTCGTCGTCGAGAGCAAAGAACTCGTGGTCCAACACCTCGACGCGGATGTCGAGGTCGCCGGGCATCTGGTCAGCGCGCGTGCGGTGTCCGCCGACGTGGAGCAGGTCGCCGTGGCGCACGCCATGGGGGATGCGCACGGAGATTTTGTAGCCGCGAGCGGCCGACTTTCCGGTGCCATCGCAGTTTGGGCACGGCTGCTTCGCGATACCGCCGCCGCGGCACGCACCGCACTCGGCAAGCGTGCCGGGCCAACCGAACCAGGCGCGCTGTTTGACCGCGCCGGAGCCCTGGCATTGCGGGCAATTGCCCCCGAGCACCTGGTAGCCGGCCCCCGCGCAGCTCGAGCAGGTGTCGGTGAGCTTGCCGCGCAGCACCTTGGTGCAGCCAAGAGCCGCCTCTTCGAGCGTCAACTTGAGCTTGCGGCTGATGGTTCGGCGCTGCCGATCAGTGGCTTTGCGGGAGGCCGTCGTGGCGTCGTGTTTGTCCCGGGTTTCGTCCGGTCGTGCGGGCACGGAGCCATCGGCACCCGCGCGCCCCGGCTCGGCACCAAATCCGCGAAGCCGGATTGTCTTGAGCGCCTGGTTGATGCGCTGCATCTTCGCGACGGCGCGCGCGCTGTCGTTGCGGTCCGGGTGCCATTGCGAGACCAATCGACGCCAAGCGGCCTTCACTTCGGTCTCGCTCGCACCTGGTGCCAGGCCCAGTTCGGCAAATGCGTTGTCGGTACCCACTCGCTCACTCTCTTTTTTCATGGGCCACGCGACCCGCCACCCGTGCCGGCATTGTCGCGCGGCGTAACCTCGCATCCCGCACCCGGCCTCCGAGACGCTCCCACGATGTCACACCTTCCCTGCGACTCCGACACCACGGTGGCCACCCTGCCCAACGGCGTGCGCGTCGTCACGATCAGCCTGCCGCACCTGCAGACCGCCAGCGTCAGCGTGTATTTGCGCAGCGGCAGCCAGCACGAGAGTCGGCGCCTGAACGGCATCAGCCACGTCGTCGAGCATATGGCGTTCAAGGGCACGCACGAGCGCGACTGCCAGCGCATCAACCTCGACGCCGAACGGTTGGGCGCCGAGGTCAATGCCCATACCGACAAGGACCACACCGCCTACCACATGCGCGGCCTGGGCCGGCACGCGGGCCAGTTGCTGCACATGCTGGCCGACATCGTGCAGAACAGCACCTTCCCCGAAGCCGAACTCGAACGCGAGCGCCAGGTCATCCTGCACGAGGTCACCGACGATGAGGACGACGCGCTCACGACGGCGTTCACGCTGTTCGACAAGGTCTGCTTCGGCGAGCATGCGATTGCACGGCCCGTCATCGGCACGCGCCGCAACATCGAGCGCTTTACGCGCGCCGAGTTGCTGGGCTACGTGCAGAGCCAGTACACGGGCGCGAACGTGGTGGTCGGCGTGGCTGGCAATGTCGATCCGGAGCAGATCGTCAAAGAGGCTGAAGTAGCTTTTGGCGCGATGAGCCGCGGCAGCGAGAACGGGGTGGCAGCGCCTGCGTATGTCGGCGGTATCAGGTCGCGCCACCTGGCCGGCAACAGCCAGACCCATGTCGTGCTCGGTTTTCCCGTGCCGACGCTGAAGGACGATTACCACGCGAGCGTCGTCGCGGCGGCAGTGTTCGGCGAGGGCATGAGTTCGCCGCTCATGGACCAGATCCGCGAGCGGCGCGGTCTCGTCTACTACGCCGCCTGCTCGGCCGACGTGATGGAGCTGTGCGGGCAGTTCGTGATCGAGGCCTCCACGGCGCCCGAGCACGTCGACGAGTTCTTCGTCGAGGTCACGAAGTTGCTCGTCGCGCATGCCGAGCGCATCGACCCGGTGAGCCTGGATCGGGCACGCAACCAGATCGCGGTGCGCAGCCTGCACGAGCTGGAGCGGCCGTCGCGGCGGCTGGAGGCGGCGGCGCAGGAGTTGTTCGTGTTCGGGCGGGTGCGCTCGCGGGGCGAGTTGATGGAGCGTGCCCTGGCGGTGGAGGGCGCTCAGGTGCGTGAGGCTTTCGAGCGGATGCTGGCTTCAGGCGCGTCGGTCGCGATGGCGGGCAAGGTCCGCAAAGGGGTCAACGACCGAGTCCTGGAGTGCATGGCTTGCATGGCTCCCTCTCTGCGGCCGCTCGCGGCAATGCGCTCATGATCGTCACGAGCCGCCCCAACGCCCTGCGACTGTTCTTCGCCCTCAGGGGCTCGATCCTGCCGCGCATCGCCTGGAGTCTTGCCACCTGCACGGCGCTGGCGCTGGTGGTGACCGCGAGCCACGGCAGCCTGTTCAACGCCAAGATCACGCTCACACCGGTGCCGTTCTCGCTGATCGGGCTGGCGCTGGCGATCTTCCTGGGCTTTCGCAACAGCGCCGCCTACGATCGCTACTGGGAAGCGCGCAAGCTTTGGGGGGAGCTGGTCTACCGTGCGCGCAGCCTGACGCGTCAGTTGCTCACCTTGACCCGACTGCCGGCGCCGGCAGCCCTGCTGCGCCTCGACGCGACCGACCTGCACGACGTGCGCCACGCCATGATCCGCCGCACCGTGGGCTTTGCGCACGCGCTGCGCCACCAGCTGCGCGACACCGATGCACTCGCCGATCTGCGAGCTTGGCTGGCGCCGTCCGAGTTAAGCGCGTTTGCCGCGTCGCAATCGGGACACGACCTGCTGCTGCGCCTGAACGGCCAGCAGCTCGGCGACTGCCTGCGCGCCGCTCAGCTCGACCCGCAGGTGGCCGTGCAGATCGACGAGCAGCTCTGCGGACTGGCGGCGGTGGCGGCCGGTTGCGAGCGCATCAAGTCCACGCCCATTCCGTTTGCCTACACCCTGCTGCTGCACCGCACGGCCTACCTCTATTGCTTCTTGCTGCCCTTCGGGCTGGTCGATTCGATCGGTTTCATGACGCCCTTTGTCGTTGCCATCGTGGCCTACACTTTCTTCGGCCTGGACGCCGTGGGCGACGAGATCGAGGACCCCTTCGGTCTGCGCGCCCACCACCTGCCACTCGACGCGCTGTGCCGCACGCTGGAGATCAACCTGCTCGAGGCGATGGGAGGGAGCGAACTGCCGCCTGCGCTGCAGCCGGTGGACGGCTGGCTGCACTGAGAGCGCTGCAAGAAGCCATGCACCAAAGCGCCCGACGCCGCCCGCTTGGAACGCTGCGGCCGCCAGCGTAGGACATGGACGACACTTGATCGCGCTCGCGAGGCAGTGACAGTGCTCGCAAGGACCATCATGCTGAGCTGCAGCGGCAGCGCCGCTCACGCCACACCGGAGAATTTGATGCAAGTCTTGTTGAACACCGACCCGCACGTCGACGGGCGTCACCAGATGGCCGATCACCTGGAGACGGTGGTGAAAGACGCGCTCGGTCGCTTTGGCGAGCAGGTCACGCGGGTGGAGGCTCACCTCGCCGATGCGAACAGCCATCTCAAGGTCTCACCCGACGAGATTCATTGCACGCTGGAAGCCCGGCTGGTGGGGCTGGAGCCGGTGGTGGTGAAGGACCACGCCGGCACCGCGCATCAGGCCATCCAAGGGGCGGTCGGCAAGCTCAAGCGCGCGGTCGCTACCGCACTAGCCAAACACGATCCACGCCGCAGCGCCGCGCCGCGCCCGGAACTCGACGCGGCGGTCGACCTTCCCGACTGACACGTCGTCGGCGCGCTCGGTTCATCGAGCCGGCGGCCCGCCCGACACGTCATTGCCTTGCCAATGACACATTGATGCCAGGCGATCCGTCTGGCATCAGTCCCTTCTGAAACGAAGCCACGAGGAGCGCCGACCATGGCCCTGACGCTGAACCACTTCTCGATCCGCGCCACCGATCTGGAGGCCTGCCGCCGCTTCTATTGCGACTTGCTGGGCCTCGAGCTCGGGCCGCGGCCATCGTTCGATTTTCCGGGCCTGTGGCTCTATGCCGGCGATACGGCGGTCTTGGCCAACGCGGTGGTACACATCATCGGCATCGACCCCAACGACCCTGAAAACCTCGAGCGCGACCCCGGCAGCGTTCCGGGCAGCGGTGCGCTCGACCACGTGGCCTTCGCGGCCACCGGCCTGGCCGCGATGCGCGAGCGACTGCGGCTCACGGGCGTGGCCTGCCGCGAGCGCACGGTGCCTGGTTTCGGGCTGCATCAGGTGTTCGTCGACGACCCGAACGGCGTGGTGATCGAACTCAATTACCCGGCCGCCGAAGCGGCGGTACTCTGAGCCGCCTGTTCTCTTGATCACGCGTCTTCGAGATGAAACCCGATAGCCCTCGGCGCACGCCCGATCGCGACGCCGCACTCGCCCAGTACCGACAGCGTGCGGGTCTTTATGACGTCGAACTCGCCCTGTTCGAGCCGATCAGGCAGCGCGCCATCCTCGAACTCGGTCTTCGGCGTGGCGCGACCGTGCTCGACATCGGCTGCGGCACCGGCTTGAGCTTTGCCTTGCTGCAGTCCGGGGTCCAGGCGCAAGGCCGCATCGTCGGCATCGAACAGTGCCCTGAAATGATGGCGCAGGCGCGGCAACGCGTCGAGCGTATGGGTTGGCGCAACGTGACCTTGCTCTGCGCGCCGGTCGAAGAGGCGAACATCGCGGTCACCGCCGATGCGGCGCTCTTGCACTTCACCCATGACATCCTGCGCCGTCCCGAGGCCGTCGACGCCGTGATCGGCCATCTGCGTCCGCGCGCGTGCGTGGTCGCGGCCGGGCTGAAGTGGGCAGCTCCTTGGGCCTGGCCCACCAACCTGTTCGTGTGGGCGGCGGCGCTGCATTCGGTAAGCTCGATGGACGGGCTCGACGCGCCCTGGACCTGCCTCGCGGCGCGGCTCGAGAACCTGCAGGTTCAGACGATGCTGATGGAAACCGTGTACATCGCCCGCGGAGAACTCGCGGGCCATTGAACGCGCCCCAGCCGGGGCTCGCAGCGAGCGCGAAAATGCGCGCATGAACAAGGCCTTCACCAAGGAAAGCGACGGCGAGGACGACGACGACCTCGCATTGCCGGAGCTGCCGTCGGGCGGCAAGAACTACATCACGCCCGAAGGCTACGCGCGGCTGCGCGGGGAGTTCATGACACTGATGGACGACGAGCGCCCCAAGGTGGTGGAGACGGTTTCATGGGCCGCCAAGAACGGCGACCGCTCGGAGAACGGCGACTACCTCTACGGCAAGAAGCGCCTGCGCGAGATCGACCGCCGCATTCGCTTTCTGACCAAGCGCCTGGAGATCGCCGAAGTGGCCGACCCGAGCCTGCACCACGGCCGCGACCAGGTGTTCTTCGGCGCCACGGTCACCTACGCCACGCAAGGCGGCGAGGAGCGCACGATCACCATCAAGGGCATCGACGAGGCCGACAGCCTGCACGGCGAAGTGAGCTGGGTCTCCCCCGTGGCGCGCGCCTTGCTCAAGGCGCGCGAGGGCGACGAGGTCACGTTCGCGACGCCGGCCGGGACGCAGACGCTGGAGATCGTTGCGGTGCGCTACCCGGCTCCGCTGGGATCGATCGGCGGGTAAGAGGCACGCCCCCCGAGGGTCGTGCGCCTGTCAGGGCTTCACGCGCGCAACGCGCAGCACCGAAGGCGAGCGCTTGAGCGCGCGCAGCGCGTCGGCCAGGTGCAGACGATCGCGCACCGCCAGCAGCAGGCGCAGCTCGGTGGTTTCGGCGGCGCGCTCGTCGCCCATGTCGATGTGCACGATGTCGGCCTCGGCGCCGCTCACTGCCGCCGCGATCTGCGCCAGAACGCCCTTGCCGTTGGTGACCATGATCTGCACCGCGGTCTCGAAGCTGCGCTGCGGCGTCTCGGACCATTCGACGGTGATCCAGGGCTCGCTGTCGCGGCCGAACTGGCGCTTGCCGACGCCGCATTCGGCGGTGTGAACCACCAGCCCTTCGCCACGGCCGAGGTAGCCGACGATCGTGTCGCCCGGCATCGGCCGGCAGCAGGTGGCGAACTGCACCGTCACGCCTTCGCTGCCGTCGAGCACCACCGTGCCGTGCGAGGGTTGCGAGTCGTCGCTGGCGGCGAAGCGGCCGAAGGTCAGCGTGAGCGCGTCGGGCCGCGCGCCGCGCTCGGCCAGCAGGCCGGCTAGCCGCTTGGCGACGATGACCGGGATTTTCTTGCCCAGACCGATGTCGATCAGCAGCTCTTCGCGCTTCTTGGTGCCGCTCCAGCGCAGCAAAGCCTGCCACAGCGTGCCCTCGGCTTCGGCCGAGGTTTCGTCGCCACCGGGCATGACCAGGCCCTCGGCGCGCAGCGCCTGGGTGAGCAGTTTTTCACCGAGGCTCAGTGACTCTTCGGCCTCCATGTTCTTGAGGTAATGGCGGATGCCCGAGCGTGCGCGCCCGGTGCGCACGAAGTTGAGCCACGCCGGGTTGGGCCGCGCGCTCGGGGCGGTGACGACCTCCACCACGTCGCCGCTCCTGAGCACGGTGCGCAACGGTGCCGCCTCGCCGTTGACCTTGGCGGCGATGCAGCGGTCGCCCACGTCGCTGTGGATGGCGTAGGCAAAGTCCACCGACGTTGCGCCCTTGGGCAGCGCCAGGATCTTGCTCATCGGCGTGAACACGTAAACCGACTCGGGGAACAGGTCGATCTTGACGTGTTCGAGGAACTCGGCCGCTTCGCGCGTTTCGTCCTGGATGTCGAGCAGCGACTGCAGCCACAGGGCGCCCAGGTGCTGCGCGTCGGCGCTGCCGTGGGCCTTGTAGAGCCAGTGCGCGGCGATGCCTTTCTCGGCCACCAGGTGCATCGGCTCGGTGCGGATCTGGAACTCGACCGCCGTGCCCAGCGGGCTGACCAGCGTGGTGTGCAGCGACTGGTAGCCGTTGCCCTTGGGAATGGCGATGTAGTCCTTGAAGCGCCCCGGCATCGGCTTGTAGAGCTGGTGCAGCACGCCCAGCGCCAGGTAGCACTCGGGCAGGGTGCGCACGACGATGCGAAAGCCGAAGATGTCGCTGACCTGCGCGAAGCTCAGGTGCTTGTCGTCCATCTTGTGATAGATGGAATAGAGCGTCTTCTCGCGCCCCGAGATCTGCACGCCGAGCTTGACTTCCTTGAAGGCCTTTTCCATGTCGTGCTGCACGCGCTCGACGATGTCGCGTCGGTGGCCGCGCGCGCGCTCGATGGCCTTGCTGAGCGCCGCGTGGCGCCACGGCCGCAGGTGCTGGAACGACAACTCCTGCAACTCGCGGTAGGTCTGGTTGAGGCCCAGGCGGTGCGCGATCGGCGCGTAGATCTCGATCGTTTCGCGCGCGATGCGCTCGCGCTTGACGGGCAGCACCGCGTCCATGGTGCGCATGTTGTGCAGCCGATCGGCCAGCTTGATCAGGATGACGCGCACGTCGCGCGCCATCGCCAGCAGCATCTTGCGAAACGACTCGGCTTGCGACTCCTCGCGGGTGGAAAAGTGCAGCCGGTCAAGCTTGGTGAGACCGTCCACCAGGTCGGCGGTCTGCGCTCCGAAGCGCTCGATCAACTCGGCCTTGCCAATGCCGCAGTCTTCCATCGCGTCGTGCATCAACGCGGCCATGATGGCTTGCGCGTCGAGCTTCCACTCGGCGCACAGGCCGGCCACGGCGATCGGGTGGGTGATGTAGGGCTCGCCGCTGGCGCGGAACTGGCCGAGGTGGGCCTCGTCGGCGAACTTGTAGGCCTCGCGCACCCGCTTGATGTCGCCCGCAGTCAGGTAGGCGAGCTTGCGCGTCAAGGTGGCGAACGAGGCGGCGTCGGCGTCGAGCGCGGCGACCTGACTGTCCGACGCCCCCGTGGTCGCATGCGAGCCCTGGCCGAGCATGAACGATGGCAGCGCCTGGCTCAGTGTTCTACGGACGGCAAGGACAGCGCGGGAGGGCATTGGCTCATGGTAGCGCGCGCGGTGTGCCCCTTCGGAGCGCTAGCGAAACGGCCCGCCGAAGCGGGCCGTCTTCAGGGAACCGAAGTGCTTTTCAGAGCGGCACTTTGCGCAGCATCTCCAGGCCGATGTGGCCTTCGGCGATCTCGCGCAGCGCGGTCACGCCAGGCTTGTTCTTGCTTTCGACCTTGGGCGCGTGGCCTTGGCTCAACATGCGCGCGCGGTAGGTGGCGCACAACACGAGCTGGAAGCGATTGGGGATCTTGTCCATGCAATCTTCGACGGTGATGCGGGCCATGGGCTCTTCCAGATTCAGGTTTGGTTGATTCTTCGTTCCAGGTGCAGTGACTGGAACACGGCCGCCTTGCTGCGGCTTTGACGACTGTATTTTAGCCGCTGGGCATGCACGATCGTTTTCAGGTCGAACAAAGCCGTCTCGAACACGGCGTTGATCACCACGTAATCGAAGTACCTGGCCTGCGCTACCTCCTCGCGGGCGTTGGCCATGCGCGTCTCGATCGCCTCGTCGGGGTCTTCGCCGCGGCGCTGCAGGCGCTGCAGCAGCTCGTCCCAGCTGGGCGGCAAGATGAAGATCAGCACCGCGCCAGGAAACAGCCGCTTGATCTGCAGCGCGCCCTGCCAGTCGATCTCGAGCACCACATCCTCGCCCTCGGCCAGGCGCTGCTCGATCGCCGGGCGCGAGGTGCCGTAAAGGTTGCCATGCACCTCGGCCCATTCAAAGAAGGCGCTGTGCATGACCATGTCGCGAAACGTCGTTTCTTCCACGAAGTGGTACTGGCGGCCGTCGACCTCCTGGCCGCGCGGTGGCCGCGTCGTGTGCGAAACCGAAACCGCCAGGTGCGCATCGAGCTCGAGCAGCGCCTTGACCAAGCTGGATTTGCCGGCACCGCTGGGCGCCGCGACGACGAACAGGTTGCCGGGCGTGTCCTGGGTGGTGAGCGGTGATGGGGCGGCATTCATGCGGGGCTCACTCGATGTTTTGCACCTGAAGCTCGGGGTCAGCTCCAGGCCGTTGATTTCTATGAAACTTTGACCTCATGGTGGTAGCCGAACCCCACCATTTACCCCACACAAAACCTGCGCTGCAGTGAGACCTGTTGGGATGGACGTGAGACGAACCGGCCAGCGAAGCTCCCATTTACCAGTCTATCAGTCGAGTAGTTTTCTTGACGTTCGGCGCACCTCCACTTCGACACGCGCAGTGCGTCTACTGTTGGCCAAGTACTTCTGCTGGATCGAACTCGAACCCGGCGTAGTTGAAAGCCGCTGCCAGCTTCTCGCACTCCAGCTGCGTCGTGCCGTGTTGCCGCAGTACCGCGTGCCAGCGAGACGCGACCGTCTGTTGGATTCGATCGATGATCGCCGTGGCTTGTACGAGCGATAGCTTGAACTGCCCGTGCTGGGATAGCAGGTTGATGCGGTTCGCATACCGGTTGTACGTGCCGCAGGTCAGCGCAAGGTCGCGTTTCTCGATGCTGGTCAGTGGGTTGGGTGTCAGGTCATAGGCCGGCGACAGTTCCCATTTGTCGGTCGGTGCGATCAGCGCGTGGTTGCGAGGGTGATCGTCGGTGTTCGAGATCAAGGCGTTGAACACCATGCGCCGAAACAGTTCCTCCAGGTCCTGGGCCGGCTGCGCGCTGCGCCGCCGGAGTTCATCGGCCAGCAGCAGGTACGACCACTTGGCGCGGTCGCCGTGCGAATCCTCGGCGCCCAATGCCGTCAGCCCACTGACCATGCGATGTCTCAAGTAACCCTCGGCCGTCAGCGTGCGATCGAAGCGTTGAACCAGCAGCACGTCTTCGCCGCCGACGGTCTCGATGCGATGCCTGGCGACGCGCAAGCCGCACTCCTGTGCCAAGGCGAGCATCGCGCCTTCGACGCGGGCGTTGTTCCATCTGTCGCTCTTGTCCGGAAACTTCGCCAGCCACAGGCCTTC
>NZ_JANMWL010000099.1:0-3094 GCF_031393925.1 Methylibium sp. | reverse complement strand
CGCAGGTGCAGCCGTGAGCGCGCGTTGCCCTCACCCCAGCCCTCTCCCAGAGAGGGGAGAGGGAGAACAGCAGTGCAACCCTCCCCCAGAGGGAGGGGGAGCAACATCATGAGCGCCGTCACCCCCTGGCTCACCGGCGCGCTTGTCTTCCTCGGCGCCGCCGTCCTGGCGGTGCCGCTGGCCAAGGCGCTGGGTCTGGGCGCCATCATTGGTTACCTGGCCGCCGGCATCCTGATCGGCCCGTTTGGCCTGGCCCTCGTCGACGACCCCGAAACCATTCTCCACTTCGCCGAGTTCGGCGTCGTGCTGATGCTCTTCCTGGTCGGGCTCGAACTCGATCCCAAGCGCCTGTGGGCCCTGCGCCGGCCGATCTTCGGCTGGGGTGCCGCGCAGGTGATCGGCTGCGCGCTCGTGATGTGTCTGGCGGGCTGGGCGCTCGGCGCGCCGTGGCGGCTGGCGCTGGTGGCCTCGCTCGGCCTGGCACTCAGCTCCACCGCCATCGCGCTGCAGGTGATGGGCGAGCGCAACCTCATGGCCACCAGCTCCGGCCAGGCCGGCTTTGCCATCCTGCTGTTCCAGGACGTGGCCGCCATCCCGATCCTGGCGCTGATACCGCTGCTCGGCGTGCCCGAGGCCGACGACGGCAACGCCTGGTGGGAGGCGGCGCGGGCGCTCGGCATGGTCGCGGCCATCGTGCTCGGCGGGCGCCTGTTGCTGCGGCCCCTGTTCCGCTGGATCGCGCGCAGCAACACGCCGGAGATCTTTACCGCCGCCTCGCTCGGCCTCGTGGCCGGCATTGCGGCGCTGATGCAGGCGGTGGGCCTGTCGATGGCGCTCGGCGCCTTTCTCGGCGGCGTGCTGCTGGCCGAGAGCGAATACAAGCGCGAACTCGAGACCGATGTCGAGCCCTTCAAGGGCCTGCTGCTCGGCCTGTTTTTCATCGCCGTGGGCATGTCGGTGGACTTCAATGCACTGCTCGCGCACCCGGCCGTCGTGGCCGGCCTGCTGGTCGGCTTCCTGACCATCAAGGCGGTGGTGCTGTGGCTGCTGGCGCGCGGCATGGCGCTGCCGTGGCAGGAGCGGCCGGTGTTCACCTTGCTGCTCGCGCAGGGCGGCGAGTTCGCCTTCGTGGTGTTCCAGGCCGCGGCCGGCGCGCGCGTGTTCTCGCCCGAGACGGCCTCGGTGCTGATCGGCGCGGTGGCGCTGTCCATGCTGGTGACGCCGCTGCTGCTGGTGGCCTTTGACCGCTGGGTGCAGCCGCGCTTTGCGAGCAAGGCGCTGCCCGACGTGAAGGAGCTCGACGAGCCGCAAGACGCGCCCATCATCATTGCCGGCTTCGGCCGCTACGGCCAGATCGTGGGCCGCCTGCTCTACGCCAACGGCCTGAAGGCCACCGTGCTGGAGCACGACGCCGAGCAGATCGAGTTTCTGCGGCGCTTTGGCTTCACCGTGTATTACGGCGACGCGACTCGCCTGGACCTGCTGCGCACCGCAGGCGCGGCGCACGCCAAGGTGCTGGTGATCGCCATTGACGACGTTGAGCAGAGCCTGAAGGTCGCCGACCTGGCCAAGGCGCACTTCCCCCACCTCACCGTCATCGCGCGCGCCCGCAACGTGCAGCACTGGTACTCGCTGCGCGACCGCGGCGTCGCACACATCGAGCGCGAAATACTCGACGCCTCGCTGATGAGCGCGCGCAGCGTGCTGGAAGCGATGGGATGGCAACCGCACCACGCGCGCACGCTGGCAATGCGCTTTCGGCGGCACAACGTCGAGCAGATAGAGGCGATGTGGCCGCACCGCAAGGACCAGGCCCGGCTGGTGTCGATGGCGAGGGCGGGACGGCAGCAGCTGGAGGAGCTGTTTGCGCAGGAGAGGAGGGAGAGGGAGGAGAGGCGCAGGGAGGGGTGGGGGGAGTAGGGCGCAAGATTGAAGAGGGCAGCGCTCAGTCGTCCCACCGATCGATGTCTGCACGGACAGCCGCTCGAACGCTCGCGAGAGAGCACACCGCGTCGCCTTGGCTTCCTGCATTGGCCAGGTTTGCAGCTCGATCTCGCAATCAGAATAGATCGGTCAAATCGTGGGCGGTGGCTTGATGGCCCGTACATTTCATCGAGCGAGCCGGAGGAGGCCTTCTGTCACGTCGCCTGTCATTTGCCCACATCGAGATTTGCCCCGACCAGCGCCAGGTCCTGGCGCACGGCGAGCCGGTGGCGCTGGGCGCGCGCGCCTTCGACGTGCTGATGTGCCTGATCGAGCAACGCGACCGCGTGGTGAGCAAGGAAGAGCTGCTGCAGCGTGTGTGGCCCGGCAGGGTGGTGGAGGAGAACAACCTCACGGTGCATGTCTCCACGCTGCGCAAGCTGCTCGGGCCGCACGCCGTCAGCACCGTGCCGGGCCTCGGCTACCGCTTCACGGCGTCGCTGGCCGAGCCCGCCGATGCGCCACCTTCGCACACGGCCGCGGTCACGGACGAGGCGGCGCTGGCGCTGCCCGACAAGGCCTCGATCGCGGTGCTGCCCTTTGCCAACCTGAGCGGCGACCCGGGGCAAGACTATTTTGTCGACGGCGTGGTCGACGACATCATCGCGGCGCTGTCGCGCGTGAGGGCGTTCTTTGTCATCGCGCGCAGTTCGAGTTTTACCTACAAGGGCCGGGCGGTCGACATCAAACGGGTGGGGCGCGAGCTGGGCGTTCGCTATGTGCTCGAGGGCAGTTTTCACAAGGCCGGGCAGCGCCTGCGCATCAGCGCGCAATTGGTCGAAGCCGAGGCTGGCCGGCATGTGTGGGGCGACCGCTTCGAGGGGCAACTCGACGACCTCTTCGAGTTGCAGGACCGCATCACCGGCAATGTGGTCGCGGCCATCGAACCCAAGCTTCGGCTGGCCGAAGTGGAGCGTGCGCAGTCCAAGCCGACGGCCAACCTGCACGCCTATGACCTGTGCTTGCGCGCGCTGCCCAAGGTGGTGAGCAGCTCGACGCGGCTCGAGAACGCCGAGGCGGTGGCGGTTCTCAAACGAGCCATTGCCATGGACCCCGGCTATTCGTTCGCGAAGGTGCTGTGTGCCTGGGCCTACGCGATGGGCAGGGCGCA
>NZ_JANMWL010000048.1:0-28371 GCF_031393925.1 Methylibium sp. | reverse complement strand
GTCGCCGCTGCCGTGCCCGAACGAGTCATTGATCGGCTTGAAGCCGTCGAGGTCGACGAACAGCACGGCCAGGCGCGACTGCGTGCGGTCCACGCGGTTGACCGCCGCCGCCAGCTTGTCTTCGAACACCAAGCGGTTCGGCAGCTGCGTGAGGGCGTCGTTGTAGGCAATTTTCTGCAGGTCCGAGTTGGCTTTGCGCAGCGACTGTTCCAGGCCGTCGGCACGGTCGACGAGGTGCCGCTCGATGCGCGACATGAAGCGCGTCACCGACAGGCCCAGCGCGGTGGCGACGACCGACAGCAACGCCGCATGCATCGTCGCAACGCCTGACCCCGCGCCGCTGGCCACCGCCGCCAGATCGCCGCTGCGCACCGCGAAAGCGAACGCCCCGGCAAGCGCCGCACCGCTGATCGCCGACGTGAGGCGCGCGTACGAGCGTGGCAGGCACAACAAACCTTCGCTGGCGAGCACGAACGCGACCAGGCAAGCGCAGGCAACGAGCATCGCCGCCAGGAAGGCCCATGAGACAACCTGGACGGCAGCCCAGAAGCTGACCGGCTGCAGCGACGCCATCAGCACGGCGCTCATGCAGCTCAGGCCCAATGCCAAGCCGGCCCCGATGGCGGCGGCGTGACGCCGGCTCTGCAAGGCCACCGTGCATGATCCGAGCAGCCCGAAGCCGGTTGCAACGCCGAGCAACCACGACGTGATCAGCAAGGCGGCGTCGTGCGCGAGGTCGAGCCCCGGCTGGAATGCGAGCAGGGCGAAAACGAGCGCCGCCCACGCCGTCGTGCCCCAGGAAACGGCTGCAATCAGCAGCCAGCCCCACGGATTGGCATGGCGCTTTGCGCGCGCGCGGCGGACCATGTCGAGCGCGGCATGCGGCAGGCAGACGCACAGTGCCAGTGCGACCGCGAACAGCAATGCAGATAACGCGTGAGTTTCCAAGGGCACCTCTCCCCACCGTGAATGGCGCTGGTGCTTTGCGCTTTCAGATCAGCGCTAGACCAGCGTGATCAAAGTCTATCGGCGAGTCGAACGCGCAGAAACGAAGCGTTGCTTCAGGGCCAATGCGTTCCGTGCCGAATTCAACGGCCACGGGCAGCGCGAGCGCACGCCTGTTGGCCTCTGAGGGCCGGCACGCAGCCGCTCACTCGCCCGGACGGCACTCGTCGCAGGGCGGGTCATGGTCAAGCGCGCCGCGCAGATCGCGCAGCGCGGTGCGCAGGCCTTCCTCGATGACCGGGTGATAGAAGGGCTGGGCCAGCACATCGTCCACCGTGTCGCCGCGGCCGATGCTCCAGGCCAGCAGGTGGCCCAGGTGTTCGGCCGCGGGGCCGACCATTTCGGCGCCGAGCAGGCGGCGCGTCTTGCGCTCGGCATAGACGTGCAGCGCGCCGACGTTGCGGCCGATCACGCGGCTGCGGCCCTGGTTCTCGAAGCTCGCGCGGCCGGTCGCGAAGGCGACGCCGGCGGCGCCGAGTTCGCGGTGCGTCTGCCCGGCCAGCGCGATCTGCGGCTCGCTGAACACGATGGCCAAGGGCGTGCGGCGCCGCTGTCGCACCACGGCCGGAAAGCGTCCGGCGTTGTCGCCGGCAATGTGGCCGGCGTCGGCCGCCTCGTGCAGCAGCGGCCGCTCGTCGGTGGCATCGCCGGCAATGAAGACCGGCGCACCTGCGACTTGCGCGCTCTGCGTGTCGTGGAGCGGCACGCCGTTGCTGTCGAGTGTCAGGCCGCTGTGCTCGAGGCCGAGCGCATCGACGTTGGGCCGCCGCCCGGTGGCGGCGAGCAGGAAGTCGAAGCGCTCGCACTGCTCACCGGCCGGTGTGCGCCAGTGCAGCAGCACCTCGTCGCCCGCGCGCCGCACGTCGATCAGTTCGGCTTCGCGTTCGATCGGCAAGGCAGCCTCGAAGGCGCGTGCTGCCACCAGCGCGAGGGCGGGGTCGGTGAGCGGACCGACGAAGCGGCTGCGGCCGATGAGGCGCACGCGCACGCCCAGGCGGTGCAGCGCTTGCGCAAGCTCCAGGCCGATCACGCCGGAGCCGACCACGGCAACCGAGCGCGGCAAGGTCTGCCACTCGAACACGTCGTCGTTGACGATCAGGCGCTCGCCGAGGGCGGCGCGCCACGCGGCGGGCGTGTCGGGCCGCGAGCCGGTGGCGATGACGATGCGTTCGGCCTGGACGCGCACATCCCCGCCCGGGCCTTCGACCTGCAGCACTCGAGGCGCGGTGAAGCGTGCGCGGCCGACGAGCAACTGCTGCGGCTCGATGTCGCGCATGCCCTCGAGCACGAAGTCGACGAAGCGGTCGCGCTCGCTCTTCACGCGCGCCATCACGCGCTCGCCGTCCACCCGCACCTCGCTCACGGCGATGCCGAAGCGCGCCGCATGTCGCGCCTCGTGCGCCACGTCGGCAGCGGCGATCAGCAGCTTGCTCGGCATGCAGCCCACGCGCGCGCAGGTGGTGCCCAACGGGCCTGGGTCGACGAGCAGCACGCGCTCGGTGTGCATGCGCGCAGCGCGGTAAGCGCTGAGACCGGCGGTGCCGGCGCCGAGGATGGCGACGTCGACCTGGCGTGTGGGCATGGGCGTGAACCTCCTGGCGGCTGCCGATCGGTTCAGTGTGAATCAAACGTGCCGATGGCGTGGCCGACCCAGCCGCATTGCTGCGCCCCTGACAAGCGCCGCTGGCCGACGACGCTGCGCAGCCGTACCCCCGCTACAGCAAGCCGTCGAACGGCAGCACGTCGACATGTTCGCCCGCGGCCACCGAAGCCTGCTCGTGGTGCAGCACCACCAGGCCGTTGGCGACCGACATCGAGCGCAGGATGCCCGAGCCCTGCGCGCCGGTGAGGGCCACGTCCCAGTCGCCGTCGGCCGCGCGCGTGACGATGCCGCGCTGGTACTCGGTGCGGCCGGGCTTCTTGCGGATCGCCAGGGCCGCGCGCGCACGCAGCAGTGGCAGCGCGATCGGTGCGGCGCCTGCCATCGCCAGCAGCGCGCCGCGCACGAAGGCGTAGAAGGTCACCATCACCGCGACCGGGTTGCCGGGCAGGCCGAACAGCACGGCGGTGTGACCGTTCGACGCGATGCGCCCGAACGCCATCGGTCGGCCCGGGCGCATGGCGATGCGCCAGAACGCCACCTCGCCCAGCCGCGCCATCACTTGTTTGGTGTGGTCGGCTTCGCCGACGCTCACGCCGCCCGAGGTGATGACGGCGTCGGCGTTCTCGCAGGCGCTGCGAAACGCCGCTTCCAGCGCGCCCGGGTCATCGCGCACCACGCCGAGGTCGAGCAGTTCCACGCCCAGTCGCGTGAGCATGGCGTGGATGGTGTAGCGGTTACTGTCGTAAACGCAGCCGGCATCGAGCGGTTCACCGATGGAACGCAGCTCGTCGCCGGTGGAGAAAAACGCCACGCGCAGGCGCCGATGCACCGGCAGCTCGGCGCGCCCCAGCGACGCGGCCAGGCCGATGTCGGCGGGGCGCAGCACGCGCCCAGCGGCCAGCGCCGTCTCGCCGCGCGCCAGGTCTTCACCGGCGAGGCGGCGGTTGTCGCCGGGCCGCACGATGCCTGCAGGCACGGTGATGTGGCCCTCTCCCGTTGAACGGGGGGGCGGGCGAGAGTCGTCCTGCGCCGCAGGCATGAGGACGACGAACTCTTGCGGCACCACCGTGTCCAGGTCGCCCGGCATGACCGCACCCGTCATGATGCGCACGCACTCGCCGGCCGCGACCTTGCCCTCGTACTGCTGGCCGGCCAAGCCGGTGCCGGCCACGCGCAGCACGGTCGGTGCGCCCGATTTCAGGTCCGTGCTGCGCAGCGCGTAGCCGTCCATCGCCGAGTTGTCGTTCGCCGGCACATCGATGTGCGAGACCAGGTCACGTGCCAGCACGCGCCCGAGCGCGGCGCGCAGCGCGAGCTGCTCGACGGCGCCAACCCGCGGCACGAAGCGCTCGATAAATTGCTGCGCATGCTCGACCGACAGCGCGTTCGGGTCGTAGCCGGCCACGCAGGAGGCGATGTCTTGCAGCGAGGGCAGGGCAGGGGCGTCGCTCATCGTCACAACACCAGCATCATCTGGGCCTTGTCGTGGTAGCGCTCGCCATGCTCGTCCACCAGGCGCACCGCGCGCGGCAGCAGGCCGTAGCGCACGAAGCCGGCGCGCTCGTACAGGCGCACCACGCGCAGGCTGGAGGCGGTGACGCTGAGCGTGATCAGCTGCAGCCGGTCGGCCCGGCGCGCTTCTGCGATGCAGCCTTCGACGAGCGCGCGGCCGACGCCGTGGCCGGTGCTCGTGGGCAGCACCATCAGGCCAATGAGCCAGCTGATGTGGCGGGTCTTCTGGCGCGTCTCGCGCTCCAGTCCCACCGAGCCGACCAGACGCGGCTTGCCCTTCTCGGTGATGAAGGCGCCGAGCAGGAAGCTGCCGCCCAGCGGCTCGGCCAGGCCCAGGCGGCCGAGGTAGCTTTCCGGTGTGCGCGACTGTTGGCTGGCGTGGTCGGAGGTGAACGCCTCCGGGTGCAGGCGCAGCGCCTCGTCGCGCAGGTTCTTGTAGGCGGCAAGGTCGGCCGGCCCGAGCCGGCGGATCACCGCAGGCGTGCCCTCAGGCACCGCGCGCCTCGAGCTGGCGTAACTCGGCCAGGGTGTTGGCGTTGAAGAAGGCGCTGGCGTCGTCGAAGTCGGCCACCGCCGAGCGCTGGCGCGCGGTCCATAGGTCGATCTTGCGGCCGCCCTCTTGCATGAAGCGCAGCAGGTCTTCCATCAGCGTGCTGCGCATCATGCAGAACACCGGCTGCAACTGCGGGCCAACGCGGCCGCCCTCGGCATGATCGCTGTGCGGCGAGCGCGCCATCGCCAGATCGGCGCCTTCGGCCTCGAGCGCCTGCGCCAGGCGCGCCACCAGGTCTTCAGGGAAGGCGGGCGTGTCGCAGGGCACGGTGACGAGGTAGGGCGTCTCGCAGCGCTCCAGCCCGATCAGGAAGCCGGCCAGCGGGCCGGCAAAGTCGGCGCTGGCATCGGGCCACACCGGCATGCCGAAGCTTTCATACGCGCCGAGGTTTCGGTTGGCGTTGATCATCACCTCGCCGACCTGCGGCGCCAGGCGCATCAGCGTGTGCATCGCCAGCGGCAGGCCTCGGTAGGGCTGCAGGCCCTTGTCGACACCGCCCATGCGGCTGCCGCGGCCGCCGGCCAGGATGAGGCCGGTGATGTCGCAAGGCTTGATCATTTCAGTGGGGTCCATTGCGCCTGGCGCGACCCGCTACGCACCGCAATGAGCCGCGAGCGAACGGTCTCGTCGTCCCAGTCAGACGTTTCATTTCAGGTCAACCGCCGATGTAGCTCATCTCGACCTTGGCGGCCGAAGCGACTGCGCCTTGCGCGCTGCCGCGCAGCTCGGAGTAGCGGTCGTCGCGGCCCTGCCAGATGGCGCCGATGGCCGCAGCGATCTGCGTGTCGCTGTAGCCGGCCGGGTCGCGCAGCAGGGCGCGCAGGTCGTGGCCGCGCGAGGCGAACAGGCACAGATACAGCTTGCCCTCGGTGGACAGGCGCGCGCGGTTGCAGTCGCCGCAAAAGGCCTGTGTCACGCTGGAGATCACGCCGACTTCGCCGGCGCCGTCGGCATAGCCCCAGCGCTCGGCCGTCTCGCCGAGCGCGGTGGCCTGCAGCACGCGCAGCGGGAACGCCGCGTGGATGCGCGCCACCACCTGCGCCGAGGGCAGCACCTCGTCCATGCGCCAGCCGTTGGTCACGCCCACGTCCATGTACTCGATGAAGCGCAGCACCACCTTGCCACCGAAGTGGTCGCGAAAGAAGCGCGCCATTGGCACGATCTCGTGGTCGTTGATGCCGCGCTTGACCACCATGTTGACCTTGATAGGCGCCAGGCCCGCCGCGACCGCGGCCTCGATGCCGGCCAGCACCTCCGCGACCGGAAAGTCGACGTCGTTCATGCGGCGAAACACCGCATCGTCGAGCGCGTCGAGGCTGACCGTCACGCGCTTGAGGCCGGCCGCCGCGAGCGCACCTGCCTTGCGCACGAGCAGCGAGGCATTGGTGGTGAGCGTGAGGTCCAGCGGCGCGCCTTCAGGCGTGCGCAGTGCGGCCAGCTGCTCGATCAGCACCTCGAGGTTCTTGCGCAACAGCGGCTCGCCGCCGGTCAGGCGCAGCTTGTGCACGCCGTGCAGCGCGAACACGCGCGCCAGCCGGGTGATTTCTTCAAAGCTGAGCAGTTCGGCATGGGGCAGGAAGCGGTGGTTCTTGTCGAACACCTCCTTGGGCATGCAGTAGCTGCAGCGGAAATTGCAGCGGTCGGTGACCGAGATGCGCAGGTCGCCGAGCGCCCGGCCCAGGCGGTCGGACAGCAGGCCGTTGGGCGCGACGGCGAACCGCGGCACGGCAGGGCGTGCGGCCGAGTGCCGGTGGTCGATCAGGGGAATGGTGCGCTCGGCCATGCGCGGATTGTGCCGCGCTCACGCGTGACTGCCGCGTGTGGGATTAACGCGCCGAGCGGCGGATCAGTAGCTTGGCAAAGGTCCCGACGCGGCGGCAACGGCGGACGCGGCCGCACCCGTGTCGACGGCCGGCAGCGGGCTGGTCTGCACCGCTGCAACGGCAACGGCCGACACCTCCACCGGCCGCGACGCACGCCGCGCGCCGTCGAAGCGCGGGCTCCAGTAGCTGCTGCCCATCTCTTCGACGCGCACCTTGGCACCGCTGCGCGGCGCATGGACGAACTTGCCGTCGCCGACATAGATGCCGACGTGCGAGAACGCCGCGCGCAGGGTGTTGAAGAACACCAGGTCGCCGGGCTGGAGTTCGGCGCGCTCGACGGCGACGAGGCCACCGTCCTTGGCTTGGTCGTTGGAGCGGCGCGGCAGCACCAGCCCGAGTGTTGCCTCGAACACATGCCGCGTGAAGCCGCTGCAGTCGAAACCGTCTGCGGCGGACTGGCCGCCGCGCTTGTAGGGCACGCCCAGGAAATGCAGCGCCGACGAGACCAGGCCGCCGGCCCAGCCGGAGGCGCGCTCCAGAGTCTGGCGGGCCAGCGACGGGTCGCCGTTGTCTGCGGCGCGCGTCGGTGTCTTGCTGGCGCCCTCGAGCAAACCGCGCTCGGCGAGAAAACGTGCGACGACATCGGCGCGCTCCGGCGCGGCCTGCGCCGGGCCCGCGCCCAGCATCCAGGCCGCGGAGAACCCGACCGCCACGCCCCGCCAGAATTTCCAGAACCTCGACATGGGCGCGAAGATAGCGGCCGACGCGACACCGCGTCAACGGTAAAACTTCTTGTTTCACAAGGGTTTGGCTGCTTTCGCGGTGTAGTTGTCCGCACCGTGGCCGGCGCTGCGCTGGCGGCGCGGCGCACGCCGATGCCCCGGCAGTGTTGAAATCCGCGCTTCCACCGACATTCATCATCAGGAGTTCGCCATGTTTTCAGCGCTCGTACTCGACAAGTCCGACGGTTCATTCAGCGCTGGCGTGCGCGAAGTCGACGACAGCTTCCTGCCCGACGGCGACGTCACCATCGCGGTGGATTACTCCACGCTCAACTACAAGGACGGCCTGGCCATCACCAACCGCTCGCCGGTGGTGCGCAGCTGGCCGATGGTGGCGGGCATCGACGGCGCCGGCACGGTGACCCAGAGCACGCATGCGGCCTGGAAGGCGGGCGACCAGGTGGTCCACAACGGCTGGGGCGTGGGCGAGACGCACAAGGGCTGCCTGGCCGCCAAGGCGCGCCTGAAGGGCGACTGGCTGGTGCGGCTGCCCGCGGCTTTCACGTCGCGCCAGGCGATGGCCATCGGCACGGCCGGCTACACCGCGATGCTGTGCGTGCTGGCGCTCGAGCGCTACGGCGTCAAGCCCGGCGACGGCGAAGTGCTGGTGACCGGCGCGACCGGCGGCGTCGGCTCGGTGGCCATCGCGTTGCTGGCCCGGCTGGGCCACAAGGTCACCGCGGCCACCGGTAAGGCGAGCGAGGCCGATTACCTGAAGAAGCTGGGCGCGCAGGGCGTGATCGACCGCACTGAGCTGGCCGCCCCCGGCAAACCGCTGCAAAAGGAGCGCTGGGCCGCGGTGGTGGATGCGGTGGGCAGTCACACCCTGGCCAACGCCTGCGCTCAAACGCGCTACGGCGGCGCGGTCGCGGCCTGCGGCCTGGCGCAAGGTTTGGATTTGCCGGCCACGGTGATGCCTTTCATCTTGCGCAGCGTCGCGTTGCTCGGCGTGGACAGCGTGATGGCACCGATCGAGCGCCGCCGCGAAGCCTGGACGCGGCTCGCGCGTGACCTCGACCCGGCCTTGCTGGCCACGATGACGCGCGAGATCGGCTTGAACGAGGCCGTTGCGGCGGCCGAAGAGCTGATGGCCGGCAAGGTGCGCGGGCGCATCGTGGTGAAGACGGGGCGCTGATACGCAACCCGGACGCGAGAGGCGCCGACAGGTCAGGCGAGACCGCTCTTTCCTATTCGAATAAAGCAAATTCGTACGAGAGCGCCCAGGCCGAACAATCCGCGTGGCGCGCGACCGTTCACCACGCAGTCGCCGTCAGCCGCGCGGCATGAGTGCTTGGGTGCGCTCCTCGAGCCACGCGCGGGCGGCTCCGCTCACCAGCGGCGAGAGGCGTTCGCGCACCGTCGCGTGGTAGGTGTCGAGCCAGCGCGCCTCGGTTGCATCGAGCAGCGAGCGCTCGATGCAGCGCGTGTCGATCGGGCACAGCGTGAGCGTCTCGAATTGCAGGAATTCGCCGAACTCGTCGTCCGGTGCGGCCACGTTCATCACCAGGTTCTCGATGCGCACGCCATGCCGGCCGGGGCGGTAGAGGCCCGGCTCGATGCTGGTGACCATGCCCGGCTCCATCGCCATTTCGGGTGTGGCGACGACCTTGCTGATCGACTGCGGGCCTTCGTGAACGTTGAGGAAATAGCCGACGCCGTGGCCGGTGCCGTGACCGTAGTCGAGGCTCTGGGCCCACAGCGGCGCGCGCGCGATGGCATCGAGCATCGGGCTGGGCGTGCCACGCGGAAAGCGCGCGCGGGAGAGCGCAATGGTGCCCTTTAGCACGAGGGTGTAGTCCCGCTTCATCTCAGCCGTTGGCGTGCCGATCGGCCACACGCGCGTGATGTCGGTGGTGCCGCCGAGGTATTGCGCGCCTGAGTCGATCAGCAGCAGGCCGTCGGCCGCCACACCGCTGGCGTGCGAGATCACCGCATGGCTCGCTTGCGTGGCGCGGTAGTGCGGCATCGCGCCGTTGGCGTTGAAGCCCGCGATGACCGGGAAGCTCAGGCTCACGTAGCCGGGCTGCTTGGCGCGCTCGGCACTCAGGCGCTCGTCGATGGTGAGTTCGGTGATGGGCTCGCGGCCGAGCGCCTGCTCGAACCAGGCGTAGAAGGCGCACATCGCGGCGCCATCGTGCGCCATCGCCTCGCGGATGAAGGCAGCTTCGCTGGCGCTCTTGCGGCTCTTGGCCAAGGTCGACGGGTTGATCGCCTCGACCACCTTCACCGCCTGCGGCACCGCCTCGCGCAGGCCCAGCGTCACGCGCCGTGGATCGATCAGCAAGCGGCTGCCGGCGGGCAGTGCGGCCAGCGCCGCACGCGCATCGTCGTAGGGTCGCAGCGCTACGCCATCGGCGGCCAGTGTCTCGGCCAGCGACGCGTCGACCTTGCCGGCGCCGACGAACAACAGCACCCCGCTCATCGACAGCAGCGCATGCGCGAGGAACACCGGGTTGTAGTTGACGTCCGCGCCTCGCAGGTTGAGGAGCCAGGCCAAGTCGTCGAGCGTCGAGATCAAGTGATGGCTCGCGCCACGCTCGGCCATCGCGGCGCGCACCTGCGCGAGCTTGGCACGGCGCGCCAGCGGTGCGTGCGGCGCGCGGTGTTCGTAGACCTTGGCGGCGGGCAGGGCGGGGCGCTCGGCCCAGGCGTCGGCCAGCGGATCGGCGTCGGTCTTCAGGTGCAGGCCCGCGGCGCCGAGCGCGTCCCTGAGCTGCAGCGCTGCGGCCAGGCCGAGCACCGCGCCGTCGGTCGCCACCGTCTGGCCGGTGGCGAGATGGGCCACCAGCCAGTCGACATGCGCGCTGGAGGCGCCGGTGGGGATCTTGACCAGCTCAATGCCGCTGCCAGTCAACTCGGAATCGGCCTGCACCCAGTAGCGGCTGTCGGCAAACAGCGCCGCCCGCTCGGCCAGCACGACCAACGTGGCCATCGAGCCGGTGAAGCCGCTGAACCACCGGCGGCCCTGCCAGTGGGCCGGCAGGTACTCCGACAAGTGCGGGTCGCTCGAAGGCAGCAGCACGGCGTCAATGCCGTTCGCGCTCATGGCGGCGCGCAGTGGCTCCAGACGCAGGCGAGCCGGGGAAGTGCGGGTGTCCATGCGAGTCCTTCGTTGGGAGGCCGGGGCGCTCGGGCCGGGTCGGCAGAGGCAGCGCAGGACACCGATTTTAAGAGGGCGCCGTCGGCCGCGGCGCGTGCGGCTCGGCGACGATGCGCGCTTGCCGTTCGAAGCTGAAGTAGGCCCAGGCCCAGTCGGTCAGTACCACCAGCCGGTTGCGAAAACCGATCAGGAAGTAGATGTGAACGAACAGCCAGAACAGCCACGCGAACATGCCGCTGAACTGCACCCGGCCGAGCACCGGCAGGTCGACCATGGCGATCGCGGCGCGCCGGCCAATGGTGGCAAGCGCACCGTAGTCGGCGTAGTGAAACGGGCGCGTCGGCTCGCCGCGCAAACGGCGCAGCAGGTTGTCGGCGGCCAGCCGGCCCATTTGCTTGGCCGCCGGGCTGACGCCGGGCACGGGCGTCGGCTCGCCGCGCTTGCGGTGGCTCATGGCCGCGGCCAGGTCGCCGACGACGTGGATCTCGGGATGGCCGGCCAGGCTCAGGTCGGGCTCGACGACGACGCGCCCGGCGCGGTCGAGCGCGCAGCCGGTGCTCGCCGCCAGCGCCAGGCCGAGCGGCGACGCGGCCACGCCGGCCGCCCACACCACGGTGTCTGCGTCCAGGCGCTGCGGGCCTCGAGGGCTGTCGTAGCTGAGGCCGCCCGCGTCGATGGCGGTGACCTTGGCATCGGTGAGCACCTCGACGCCGAGCGCGTGCAGTTGGTCCAAAGCCTTGCGCGAGAGCTTGTCGGAAAAGGCGCTCAGCACCTGCGGGCCGCCTTCAACCAGCACGACGCGCGCGCGGCGTGAATCGATGCGGCGGAACTCATCGTGCAGCGTGTGCTGCGCGATTTCGGCCAGCATGCCGGCCATTTCCACGCCGGTCGGCCCGGCGCCCACCACCGCGAAGGTGAGGCAGGACTGGCGCTGCGCGCCCTCGCTTTTGCGCTCGGCGCGCTCGAACGCCAGCAGCACGCGGCGACGGATATCGAAGGCGTCGGCCAGCGTCTTGAGGCCCGGCGCATGCGCGGCCCAGTCGTCGTGACCGAAGTAGCTGTGCGTCGCACCGGCGGCGACGATGAGGTGGTCGTAGCCGATGCGCTCGTGCCCGTCGAGCACGACCGCGCGTGCGGTGGTGTCGATGTCGGTCACGACGCCGAGCAGCACGGTGAGCTTGCCGCGCTGCATCTCGCTGCGCAGGACGTGGCGTATCGGCCCGGCGATGGCCGGCGCCGACAGGCCGGCGGTCGCCACCTGGTAGAGCAACGGTTGGAACAGGTGGTGGTTGGTGCGGTCCACGAGCGTGATCTCGACCTCGGCCTGGCTGAGCGCGCGCACCGCTTCGATGCCGCCGAAGCCGCAGCCGACGATGACGACCCGGGGCCGCGTGGGTGAGCTGTTGTCGTTGTCGTTTTTCATGAGATCACGAGGGCGAAGCGGTCGGGGTCTGGGCGCCCAGGGCGCGCAGCTTCTTGCGCACCAGGTCGATGTGGCTGCGCAGCGCATACAGCTCGTCGGCGTGCGACAGCGGCACTTGCAGGCCGCGCACGCGCGTGTCGAGCTCGTCGAGTTCGTTCATCAGCGGCTGCGCGCCGCCTTGGCCGCGCAGGTTGTCGGCCAGGCTCTCCTCGATCTGCCGCAGCTTGCCGTACCAGCGAAACACGCGCGAGCGGATGCGCAGCTCATACAGCGGCGGCAGCACGCGCGACAGCGGAATCAGCACCACGACGATGGAGGCGAGCACCACCCACATGCGGTCGACCAGGTTGGCCACCCAGAATGGCAGGTAGCGCTGCAGCATCGGCGGGCCGGTGTCGAAGAAGCGGTCCGCCTCCTTGGACATCGGCAGCTCGCTGGCGCGCCGGTTCGGGAACTCACCGCGCTTTTGGAACCAGCCGGCGCCGCTGTGGATGGTGTTGGCCGCCTGCACGAACAACTGCTGCAGCGCCGGGTGCGCGCTGCGGCGCGCCACCAGCATGGCGGTCGGGGCGACCAGGTCCACGCCCTGCGGCGGCAGGTCCCGCTCCAGGCTCACCACGCCGCGCGGCAGCTCCACCGCGGCGAGCATCGGCAGGCGGCGCGAATAGGCCTCGGCCTGCGCGAAGTCCATCAAGCGGATGCCGGGCGTTTGCAGCAGCATCTGCACCATCGGCGCCTCGGGCGCGGAGACCAGGGCCAGCGCGTCGATCTCGCCGGCCAAGAGGCCCATCACGGCCGGCGTCTGGCTCAGGCGCTGCTCGGCGATGGCGTCGCTCGCAAGGCCGTTGGAGTCGAGCACGCGGCGCATCAGGTTGGTGATGCCGCTGCCCGGCGCGCCGATGTTGACGCGCCAGCCCGTGAGCTGGCCGGGCGTGTCGAGCTTGTCGCGCCCGAGCAGTTTTTGCGCGCTGGCCTCGCGGTAAAACAGCCACAGCGGCTCGTAGAACAGGCTGCCCAGCGACACCAGCGCGGGCGCGCTCGCCGCGTCGGCCTCGGCCTCGTTCATGCTGCCGGCACCGCCCTGGACGAAGGCGAAATCCACCCCGGAGCCCGGGTCGGTGAGCAGCGCGAGGTTTTCGGCCGAGCCCTCGGTGTTGCGAAGCTCGACCTGGATGCCGTACTTCTTCAGTTGCGCCTGGTAGCGCAGGCCGAACTCGGCGTAGGCGCCATTGGCCGAGCCGGTGGCCAGCACCACGCGCTGGGGTGGGCTCGGGTCGAGCGCCCAATAGGCCAGCGCCAGCAGCGCCACCACCAGCAGCACGAAGGGGCCGGCGGTGACCAGCAGGTCGCGGGTGCTGAGCAGGGTGTGTCGCAAGGTCGGCAGGCGTCGCATCGGTGGGGCGGGAAGGGGACCGACCGATTCTCGTCCAGCGCCCCGCCACCTCGAAGCGCGGCGCTTCAGCTGACCGAAAGCAGCTCCACTTCGAATAGCAGCGTCGCGTTCGGCGGGATCGTGCCGCCGGCGCCGCGCGCGCCATAGCCGAGTGCCGCCGGAATGACGAGCCGGCGCGTGCCGCCGACCTGCATGCCGGCGACGCCCTCATCCCAGCCGCTGATCACCATGCCGGCGCCGAGCGTGAAGTCGAACGGGGTGCCGCGGTCCTTGCTGGAGTCGAACTTGCGGCCGGCGGCGCCGTCGTTGTAGAGCCAGCCGGTGTAGTGGACCCTGACGCTCTGCCCGCTGGTCGCGGTCGGGCCGTTGCCGGGCAGGGTGTCTTCGAACTTCAGGCCGGAAGGGGTGGTGCGCATGATGCTTGGAGAGAGTGGGCGAAGGCGGGCAGCATACCCGCGCCGGGCGCGGCCCCCGACGCTCGCTCCATCCCGTGCGCGATCGGCCCGCCCCGGCCTTGCCTCAGCGCTGAGCCCGCAGGTCCTGCACTTCGGGGTGGCGCTGCAGGTAGGAAGCAACATACGAGCACAGTGGCCTGACCTTCAGGCCTTCGGCGCGCGCCCAGTCGAGTGCGCTCTTCACCAGCGCCGCCGCGATGCCGCGGCCCTGCAGGCGTGCCGCGACTTCGGTGTGCGGCATCACCATCACGCCGTCCTCGAGCCGGTAGTCGGCGACGCACAACTCACCGTCCACGCGTGCCTCGAAGCGCCGCGCCGCGGCGTTGTGGGTCACTTCGTGCGGGGTGTTTTCCATCGGCCCGAGTGTGCCAAAGCGGGCAGCCAGGCCGGCCGCAAGGGCCGATGCCGCCGCCTTCAGACCCAGCCCAGCAGGCCGAGCAGCGCGCCCGCGGTGATCAGCCACAGCAGGTGCAGCCGCGTGCGCCAGACCAGCAGCGCCGCCGCGGCGGTCAGGGTCAGCGAGCGCCATTCGGCCCACGGTGCGGCGAGCAGCCAGCCGGTGGCCGCGAGCAGCGCCAGCGTGACCGGCGCCATGCCCGTCTTGAAGGCGCGCACCGCCCGCCGGTCCTCGCGCGCACGCCCCCAGCGCGTGGCCACCAACGCCAAGGTGGCCGACGGCAGCATGATCCCCAGCAGCGCCGCCGCCGCGCCGGCCAGCCCTGCCGCCTGGAAGCCGAGCAGCGGCACGAACAGCACGTTGGGCCCCGGCGCGGCCTGTGCGATGGCGATCGACGAGGTGAACTGCGCGTCGCTGAGCAAGTGTTGCTCGACGACCATCCAGCGGTGCATCTCCGGCGCGACGCTGATCGCCCCGCCGATCGACAGCAGCGACAGCATCAGGAAGTGGCCGAACAGGCCCAGCAGCGCGGCAGCGTCGATGCCGGTCATGGCACGCGCCCTGCATCGTCGGTGTGCCGCCAAGCCAGTGCAAACGCCAACAGGCCCAGCCCCGGCAACACCCAGACCAGCGGCCAGCGCAGCCATGCAATGGCAATGAAGCAGGCGCTGCCGAGGGCAAGCTGCAGCGGCAGGCCGAGCGCACTGCCGCGCAGCGCCGCCGCCAGCTTGAGCGCGGTGCCGATGATCAGCCCGGCCGCCACCGCGCCCATGCCGCGCAGCGCACCGGCCACCTGCGGCTGGGCGGCGAACTGCGCGTACAGGGCGGTTGCGGCCAGCACGATGACTAGCGGCAGCAGCATCATCCCGGCCAGCGCCGCGAACGCACCGCGCGTGCCGAAGAAGCGGTCGCCGACCATCAGCGCCAGGTTGCACACGTTCGGCCCGGGCAACACCTGCGCCAAGGCGAGCGACTCGACAAACTCCGGCTTGCTCAACCAGCGACGGTCTTCGCACAGGCCGCGCTGCGCCACGGCCAGCACGCCGCCGAAACCCTGCAGCGCGATGGCGGTGAAGGCGTTGAAGAGTTCGGTGCAGGAGGCGGGCCGCTCGAGCGGTGGTAGATCGTCAGCGGGCATGCGGCGATGGTAGTGGCCGCATGTCTTGGCGCGCAGCTTGCCTCAAGCCTTGTCGATCGCCTTGGGCCCCGCACCGAAAGCGACGATGAACAGCAGGCCGCCGACGATGGCCAGGTTCTTGAAGAAATTGATCTGCTGCGCCATCACCTGCTCGGGCGGCACGGCCCAGAAGTTGTGGAACAACACGCCGGCAGCGAGCGTGAACAGCGCCAGCCCCAGCGCTGCCCAGCGCGCCTTGAAGCCCACCAGCAGCGCAAGGCCCAGGCCCAGTTCGACCACCACGGCGATCACCGCAGCGACGGTCGGCATCGGCAAGCCCTTGGACGCGATGTAGCCCACCGTCCCGGCAAAGCCGGTGAGCTTGCTGATGCCGGCCGGAATGAACAGCAGGGCGATCAGGAGGCGCCCGATGAGCGGGCCGAATTGCTGGAAAAAATTCATGGCGTTCCTTGGAAAAGTGGTTGAGCCTCGCGCTGCCAGCGGCCGCGAGGCCCGCGCAGGCTAGCACCGCAAGCTTGACCCGGTCGAGCCACGGCTCGTGCCGATCGGCCTGGACGCGCCGACACGCTGCTACAGGCCGCGCAAGAAAAAGCGTCGCAGGCCCGAAGGCCTGCGACGCCAGGTTTTCGCGGTGGACCGCGACGGGAGCCGCGGATGCGCTAAGCGCCGAACGCAAACGTCGGGGGCACGAACGGCGGGGGCTCGTCAGGCACGTCGATCGTCGACTCTGCACTGCTCGTCGCGATGTCGTAGATGCCGCGACCGATCGCTGCGCGCACGGCGCGCAAGCTGAGCGTCGGTGACGAACGAGATCTCCAAAAACAAAAAACGCGGCCGAAGCCGCGTTTTCCGTTCAGGCGAAAACCGCTCGCTTGATTACAGCGGCTTGATGTTCGCAGCCTGCGGGCCCTTTTGGCCTTGCTTGACTTCGAACTCGACGCGCTGGTTCTCCTGCAGGGTCTTGAAACCGCTGCCGGTGATGTCGCGGAAATGCGCGAAAACGTCAGCACCGCCGCCGTCTTGCGCAATGAAGCCGAAGCCCTTGGCTTCGTTGAACCACTTCACTGTTCCAGTTTGCACGCTCATAACATTCCTATCGATCGATAAAAGTAGCGCGGCGACATGCCGTGCCCTGCAGAGACACTCAAGCAACGCTACTAGGGGGGTGGAACGAGACGGCCAGCGGAACCGCTGGCCGGATTGAACAAACCTCGAAGGACCACGTGTTGCGCATATCTACGGAGCCAGTGTAGCCGATCGTTTCATGCCCTTGCAGCCCGATGACAATGCGTCGTGTCGCCGCCACCGCGGCCGTGAAGGATTGCCGCATGAGTGAGAGCCCCTCGCCGCACGAGATCCGGTGGCAGCACGATGGCGTGCGCGTCGTCGGCGCCGACCGGCTCGATGCCAACACCGCCCAGACGCCGGGAATGGATCGCAAGGCGGCCATCAACTTCGCGCGGGTCGGCGCGCAAAGGCTGTGGGCCGGCACCGTCCACATCCACGCGAACGCCAAGACCGGCGCGCATCACCACGGCCCGCTCGAAAGCGTCATTTACGTCATCAAGGGGCGTGCGCGCATGCGCTGGGGCGAGCGGCTCGAGTTCACCGCGGAAGCCGGGCCGGGCGACTTCATCTACGTGCCGCCGTTCGTGCCGCACCAGGAGATCAACGCGAGTCGCGACGAAGTGCTCGAATGCGTGCTGGTGCGAAGCAGCGG
This sequence comes from Methylibium sp., assembly GCF_031393925.1. Lineage (GTDB taxonomy): Bacteria > Pseudomonadota > Gammaproteobacteria > Burkholderiales > Burkholderiaceae_C > Methylibium. The sequence continues at coordinate 11,467 of NZ_JANMWL010000048.1, read as the reverse complement.
CGAGGCGGTGGCCATCAACCTGGACATCGAGCCCGTCGAGAAGCCCGAGACCGTGCGCTGGGTCGACCCGACGCATCCCAACGGCTGAGCGGCGCTCAGCGCTGGGCCAGCCGCCGGGCCAGCGCTTCGATGCCGGCCGCCGCCAAGTCGTCGGTCGCCACGCGCAGCGCCTGACCCAGCTGCGCGAAGTTGCGGCCCTGCGAGCGGGCGTAGAGCGGGTCGTAATGCCGCAGCATCAATTGTTCGAACAGCGGCGCCAGCTCGCGTGCCAGCGCCCAGGTCTGCCACTGCGCCAGCAGTTCGCCCGGTAACAGGCCGTGCAGCAGGCCGAGCTTGGCGTGCAGGCGCTCGGGGTCGTCGCCCAGCCAGGCGTAGTCGCGCAGCAGGTAGGCCAGGCGGGCGGCGGGTGTCGCTTCGATATCGACCACCGGGCTCGAACGCAGCGCCAGCAGCAGCGGCTCGGGCACGGTGATGCGGCCGATCTTGCGGCTCTCGGCCTCGACCCAGATCTCGCGCTCGAGGTCCAGGCCAGAGAGCGCCGTGGCGAGCTGGGTCTCGAAGCCCTTTTGCGACGGTTGCTCGATGTCGGGCAGCCCGCCCAGCACCGAACCGCGGTGCGCGGCCAGCGCTTCGAGGTCCAGCACCTGCTCGCCCAGCCGACCGAGTGCCTGCAGCACGCGCGTCTTGGCGCTGCCAGTGGGGCCGCAGATCACGCGCAGCTTCAGCCGCGGCGCGAACGCGGCGATGCGCTCGATGACCTGCGTGCGCCAGGCCTTGTAGCCGCCCTGCAACTGCTGGGCGTCCCATCCGACCAGGCGCAGCCAGGTGACGAAGCTGCCGCTGCGCAGGCCGCCGCGCCAGCAGTAGACGAGTGGGCGCCACGGTTTGGGCCGCGTGCGAAAGCCCGCGCTTTCGAGGTGGCTCGCGATGTTGCGCGCCACCATCGCCCCGCCGAGCCTGCGCGCCTCGAAGGCGGATGACTGCTTGTAGAGCGTGCCGACGGTGTGCCTTTCGTCGTCGCCGAGCACCGGGCAGTTGATGGCGCCGGGCAAGTGGTCGAGCGCGAACTCGGCGGGCGAGCGCACGTCGATGAGGGTGTCGAACGCGGCCAGATCATTGACGGTGGCAAGGCGCTGGTTCAACGGCGGCGCTCGGTTCGGGCGGACACTGGCGGAATGCTGAAATTCATCCTCCCGATTGTCGGCGAGCGCGCCGTGTCCTCATGAATCGCATCGACTTCTCCCTGCGCGGCGAGCACATCACGCTGGACGCGCTGCTCAAGGCCACCGGCCTGGCGACGAGCGGCGGCGCGGCCAAGCAACTCATCGCTGCCGGCAAGGTGCAGGTCGACGGGCAAGAGGAACGGCGGCGTGGCGCCAAGCTGCGCGCCGGGCAGGTGGTGGCGGTGCAGGGCACGCGCGTACACCTCTTGGTCGGCGACCCGCACGGCGACCCGCACGGCGACGCCGAAGGCCGCGCGTCGGTTCGTTAGCGCGCGCCTTCTCGGCGTCGTCGCGCAGTGCCGTCAATCGTTCGGTCCAATGGACGGGGGTCGCTTTGCGAAGCGTGCGCAGGCGATTCGTCGCGGTCATGCGCAATTCATCCCGCCCGTGCCGTCGTTTGTCGCCCCGCATGGCGCTGCGCACGGATGCCGCGCATACTGCTTTCAGCGCAGACATCGACGACCTTTCGAGGAGACGACATGAGCATCAACAAGACCCCGCTGATTGCCGCCGTTGCTGCCGTGCTGGGCAGCAGCGTGCAGTTCGGCGGCATTGCCTTGTTCGACAGCGCGGCGCGCGCAAAGGTCACCTTGCTCGAGCGGGTCGTGGTGAACGGCAGACGCCTGGCCGCGGCGCCCGCGTCAGAGCAAGTCGCCGTCGTCGGCACCGGAGTGCGCAGCGGCTGAGACCCAGCCAAGGCTGCACACCAGCGGGATCAGACTCCCCCGCTGCTTGGCCGCACCAGGCCTGTGCCCCGTGCGGCCTTTTTGCGCCTGCGGCCTTCGCGTTGATGCGTCCCACGGCGCCGCCAGCTCGGCGCCTGTTCGCGGGCGGTTTCGCTTTCTCCGTCGCCGCTGTTCGGGAGAGGGCGATGTCGTGTGGCCTACCCCTCACGCGTCGCGCACGTCGGCCACCGGCTGGCGGCCGAAGTCCGCGCGCTGCAGGTAGGCCAGCAGTCGGCGTGCGGTGGCAGCCGGCGCGTCGAGCTGGCCGCGTTGCTTCATTTCGACGAACAGCGCATGGTCGGGGAAACCGGCCGGGTCGCTGCCGCGCAGCGCGGTCTGCATGTCCGTGTCGATCACACCGGGCGCGATGGAGACGACCCGTGCGCCGCCTTCGAGCGCGAGTGCGCGCGTGGCATGGTCGAGCCCGGCCTTCACCGCGCAATAGGCCACCTGCGCAGCCATCGGCTGGCGTCCCAGGCCGGATGAAATATTAAGGACCTTGCGCGTGGCAGCCCAGCCGCGTGTGGCACGCAGGAAACCGGCGGTCAGCAGCAAGGGCGCCTCGAGCCCGACACGCACGACGCGTGACAGCTCGGTCGCGTCGCTGGCCTCGAGCAAGGCGATGCGCGGCAGTGCGGCGGCGTTGTTGATGAGCGTGGCGCTCGCGAAATGCGCGCCGTCCTGCGCCGCCAGCCAGACGCCGAGCCGAGCCGCCGCCGCCAGTGGATCGGCCAGGTCGACCGGCCATTGCTCGCAGCGCGTGCCGGCGGCGCGCGCCAGTGCGTCGAGCTTCGGATGCGGGGTGCGAGACAGGCCGAGCAGCGTCGTGCCGGCTTGCTGCACCAGTTGCTCGGCCAGCGCGGCGCCGAGCCCGCGCGATGCACCGGTGAGGATGTAGAGCGATTCGGTCATGACTTTATTTCCTTCGAGGCCAGGTGCGACCGCTCAGAACGGCACGGGCGACACGAAACGCAGCGGCTGACCGCCGAGCGGATGGGCGAACGCGAGTTCGCTCGCGTGCAGCAGCAGGCGCAGTGACTCGTCGCACACCGCCTGCGGCGTGTACAAGGCGTCGCCGAGGATCGGATGGCCGATCGATTGCAGGTGGACGCGCAGTTGGTGCGAACGGCCGGTGACGGGCTCCAGTTCGACGCGCGTGGTGCCGTGCTCGCCATCGTGGCCGAGCACGCGCCAGTGCGTCACCGACGGCTTGCCGTGCTCGCGGTCGACCTGCTGGCGCGGGCGTCTGGGCCAGTCGGCGCCGAGCGGTGCATCGATCGAGCCGCGCTCGGGCGCGAGCCGCCCGGCGACGACCGCGACGTAGCGCTTGCCAACCGTGCGCGCGGCGAAGGCGCGACTGAGCGCGCGCTGCGCCTCGGTGCCGCGGGCGAACAGCAGCAGCCCGGAGGTGGCCTGGTCGAGCCGGTGGACCACGAGTGCATCGGGCCATGCGGCCTGCACGCGGGCCGCCAGGCAGTCGCGCTTGGCTTCGCCGCGGCCCGGCACGGCCAGCAGGCCGGCGGGCTTGTCGACGACGATGAAGGCAGCGTCGACGGCGACGACCTGCAGCGCCGCGTCGCTGGCGGCGCCCGGCGCTTCTGCCATGACGGTCGCGAGGCCGTGCAGGCTCGTCAAAGTACCTTCGTGCTGCGCACTCCGGTATTCGCCCTTCGGGCGGCCGTGCGTGCTCATGCCGCCACGACGATCGGGAACCGCGCCTGCAGCGCGCCGTCGGCGAGCTGCCTGAACGCCACTGTCAGCGCGGCCCGGTCGGTGGGGTCGCGCAGGCTCTGCCACAGGCCGTCGCGCGCATTGCCGGGTTCGTCCTCGACGTAGACCTGCGTGGTGAGCAGCTCGCGCGCAGCCAGGCGCACCTTCACATGGATGTGCGGCGTGCGGCCGCTGTAGGGCGCCGGGCGCAGGGTGTGAAAGCGGTAGCGCCCGTCGGCGTCGACCATGACATGGCCGAAGCCCTGGAAGTCGGGGTCGGCCGCGTCGCCATCGCCCGGGTGGTGGTAGTGGCCTGCGCGGTCGCACTGCCAGATCTCGACCCGGGCGCCGCGCACCGGCCGGCCTTGGAGGTCGGTGACCTGGCCTTCGAGCCATGTCGCCTGACCTTGCGCGGCGCTGCGGGTGCCTACCCTCATCAGATCGCCGTCGCTGTCGGTCGGGAGCTGGCGCGGATAGAACGGCCCTTCGGTTTGCGACGGCGTCAGGCGGCGCGCCGAGGGCGCGGCCGCGCGCACGCCGGGCAGCAGCGCCGGCATCGCCAGCCAGGCGACGATGCCGCAGCTGCGGTGGAGCAGGCGTCGGCGCGAGCGGGTGGTGCCCATGGGATCCTCGAGTTTCAGGCGGTTCGTGTCGGACGTGTTCACTTCAGCAGCGTCTGCTCCAGGAAGCGGATCGTCGCGTAGAACTGGAAGTCTGCGTTCTCCTTGCGGGCAAAGCCGTGGCCTTCGTTCTCGGCGCGCAGGTACCACACCGGCACGCCCGTCTGGCGCACGCGCGCGACGATCTGCTCGGCCTCGGTCCAGGGCACGCGTGGGTCGTTCTTGCCCTGCACCACGAACAGCGGCTGTTTGATCTTGTCGGCGTTGCGCAGCGGCGAAATGCGCTCGAAGAAGGCGCGCATTTCTGGTTCGCGCTCGTCGCCGTACTCGGCGCGGCGCAGGTCGCGGCGGTAGCTCTCGGTGTTGGCGAGGAAGCTCACGAAGTCGGAAATGCCGACGATGTCGATCGCGCCGGCAATGCGCTCGGCGAAATGCACGCTCGCGGCCAGGCTCATGTAGCCGCCGTAGCTTCCCCCGGTGACGAGCACGCGCGCGGCGTCGAGTTCGGGCTGCGCGGCGATCCAGTCGAGCAGTGTGCCGAGGTCCTTGACCGCGTCTTCGCGCTTCATACCGTTGTCGAGCGTGAGGAAGGTCTTGCCGTAGCCGGCGGAGCCGCGCACGTTGGGCTGCACGATGGCGATGCCCAACTCGTTGACGAGGTAGTTCCAGCGCCCCATGAAGCCGAGCGTGGCCTGCGCCTCGGGGCCGCCATGCACCAGCACGACGACCGGGCGTTTGCCGGCAAATCGCGACGGCGTGGGCGTGTAGACGGCCGACATTGCCAGGCCGTCGAAGCTCTTCCAGCGCACGATGCGCTGATCGGCAAAGCCCTTCGTGTCCACGCCCGGCGGCGCCTGCGGCTCGGTCCAGGTCGCGACAGTGGCGCTGGCCAGGTCGAGCGAATGCAGCTGGTTGGGGCCTTGGGCGCTGTCGATCGCGAGCGCGAGTTGCCCGCTGTTGCGGTGAAAGCGTGCCGTGTTGATGCTGCCCTTCGGAAGTCTTGCAAGCGCTGGCACCGCTTGCTCGCGCAGCGTCTGTGCGTCGATGAGGCGCAGTTCCTCGCGGCCGTCGGCGTTGACGCGCAGCGCCAGCAGGCGGCCGTCGTCGCTGAGATCGGCGCTCGCCACGTCCCACGGAATGTGCGCGGTGATGCGCTGCAAGGCACCGCTGGCCAGGTCATGCAGCATCAACTCGCGGAACTCGCCCGCGCGGTCGCTGAGCACGAACAGGCCCGAGCCGTCGCGCCGCCAGCCGACGGTGTAGTGCGCCGCGCGCACCGACTCGCCCGGCGTCGGCAGCAACTGCCTTGCCTTGCCGTCGGCCAGCGCCACCTGCCAGATGCGCGACTCGCTGGCCGAGCGGTAGTCGATCAGCGCGAGCTGCCGGTCGTCCCACGACACCGCGCCGCCGAACCAGCCGGTGCCGGGCAGCTCAGCGAGCTTGCGCCGGTCTTCGGGCTTCATCGGGTCGATGAGCCACAGCGTCGTTGCCGGCGCGCTGCGCGTGCCGCCCTCGGCGGTGCGGTCCAGCGGCACGGCGCTGTAGATCAGCTCGGAGCGGCCGTGCAGCCAGCCCAGCATCTGGTGGCGCTCGTCGGGGTGGGTCAGCAGCGTGACGGCGCGCGTGTCCAGGTCCAGGCGGTAGAGCTGGTGCGCCTCGTTGCCGCCGCTGCTGCGCGAAAACACCACGTAGCGGCCGCCCTGCGGTTCGTAGCTGGCCTCGTTGACCGGATCGGTGAAATCGGTCAGTTGCTCGGGCGCGGCCATCGGGCCGTTGATGCGAAACAGCTGCTCGGTGTTGGCGCCGGCCTTGCGGTGCGCCACCAGCATTTCATTTCGCGTCGGGTGCCAGTCGGCGAAACCGTGGCCGCGAAAGTCGGTGTATTTCTCGACCTGGCGCACCAGCGACATCGGAATTGGCGGTATGCCCTGCAACACCAGGTTCTCGTTGGGCAGCAAGGTGCCGGCGTCGGGTGAACTCGCCTGGCGCGCCGGGCCGGCGCAGGCGGTGAGCAGTGCAGCAGCGAGCAGCGCGAGCGCGCGGCGCAGGGGAAAGGTGTTTTTCATCGTGGCGGGGCGGTGGCCGGGGATGGCAACAGGCAGCCGACGGTGGCCGGCCCCGGGCATTCTTGCCCAAGGCTTGCCGCCCTTGCCGCTGCTAGCCCTTGCGCTGCTGCGGCAGCGCCACCATCACCGCCTGTCCGGGCACCGTGCAGCCGGTGTCGCAGCAACGGCCGGGCTGGCGGTTGCTGGTGATTGCGCGTGCCCCGTCGGCGTCGTTGGCCTGGAGCACGCCGCGCTCGAGCAAGCGCTCGACCAGCTCGACCTTGCTGCCCACCGGGTAGTTGCGCCAGATCTCCTGCTTCATCGCCGCCGGCGAGCCGCCGCCGTGCAGGCTGATGACCGAGTACCAGCCGCCCTGGTAGGACGCGGTCAGGTCCTCGATGAAGCGTGCCACCTCGATGCGCTTGTCGTAGGGCACCGCAGGATTGGCGCGCAGCACCTCGGCCAGCGTGGCCGCCGTGGCCGGGTTGTGGTCTTCGTCCGGCCCCGGCAGCGCCACGATCAGCCCGCCCGAGACTTCATGCGCCAGCCGGTGCATGTCGTAGATCTGGGTGGCCAGCAGCAGCTTGCCGATGTTGGCGAACACCGGCTCGGGCATGAAGTTGCCGTAATGCGGGTCGCGTGTGGCGTAGACGCTCGCGGCCACGCCGCAGGCATAGAAGCCCTCGGTGATCTTGATCAGTTCGACCATCGGGTCGCGCAGAGTGCTCTTCTCGCCGGGGTCGAAGCCGTTGGCTTCGCACATCAGCGCACCGGCGCCGATCAGCAGGTCGCCGAAACCGGCGCGCGCGCCGATGCAGCTGTGGCGGTGGTGGGTGGCGTAGCTGTAGGTGAGCGTGCCGCTGTGCTCCCATTCCCCAGCGTAGAACACGCGCTCCCAGGGCACCAACACCTTGTCGAAGATCACCACGCCGGTCGACTGCCCGTAGCGGCGCGAGAACAGGGCGGCACCGTGCTCGAGCTTCTCGCCGGGCCGGCCCGCCGGGCGGGCGACGATGGTGATGCCGGCGGCGTCGACCGGCACCGCGCAGCAGACCGCGAAGTCGGCGTCCTCTTGGCCCATGTTGCGGCAGGGCATGACCAGCAACTCGTGCATGTAGGGCGCGCCGGTGACGATGGCCTTGGTGCCCGAGATGACGATGCCCTTGGCGCTGCGCTCCACCACATGCACATAGGTGTCGGGGTTGGCCTGCTCGTGCGGGCGCTTGCTGCGGTCGCCCTTGGCGTCGGTCATCGCAATGCCGAGCGAGAGGTCGTTGTCCTGCGCGTGCTGCAAGTAGGCCTCGAAGCGTGCGCGGTGCTCGGTGCTGCCGCGCGCGTCGTCGATGCGCGCGCTGACCTGGGCCAGCGCGTTGAGCGCGTCGTGCGCCAGGTAGCGCTGCGCGCAGCCGGTTTCCTGGCACAGCAGGCGCACCGCTTCGAGCTTGTTGAGCAGGTCGCCGGCCGATTCATTGACATGCAGCATGCGCGGCACGGTGCGTCCGCGGCTGGCCTGCAGAGCCGTCATGAGCGGCGCAACCGCGGCGTCGCGCGCCGCGTCGTAGGTGTAGGCCAGGGCGTTGATGCCGGGTTGCAGCGAGCGCGCGTCGGCGACCGAGTCGATGCGCTGGCCGTCCACGTAGACGGTGGGCTTGTAGCGGCGCAGCGAGTCGCGGTAGTCGGCGCCCGACATGAAGGGAGTGGCCGGGGTGGGCGGGGCAAGGTGCATGGTCGGTCTCCGACGGGGGCGGTGAAGGGCTCGGTCAGCAGCGCGGAAAACGAGTGGAACTCAGGGCAATTGCGGATAATTTGAACACTGTTCAATTCAATGCTCAAGCGTATATTCGCCAGCATGGTCAAGCTTGCCGAAAAGCCTTTGCCCGCGTTGGCCGACGCGGTGGGCGCCGCGCGTGCCTTACCGTCCACACGACCGCGCCGGGACGCACCGCGCGCTGCGCTACAGCGCGACGACCCGCGCGGCACCCGTCAACGCGCCATGGCCGACGCGCGCCGCGCGCTGGTGCTCGACGCCGCGCGTGCCGCCTTCTTCGAGCTGGGTCTCGAAGGTGCCAGCATCCGCGAGATCGCCAAGCGCGCCGGCTACACGCCCGGCGCCATCTACAGCTACTTTGCCAGCAAGGAAGAGGTCTACGGCGCGCTGCTGGGCGAATCGCTCGAGCGGCTCAACGCCAGTGTCGAGGCGGCCTGCGCTGCCGCGGGCGACGAGCCGGTGGCGCGGCTGGGCGCTGCGGCAGCGTCGGTGTTCGCCTTCTACCGCGACAACGCGCGCGACCTCGATCTGGGCTTCTACCTGTTCCAGGGCATGCAGCCGCGCGGCCTCACGCGCGCGCTCAACGAGCGGCTCAATGCACGCCTTCGCGACGCGCTCGATCCCGCCCGGCTGGCCTTGCAGCGCCTGGGCCTGGCGCCGACCGCGGCGCAGGCCGACGTCACCGCGCTGTTTGCCCACAGCGTGGGGCTGCTCCTGCTCAGCCACACGGGCCGCATTCGCATGTTCCGGCAGGATCCGCAGGCGCTGTTCGACGCCTACCTCGCCGCACTGGTGGCCCGCGTGGCGCCGCGCCGGCGCATCAGGAGGGCGGCATGACGACCGTGGAGCGGAGCGCGCAGCACGAAGCGACCTTGATGAACGCCGAGCGCAGCGTGCTGCTGCTGGTGGATTACCAGCAGCGCCTGCTGCCCGCCATCCACGAGGGCGAGCGCGTCGTCGCCGAAGCCGCTCGCCTGGCCGACGCGGCGCACGAACTCGGCGTTCCGGTGCTGGGCACCGAGCAGAACCCGGCCGGGCTCGGCCCCAACACCGAGGCGCTGCGTCGGCGCTGCTCGAGCACGCTCGCAAAAATGCATTTCGACGCCTGCGAAGACGGTCTGCTCCAGCTGCTGCAAACGGCCGCCCCCGGTCGCAGCGATATCGTCGTCGCCGGCTGCGAGGCGCATGTTTGCCTGCTGCAGACGACACTCGGGCTGCTGCGCGCCGGCCACCGCGTCTGGGTGGTGGCCGGCGCCTGCGGCTCGCGCTCGCCGCACGACCACGCGCTGGCCATGCAGCGCCTGCAGCAGGCCGCATGCGTGATTGTCAGCACCGAGATGGTGGTGTTTGAATGGCTGCAGCACTGCCGCCACGAGCGCTTCAAGCCGGTGCTGGCCTTGCTGAAAGGCAAGCCGTGAAGAATGAGCCCTGAAGAACGAGCAACAAACGGAGACCGACCCGATGGACTACGCAAGCTTCTACCGCCGCTCGATCGACGAGCCCGAGGCCTTCTGGGCCGAGCAGGCCGCGCTGATCGACTGGCAGCGCCCGTTCGATCAGGTGCTCGACAACGCCAACCCGCCCTTCAGTCGCTGGTTCGTCGGCGGCACCACCAACCTGTGCCACAACGCGGTCGACCGGCACCTGAAAGACCGCGGCGACCAGAACGCGTTGATCTACGTCTCCACCGAAGTCGACCAGGAAAAGGCCTACAGCTTCCGTGAACTGCACGTCGAGGTGCAGCGCATGGCGGCCATCTTGCTCGGCCTCGGTGTCAAGCAGGGCGACCGCGTGCTGATCTACATGCCGATGATTCCCGAGGCGGCGTTCGCCATGCTGGCGTGTACGCGCATCGGCGCCATCCATTCGGTGGTGTTCGGCGGCTTTGCCAGCGTGAGCCTGGCCAGCCGGATCGAGGACGCCGAGCCCGCGCTGATCATCAGCGCCGACGCCGGCTCGCGCGCCGGCAAGGTGCTGGCCTACAAGCCGCTGCTCGACGAGGCCCTGCGCCTCTCGAGACACAAGCCGGCCAAGGTGCTGCTGGTCGACCGGGGCCTCGCGCCGATGGAGCGCGTGGCCGGCCGCGACGCCGACTACGCCCCGCTGCGCGAGCAACACATGAACGCCAGCGTGCCCTGCGTCTGGTTGGAAAGCACCCACCCGAGCTACACCATCTACACCAGCGGCACCACCGGCACGCCCAAGGGCGTGCAGCGCGACACCGGCGGCTACGCGGTGGCGCTGGCGGCGAGCATCAAGCACATCTTCTGCGGTCAGCCGGGCGAGACTTTCTTCTCCACCAGCGACATCGGCTGGGTGGTCGGCCACAGCTACATCGTCTACGGCCCGCTGATCGCCGGCATGGCCAGCATCTTCTACGAGGGCCTGCCGATCCGCCCGGACGCGGCGGTGTGGTGGAGCCTGGTCGAGAAGTACAAGGTCACCGCCATGTTCAGCGCGCCGACCGCGGTGCGCGTGCTCAGGAAGCAGGACCCGACCGCGCTCGAGAAGCACGACCTCAGCTCCCTGCGCGCGCTGTTCCTGGCCGGCGAGCCGCTCGACGAGCCGACCGCGCAATGGATCTCCGGCGCCCTGAACGTGCCCATCGTCGACAACTACTGGCAGACCGAATCCGGCTGGCCCATCCTCACCGTGGCCAACGGCGTCGAGAAAACGCGCTCCAAATTCGGCAGCCCCGGCATCCCGATGTACGGCTACCAGGTCAAGCTGCTCGACGAGACGAGCGGCGAAGAACTGACCGGCGCCAACCAGAAGGGCGTGGTGGTGATCGAGGGGCCGCTGCCGCCGGGCTTCATGCAGACGGTGTGGCGCGACGACGCGCGCTTCGTCAACACCTACTGGAAGAGCGTGCCGGGGAAGATGGTCTACAGCACCTTCGACTGGGGCATTCGCGACGAAGACGGCTATTACTTCATCCTCGGGCGCACCGACGACGTCATCAACGTCGCCGGCCACCGCCTGGGCACCCGCGAAATCGAGGAGAGCATCTCCAGCCACCCCAACGTGGCCGAGGTTGCGGTGGTGGGCGTGGCCGACGCGCTCAAGGGCCAGGTCGCGATGGCCTTCGTGATCGCCAAGGACGCGTCGGCGCTGGGCGACCCCGCGGCCCGCCTGAAGCTCGAAGGCGACATCATGAAGACCGTCGACCAGCAACTCGGTGCCGTGGCCCGGCCTTCGCGCGTTCACTTTGTCTCACTGCTGCCCAAGACGCGCTCGGGCAAGGTGCTGCGCCGCGCGCTCCAGGCGGTGGCCGAGGGGCGTGACCCGGGTGACCTCACGACCATGGAAGACCCGGTCGCGCTGCAGCTGATCAAGGAGCTGCTGCATCCGCACTGATGCGCGCCGCGTCGGTCAG
>NZ_JANMWL010000152.1:0-2486 GCF_031393925.1 Methylibium sp. | reverse complement strand
TGACGGCGCAGCCGACGCTGCCGATCAAGCTGAGCACGAGAACGGTGGAACTGATGATCGTCTTGTTCATGGGATCTCCTGAGGGTCGGTGGTTCGGGGCAGCTCACATCACCGTTTGACGCAATCGCCGCCCGCGCAGACTTTTAGCAATCGGAGTGCCCGCAACGGCGAAGGGGCTTGTCCGATCCTGTGTTTGCGGGTACTTGCACATTGCCCGCGAGATCGTCCCGCCGCCGGTTCTCTTTTGCCCGGCCGAGCTTGGCGGTTGCGGGTACTGGCTCCTTCCCCACTGGGGGAAGGCAATGCGGCCGCGGCACATCGATTGCCTCTTCACGACATCGCCACGAAAGGAGTTCCTCATGCGCAAGCTCATCCTCGTCGCCCTCGGCGGCTTTGCCTGGCGTTGGGTGCAACGCCGCTTTCTCGGCGCGCCGCGCGTGCGCCCGCGTCGTTTTTGAGCCCGGCTGCGAAGCGCTACTTCAGCAGCAACGTTCAGCCGTGACGACGGCAGCCTGGGTCTGCTGATCGTCCAACGCATCCTCGACCTGTACGCGGCCGCACCGTGGTGAGCGAGTCGGGTCGCGAAACCGTGTTTCAGTTTCGCGTTGACGTCCGCGCCGCCCCGGCGTGACAGGTCGGGCGGCCTTCAGATCAGCACGCTTGTACGCCCTGCGGATTGAATCTTGGGTTTGGGCCAGCGCCGGATCAGTTTGAACAGGCGCTGCAGGTCGCGTGCGAACACGCCGCCGCACCAGGCGCCTAGCGCGGTGGCAGCAAAGATCATCGTGCCGGAGCCGCTGGCAGCGCGGGCTCCGGGTGAGTCGAGCAGGTTGGTCAGGAACGAGGCGATCGTGCCTAGCAACGCAGCATCAAAAGCGACCGCCGCCGCCATCGGCGTGGCCAGCGGCGCGAGCACGCGCAGGCATGCGGGAGCAACCCAGCGCGCTGCTACATGCGCGGGTTTCTGGGCGTTTCGCTCTCGGGTTTGCCGTCCGAGTCCAGCTCCTTGTTGGGCTTGATGGCCGGCGAGCCCGCGCCCTCGGCGCCCTCGATCTTCTCTTCCACTTCGCGCAGCTTGGTGTCGACCTCCTTGGTCGAATGCTCGGAAGGCGCGATGTGGGATGTCTTGTCGTCTTGCATGTCGGCTTCCTTGATGTCGGTAGAAGGAGGGGTTCATGGCCGCGTCGATTCCGTTGGGTCCGGTTCTTGCCCCTGGACTCGGGGCAGGATGTCAACAACGCCGCTGACAAATCCATCATCCCCATCAACCGAGCGGGCAATCGACATGCCCGAAGCCACGCGCCGGTGGCGCTACCCCTGCAGCCCGCAACCACTGCAATGCCGCTGTAAGGCCTGACCCCCGACTGGACTCAATGCCCATCACGACCCCTTCGCCAGACGATGCGCAAGCGGATGCCGTAAAAAATGCGCGCCTTGCCACCTTGCACCGCTACGGCATCCTCGACACGCCGCGCGAAGCCCCGTTCGACGACATCACGCGGCTCGCCGCCGCGATCTGCCGTGTGCCGATCGCGGCGATCAGCTTCGTCGACGCTCACCGGCTCTGGTTCAAGTCGGTGCAGGGACTGGACATCAGCGAGAACTCGCTCGAAGTGGGGATCTGCGCCCAGGTAATGCACGGCCCCGGCGTGGTGGTGATCCCCGACCTGAGGCTCGATCCGCGCTTTGTCGGCAACCCACAGGTGTGCGGCGCGCCGGGCCTGCGCTTTTATGCCGGCGCGGCGCTGCGCACCGCGGGCGGCCAGGTGCTCGGCATGCTGTGCGCCCTGGACACCGTGCCGCACGAACTCGACCCAGTCCAGCACGAGGCGCTGGCGATCCTCGCCGCTCAGGTGGTGCAGCTGCTCGAGCTGCGCCTGCAGTGCCGCAAGGCCGAGACTGCCGAGCGTGTCGCGCGCGAGGCGCAGGCCGAATTGCACGAAGAGAGCCTGCGCAAGGACGAGTTCCTGGCGATGCTGGCCCACGAGCTGCGCAACCCGCTGGCGCCGATCCGCAACGCGGCGCAGGTGCTGCGCCTGGCCCCTGGCGACGAGCCGCGCGTGCGCCTGATGAGCGCCATGATTTCGCGCCAGGTCGACCACATGACCGGGCTGGTCGACGACATGCTCGACGTCTCGCGCGTGACTCGCGGCCTGGTGATGCTCGAGAGCTCGACGCTCGATTTGCGCGAGGTCATCACCGGCGCGCTCGAGCAGATACACCCGCAGCTGCTGGCGCGTCGCCAGCGCCTTTCTCTGCCGACCTTGCCCGAGCCGCTGCGCTTGCAGGGCGACCGCATGCGGCTGGTGCAGGTCTTGAGCAATCTGCTCAACAACGCCGTCAAGTACACGCCCGAAGGTGGTGAGATCGAGGTGCGGGTCGTGGCCGAAGACGGCGCGGTGTCGGTCAGCGTGGTCGACAACGGGGTGGGCATCGGCGCGGGGCTGCTGGCGCACGTGTTCGAGCTGTTCACCCAGGGGCAGCGC
>NZ_JANMWL010000015.1:0-1932 GCF_031393925.1 Methylibium sp. | reverse complement strand
TGTGGCGTGCGCAGCGGTGTGATGCGCCACTGCGTTTCGTTGCCGACGTCGAGCAGCACACTGCGCGCGCCGGCGCGACGGCCCGCCTCCACGTCGTCGAGCGTGTCGCCCACCATCCACGAGCGCGCCAGGTCGATGCGGTGCGTCAGCGCCGCCTGGCGCAGCAGGCCGGCGGCGGGCTTGCGGCACAGGCATGCCGGGCGGTCGCCTTGGCCCAGCGGATGCGGGCAGGCGTAGAAGCCGGTCAGCATGACGCCGGTCTCATCGCGCACGCGCTCGGTCAACGCGCGTTCGAGCCGTACCAGCTCGACGCGCGCGAACTGGCCCGTCGCGAGGCCGGGCTGGTTGGTCACCACCACCAACGCGAAGCCGGCAGCGTCGAGCCGCTGCAGCGCGGTCAAGGCGTGCGGCGTGAACGTCATGCGGGCCGGGTCGGCGTTGAAAGGCATTTTTTCGATCAAGGTGCCGTCCTTGTCGAAGAACACCGCGCGTCGGCGCTCGAGACCGGGAACGGCGATCAGGCCATGGGTCACATTCATGCAGGGCTCCTGGGGTCGAGGTTCGTGCAAACGGGATTCATGCGTGTGCTTCCTGCGCGCGGCCGCCCGCGCGGCCGACCAGGCGGAGCCGGTGGCGGTCGTGCGCTTGATGCGCTTCGTGCGCCCGCCAGCGCACCGCCTCGTAGATGTCGATCAGCGCCTCGGCCACGCGCTCCGGGCTGAAGCGGCTGCGCACGCGGCGCAGACCGGCGCGACCGAGCGCACGCGCCAGCTCGGGGTGGGCGCGCAGGTGCGCCAGGCGCTCGGCCAGGGCGTCGGGATCGTGCGGCGCCACCAGGTAGCCGGTGACGCCGTCGACCACCGAAGACGCGATGCCGCCGACGGCGCTGCCGACCACCGGCGTGCCGCAGGCCATGGCTTCGAGCGCGGTGATGCCAAGGGCTTGGTGCCACGGCGTGGTGACGAACACGTCGCAGGCGTTGTAGAGGGCCGCGAGTTCGGCGCGCCGACGCCGGCCGACAAAGGTGATGCGACTGGCCACGCCGCACTGCGCGGCCAGGCGACGCAGCCGGGCGATCTCGGGCGTGGCGCGTTCGTCGGGCGCGCGCGACGCGCCGCCGACCACGAGCAGCCGCACGCGTGCGGCCGATGGCAACTGCGCGATGGCGCGGATCACGTTGTCGATGCCCTTGCCGGGCGCGAGCCGACCGAGCTGCAGCACCACGAACTCGTCGTCCGCCAGGCCCAGCGTGCGCCGCGCCTCGGACCGGCTGGCGGGGGCCAATTCGTCGGTGTCGACACCGCGCGGCACCGTCGCGATGGCGCGCGGCGGCGCGCGATACAGGCGCATCAGCTCGGCCTTGTCGTGCGCGCATTCGGCCACCAGGCGATCGGCGTGGGCGACCAGGCGCCGCTCGATGTCGATGCGTTCGCTCGCAAAGGTCTCAGCGTCCTGCGCCGGTGGGCGCCGGACATCCGGGCTCATCACCAGCGGCATGCCGAAGCCCTCCTTGAGCCGCAGCGCCGCCAGCCCGGACAGGAGCCCGTTGGCATGTACCACGTCATACCGCACGCTGCGCGCGAACAGCCGCTGCATCGAGCGCGAGAACTCGGGCAGGTGGGCCAGCAGCGCTTGCTTGGTGACGCAGCGCGCCGGCCCGGCCGTCATGTGCAGGCGCCGCAGGCCGGGCCGCACGTCCACGACCGCGGGCGCGTCGGGGTCGTCGCGGCGCGTGAACACGTCGACCTGGTGGCCGGCGCGCGCCAGGCAGCGCGCCACCTGCAGCGTGGCGCCGTTCTCGTTCTCGTCCTCGTCCACGGCGTCGACGTAGCCGAGGGCGGTGGCGGGCGGCGAGGCCGGCTCTTCGAGGAGCGCGACGCGCAGGGGCTGGGGGCTCATGATCGACGCTTGCCTCGGATGGATTGCTCCAGT
>NZ_JANMWL010000014.1:0-11682 GCF_031393925.1 Methylibium sp. | reverse complement strand
CTTTGCCGGCTACGAGATGCCGGTTGCCTACCCGCACGGCGTCATCAGCGAGCACCGCCACTGCCGCGCCTCGGCGGCGCTGTTCGACGTGTCGCACATGGGGCAAATTCGTCTGGTGGGCGACGACGCGGCGCGCGCGCTCGAGTCGCTGGTGCCGGCCGACGTAATGGGCCTCGCGCCCGCTCGCCAACGCTATTCCTACTTCACCCATGCGAGCGGCGGCCTGCTCGACGACCTGATGATCACGCGTCGCCAGAGCGACGAGGCCAGCGACCTGCTGCTCGTCGTCAACGCCGCCCGCAAGCACGCCGACCTGCTTCACCTCATCACGAACATCGGCCACCGCTGCTCGATTCAGGCCCTGCCCGAGCGCGCGCTGCTGGCGCTGCAGGGGCCCAAGGCGGTCGCAGCGCTGGCGCGCCTGGACGCGGGCGCGGCGCAGCTGCGCTTCATGACGGGTGCATTCCTGACGCTTGCCGGCAGCCGCTGCTTCGTCACGCGCAGCGGCTACACCGGCGAAGACGGTTTCGAGATTTCGGTGCCGGCGAGCGAGGCACAGACGCTGGCTCGCGCGCTGCTCGCCCAGCCCGAGGTGCAGCCAGCCGGGCTCGGCGCGCGCGACACCCTGCGGCTCGAAGCGGGCCTGTGCCTCCACGGGCACGACATCCACGCCACCACCACGCCCGTCGAGGCAGGCCTCGCCTGGGCGATCCAGAAGGTACGCCGCGGTGGCGGTGCTCGCGCGGGCGGCTACCCGGGCGCCAGCGTGATCGAGGCACAGCTCGTCAATGGTGCGAGCAACAAGCGCGTGGGCCTGCTGGGCCTGGAGCGCGTGCCGGTGCGCGAAGGCGCCGAGATCGTCGACAGCCACGGCCGCAGGCTCGGCCGTGTGACCAGCGGCACCATCGGCCCGAGCGTCAATGTGCCGATCGCGATGGCCTATCTGGCTGCCAACCACGCGCTGAAGGGGCACGAAGTTTTCGCCATCGTGCGCGGCAAGCGACAGCCGATGCGGGTGACGCCGCTGCCGTTCACCCCGCACCGCTATGTGCGTTGATGACGCGCATTGGCAAGAGAAATTCCCAACCTCTCGATCCGGAGCAGACCGATGACGACCAAGTACACGACCGACCACGAGTGGATCAACATCGAGGACCACGACGCGGCCGTCGTCGGCATCACCGCGCATGCGCAGGACGCGCTCGGCGACGTGGTGTTCGTCGAGCTGCCCGAGGTCGGCCGCAGCTTCAAGAAGGGCGAGGTGGCCGGCGTGGTCGAGTCGGTCAAGGCGGCGGCCGATCTCTACATGCCGGTCTCGGGCGAAGTCGTCGAGGTCAACGAAGCGCTGCGCGGCGACCCGGCCCTGGCCAACAGCGACCCGCTCGGCGAGGGCTGGTTCTTCAAGGTCCGCATTGCCGACATGACCGAGTTCGACCAGTTGATGGACGGACCCGACTACGACAAGCTGCTCGCGCCCTCTTGAGCGCCCGATTTGCCACTTGCGTTTTTCCTTCGGCGCGCGGATGCGCCACCCCTGCATCCGCGTCGGCCTCGTCAACCTGACCCAGGTATTGCCATGTTGATGTCCACCCAGTGCTGCCTCGCCGAACTAGAGAACGCGAGCGAGTTCGTCGCCCGCCACATCGGCATCGACGCCGCAGCCGAGCGGCACATGCTCACGGTGATCGGTGCGGCCTCGCGGCGCGCCCTCATCGAGGCGGTGGTGCCGCGCGGCATTGCGCGCACCGACCCGATGCAGCTCCCGCCGTCCACCACCGAAGCCCAGGCACTGACTGAACTCGGGCGCATCGCGGCGAAGAACGTGCTGCGCAAGAGCTGCATCGGCCAGGGCTACCACGGCACCCTCACGCCCGGCGTGATCTTGCGCAACGTGCTCGAGAACCCGGCCTGGTACACCGCCTACACGCCCTACCAGGCCGAGATTTCGCAGGGCCGGCTCGAAGCGCTGCTGAACTTCCAGACGATGGTGGCCGACCTCACCGGCATGGCCCTGGCCAACGCCTCGATGCTCGACGAGGCGACCGCCGCCGCCGAGGCCATGACCCTGGCCGCACGCATCGGCAAGAGCAAGAGCAAGCGCTTCTTCGTCGCCGACGACGTGCTGCCGCAAACGCTGGAGGTGGTTCGAACGCGCGCCCGGCCGCTGGGCATCACCGTCGTGGTCGGGCCGGCAGAACAGGCCACCGAGGGCGAGCCCTTCGCAGCACTGTTCCAGTACCCCGGCGTCACCGGCCGGATTCGCCCGCTCGCGCCGCTGATCGAGGGCGTGCATGCCGGGCACGGCATTGCCATCGTCGCGGCCGACTTGCTGGCGCTCACCTTGCTCACGCCGCCCGGCGAGATGGGCGCCGACATCGCCATCGGCAGCACCCAGCGATTGGGCATGCCGATGGGTGCCGGCGGCCCGCATGCCGCCTACATGGCGATCAGGGACGAGTTCAAGCGCTCGATGCCGGGCCGCCTGGTCGGCGTGAGCATCGACGCGCACGGCGCGCCCGCCTACCGCCTGGCGCTGCAGACGCGCGAGCAGCACATCCGTCGCGAAAAGGCCACCTCCAACATCTGCACCGCGCAAGTGTTGCCGGCGGTGGTGGCGAGCATGTATGCCGTCTATCACGGGCCGCAGGGCTTGAAGCGCATTGCGCTGCGCGTCGCCAGCTACACCGCGCTGCTGGCCGCGGCGCTGGAGGCGTGCGGCTGCACGCTCGGTCACGACAGCGCCTTCGACACCCTGCTCGTGGCCAGCGGTGAGCGCACCGAGTCGCTGCTCGCCGCCGCGCGCGCGGCCGGCTACAACCTGCGGCGCGCGGCGCCGGCGGCCGTGGGCATTACGCTCGACGAGACCACCTCGCGCGACGATCTGCATGCACTGTGGCGCCTGGTGTCGCAGCAACTCGGCAAGGCCGCGGCGACCGCCACGCACAGGCCCCACGACGAGGACGGCTCCGCCTGGTTCGCGCGCTTCGAGAAAGGCGTCGCGCCACTGCTGCCTGAAGCGCTACGGCGCAGCAGCGCCTTCCTCACGCACCCGGTGTTCAACCGCCATCACAGCGAAACCGACATGCTGCGCTACATCCGCAGCCTGGCCGACAAGGACCTGGCGCTCGACCGCACCATGATCCCGCTGGGCTCCTGCACGATGAAGCTCAACGCCACCAGCGAGATGATCCCCATCACCTGGCCGTCGTTCGCCGACATCCACCCGTTCGCGCCGCGCGAGCAACTGGCGGGTTACGCCGAACTCGACGCGCAGCTCTCGCGCTGGCTGTGCGAAGCGACCGGCTATGCGGGCGTGAGCCTGCAACCCAACGCTGGCTCGCAGGGCGAGTACGCCGGCCTGCTCATCATCCGCGCCTGGCACGCCTCGCGCGGTGAGTCGCAGCGCGACATCTGCCTCATCCCCGAGTCGGCGCACGGCACCAACCCGGCCAGCGCGCAGATGGCCGGCATGACGGTGGTGGTGACGAAGTGCGACGCCGACGGCAACGTCGACCTCGTCGACCTGCGCGCGCAGTGCGAGAAGCACCGCGACAAGCTGGCCGCGGTGATGATCACCTACCCCTCGACCTACGGCGTGTTCGACACGCAGGTGCAGGAACTGTGCGCGCTGGTCCACGCGCACGGCGGGCGCGTCTATGTCGACGGCGCCAACATGAACGCGCTGGTCGGCCTGGCAGCGCCCGGCCAGTTCGGCGGCGACGTGAGCCACCTCAATCTGCACAAGACCTTTTGCATACCGCACGGCGGCGGCGGGCCCGGCGTGGGGCCGGTGTGCGTGGCGGCCGACCTGGTGCCCTTCCTGCCGGTACACCGCACGCACCAGGCGGCGACTGAAGGCGCCGCGGGCGTCGACACCGACACCGAGCACGGCGTAGGGGCCGTGTCGGCCGCGCCGCTGGGCAATGCCGGGGTGCTGCCGATCAGCTGGATGTACATGCGCATGATGGGCGCGGCGGGCCTCACCGCCGCCACCGAGTGCGCCATCCTGAGTGCCAACTACATCGCCGCGCGCCTGGCCGACCACTACGACATCCACTTCAGCAGCGGCCTGCCCACCGTCAAGGGCGGCGGCGTGGCGCACGAATGCATCCTCGACCTGCGTCCGCTGAAAGAAAGCTCGGGCGTGAGCGCCGAGGACGTCGCCAAGCGCCTGATCGACTACGGCTTTCATGCGCCGACCTTGAGCTTTCCGGTCGCCGGCACACTGATGGTCGAGCCGACCGAGAGCGAGTCGCTGCAGGAACTGGACCGTTTTTGCGAGGCAATGATCGCCATCCGCTCGGAGATCACCATCGTCGAAGAAGGCATCTGGCCGCGCGACGACAACCCGCTGGTGAATGCGCCGCACACGGCCGAGGCGCTGCTCGTGGCCGACTGGACGCACGCCTACAGCCGCGAACAGGCGGCCTATCCGATCGCCAGCCTGCGGCGGAGCAAGTACTGGGCGCCGGTGGGCCGGGTCGATAACGTGCATGGCGATCGCAACTTGATGTGCAGTTGCGTACCGGTGAGCGCCTACGCTGTATGAGGCAGGCGCCTTGTACGGTCGCTCCCATCCTGGCTCACCGGCTCTCGGCCTGCGGTGCGGTTTCGTATGATGAACTTCTCACTCCAACAGTGACCGAACCGCCTCGCGATTCCCATGAAAAAGCAAAAACTCGTCACCCCCGAGCTGCCCAAGGCAAAGACGGGCATCGAAGGTCTCGACGAAATCACAACGTCGACAAGGTCGACAGCCTCGTCATGACTGGCTGGGGCCAGGAAGAGGACCAGCGGCGCTCACGAGAGGCCGGTTTCGACCACCACCTGGTCAAACCGGGCCACCCGAGCCGACTTGCCGGTCTGCCGGAGCGGGCCGCCACCCGGACCGAACGAGCGTCGCGTTCGACCAACTGACAGCACCACGATGCTCGACACCCTCGAATCCACCGCCCGCCGCGCCAGCGCTGGCCTGCCCTCCTCCGTCAGCCACTGGGCGGTGCGCGCGGTCAGCGAGGTCTCCGAACAGCTGGCGGTGCGCCAGGGCGTGGCCGAAGCGCCCCGGCGCAGTCGCGATGAAGGCGTGATGCTCACCGTGGTCGACGGCAGCGGCATGGGTTATGCCGCCACGTCCGACACCTCGCAAACCGGGCTGCGCGATGCGTTTGCCAAGGCGCATGTGCTGGCCCGCGCCAGCGCCGGCAAGACGGTGTTCGATTACGCCCAGGCGCCGCGCCCGGTCGCCAGCGGCGCCTATGCGAGCCGGGTCGAGCGGCCGGTCGCCTCGGCGGCGCTGGCCGACAAGCTGGCGCTGCTGGCGCGCGTGAACCAGGCGTCGCGCTTCGACGCCCGCGTGGTGGACGCGCTCACCGCCCTGTGGAGCGTGGACGCCGAGCAGCTGTTCTTCACCAGCGAGGGCATGCGCGCCGAGCAGCGCTGGGCCTTCCTCACACCATCCATCCAGGTGACGGCACGCGACAACGGCGTCACCCAGGTGCGCTCCAGCGCCGGCCAGTACAACGGCTTTTGCCAGCAGGGCGGGCTCGAGGTGCTCGAGCGCGCGCGCTTCGAGGCCGACGGCGAGCGCGTCGCGCGCGAGGCGCTCGAGCTGGTGGTCGCCGGCCACTGCCCGAGCGGGCGCATGGACCTGGTGCTGATGCCCGACCAGATGATGTTGCAGATCCACGAAAGCATCGGCCACCCGCTCGAGCTCGACCGCATCCTCGGCGACGAGCGCAACTTCGCGGGAACGAGCTTCGTCACGCTCGACATGTTCGGCAGCTACCAGTACGGCAGCGAGTTGCTCAACGTGAGCTTCGATCCGACCCGCGAACATGAATTCGCCGGCTTCGCCTTCGACGACGAAGGCACCCCGGCCGAGCGCCGCATGCTCATCGAGCGCGGGCGGCTGATGCACCCGCTCGGCGGCAGCCTGTCGCAGGCGCGCGCGCGCGCCGCCGGCCACGACGTGGGCGGCGTGGCCACCACGCGCGCGGCCAGCTGGAACCGCGCGCCGATCGACCGCATGAGCAACCTCAACGTCGAGCCGGGCGACACGAGCATGGCCGACATCATCGCGAGCATCGAGCTCGGCGTGGTGATGCACACCAACTGCTCCTGGAGCATCGACGACTCGCGCAACAAGTTCCAGTTCGGCTGCGAATACGGCCGCGTGGTGCGCGACGGCCGGCTCGCCGAGGTGGTGCGCAACCCCAACTACCGCGGTATCAGCGCCACCTTCTGGCGCTCGCTCGCGATGGTGGGCGACGCGAGCACCGCCGAGGTGATGGGCACGCCCTTCTGCGGCAAGGGCGAGCCGTCACAGGTGATTCGCGTCGGGCATGCGGCGCCGGTGTGCAAGTTCTCGAGTGTCGACGTGTTCGGGGGGGCGGCGTGACGAGCTCCCTGACAGATCGCGCGCATTTCGACGCCCTCGCCGACGCCCTCTGCAACGCCGAGGGCGTGGACCGCGTGAGCCTGGCGTTCAACGCCGAGGCGTCCGATTTCCTGCGCTTCAATCGCGCCGCACTGCGCCAGGCCACCCACGTGCTGCAGGCCCAGGCCACGCTTGGCGTCGTGCGCGGTGCGCGCCGCGCCGAAGCCAGCCTCGTGCTCAGCGGCGACCTGGCCCACGACACGCGACGCCTGCGAGACGAGCGCGCGCGCCTGGCCCGCGATCTCGACGTCATCGCCGACGATCCCTACCTGCTGCTGCCGGCTGCCGCCAGCCTCAGCACGCGCGAGGACGCGGGCGCCCTGCCGAGCGCGCAGACGGTGATCGACGCGGTGCGCGAACACGCCGCGGCGCTCGACTTCGTCGGCTTCTACGCGGGCGGCCCGGTGGTGCGCGCCTACGCCGACAGCCTGGGCTCGCGCCACTGGCACCGCGTGGAGAGCTTTCATTTCGGCTGGTGTGTCTACCGCTCCGCCGACAAGGCGGTGAAGACCGCCTACGCCGGCACGCACTGGGACGACGCGGTCTTTGCGGCGCGCGTGCGCGAGGCCGCCACGCGCGCTTGCCTGCTGCAGCGCCCGCCGCGCAGGCTGCAACCCGGCGCCTACCGCGCCGCTTTCAGCCCGGCGGCCATGAGCGAGCTGCTCGGCGCGCTCGCCTGGAGCGGTTTCAGTCTCAAGGCGCGGCGCACCGGCGTGTCTTCGCTGATGCAGTTGGCGCACGGCGACGCGCGCCTGCACGCCAGCCTGCACCTGCATGAAGCCACCGCCGAGGGCATCGCACCGGCCTTCACCGACGACGGCTTCGTCAAGCCCGCGTCGGTCACGCTCATCGAGGGCGGCTGCGCCATCGGCACGCTCAACTCGCCGCGCTCGGCACGCGAATACTTCGAGGCCGCCAACGGCGCCTCGCCCGAAGAATTGCCGGAGGCGCTCAGCCTCGGACCCGGCACCCTGCCGCACGACCAGCTGCTCGCAACGCTCGGCACCGGCCTCTACGTGAGCAACCTCTGGTACCTGAACTACAGCGACCGGCAGGCCTGCCGCATGACCGGCATGACACGCTTCGCCTGCTT
Source organism: Methylibium sp. (assembly GCF_031393925.1). Taxonomy (GTDB): domain Bacteria; phylum Pseudomonadota; class Gammaproteobacteria; order Burkholderiales; family Burkholderiaceae_C; genus Methylibium. The sequence goes on along the minus strand of NZ_JANMWL010000014.1, from coordinate 4,153 downwards.
CTGGGTCGAAGACGGCGAGCTGGCAGCACCGCTGGACGTGATGCGCTTCGACGACTCCTTCCTGCGCCTGTTCGGCCAAGGCCTGGTCGGCCTCACCGACCGCGCCGAACTCGTGCCCGACACCGACACCTACCAATCGCGCCGGCTCGCGTCGATCACCACACCGGCCGCGGTGGTCGAGGGCTGGCGGCTGACGCTGTAGCGACCCTGGCGACTCCGCGCGTTCGGGCCCCGGCCAAGCGTCGCGGCCAGGGCCGTTGCGCTCAGCACCCTTGCCGCGGGCACGCGCAGCAGCGCTTGCAATAATCCTGGCAATGAACCGCCCCGTGCAGCCGCTGCCCACACCCGCCCCTGTTCTTGCGCCGCATGCGCCGCTGCCGGCCTGGTACGGCGATGAAGACGAGCATCAGCGTTTCTTGCGCAGCATCTTCGACGACACCGCGCCGGATTACGAGCGCATCGAGCGCATCCTCGCGCTCGGCTCGGGGCCGCGGTATCGCCGCAAGGCGTTGCAAGACGCCGGCCTCGCGGTCGGCGCCGACGTGCTCGACGTGGGCATCGGCACCGGGCTGATGGCGCGCGAGGCGCTCGGGCTGATCGGGCCGAAGGGCCGGCTGGTCGGTGTCGATCCGAGCCCCGGCATGATGGGTGAGGTGGGCATTGCCGGGCTCGAGCTGCTGCAGGGCCGCGCCGAGGCGCTGCCGCGCCCCGACGCGAGCTGCGACTTCCTCTGCATGGGCTACGCGCTGCGCCACATTGCCGACGTGAGCGCGGCATTCGCCGAGTTCGAGCGCGTGCTGCGCCCGGGCGGTCGGGTGCTCGTGCTCGAGATCACGCGCCCCGCGAGCCCCGTCGGCAACGCCCTGCTCAAGGCCTACATGCGCACGGTGGTGCCCCTCATTGCGCGCCTTGTCTCGGGCGGCCACGACAACGCGCGCCTGTGGCGCTACTACTGGGACACGATCGAGGCCTGCATCGCGCCCGAAGCGGTGCTGGCCGCGCTCGGCAGCGCCCGCTTCACCGACGTGCGGCGCACGGTCGACCTCGGCATCTTCTCGGCTTACACGGCCGTCAAGCCCGCATGATTTCGGCCCCGACTGCGGCACAGGGCGAGCGCTGCGACGTGCTCGTGATCGGTGGCGGCCCGGCGGGCGCCACCATCGCCGCGCTGCTGGCCGCGCAAGGCCGCGACGTGCTGATGCTCGAGAAGGCACACCACCCGCGCTTTCACATCGGCGAGTCGCTGCTGCCGGCCAACGTGGCGCTGTTCGAGCGGCTCGGCGTACGCGACGCGGTGGAGCGTATCGGCATGCGCAAATGGGGCGTGGAGTTCGTCTCGCCCGACCACGCGCACCAGAGCTTGCTGGAGTTCGGCGACGCCTGGGACAAGACCATGCCCTACGCCTGGCAGGTGCGACGCTCGGAGCTGGACGAACTGCTGTTTCGCCACGCCCAGCAGCGCGGCGCGCGCACCCAGGAAGGCTGCCGCGTGCGCGAGGTCAGCTTCGACGACGAAGGCGCCACCGTGGAGGCCCGGCTCGACGACGGTGCGCGCCGCAGCGTGCGCGCCCGCTTCGTCGTCGACGCCTCGGGGCGTGACACCTTCCTGGCCAACAAGCTGCGCTCCAAACAGAAGAACCCCAAGCACAACAGCGCGGCACTGTTCGGCCACTTCACGGGCGCCCAGCGCCTGCCCGGCCGGCTGGAAGGCAACATCAGCATTTTCTGGTTCGCCCACGGCTGGTTCTGGTTGATTCCGCTGGCCGATGGCAGCACCAGCGTGGGCGCGGTGTGCTGGCCCTACTACCTGAAGTCGCGCGACAAGCCGCTGGCGGATTTTTTTGCCGACACCATCACGCTGTGCCCGCAGCTCGGCGAGCGCCTGGCGAACGCGAGCTTGGTGGGCGGCACCGTGCATGCCACCGGCAACTACTCCTACGGCGGCACGCATTGCAGCGGCGAGCGCTACCTGATGCTCGGCGACGCCTACACCTTCGTCGACCCGGTGTTCTCCTCGGGCGTCTACCTGGCGATGCAGAGTGCCTTTGAAGGCGCGGGCGTGGTCGCCACCTGCCTGGACCGCCCGGCCGAGGCAGCGCGTGCGCGCAGGCGCTTCGAGGCGATGATGAAGAAGGGCCCGCGCGAGTTCTCATGGTTTATCTTGCGCGTCACCAACCCGACGATGCGCGAGTTCTTCATGGGCCCGGCGAATCCGCTGCGCGTGAAAGAAGCGCTGTTGTCGCTGCTGGCCGGCGACATCTACGGCAAGACGCCGATCTGGCATTCGCTGCGGGTAATGAAGGGCCTTTACTACCTGTTTTCGGTGGCCAACATGCGGCGCACCTTCACCGCCTGGAAGCGGCGGCGCGAAAACATCCGCGACCTCGGCCCGCTGTCCGGCGAAACCCTCGTCGAGGGCCCGTGATGGTGCTGGCCCCGAGCGCAGGACCGCGCCTTCGCGCCGAGCGCATGAGCCCCGGCGACTGGGTCACCCTCGAGACGGGCGCCGACCCGTCGCGCGGGCAGCAGCATGGGCTGCATCCGCCGCATCCGCAGCACCCGCCCCTGGGCGGTCTGGGCTACGGCGTGCCGCGCGCCGACGGGTTGGCGGAGCGCCTGCTCGGCGAGGGCGGCGCACGCGTGGACGCCTGGTTCGGCGGCGCCGACCTCGAGCGCGGCCGCTGCGGGAGCGTCGCGTGGCGCCATGACGGCCATTGGCTCTACGGCACGCTCGAGTTAGACGAAGCCCGCGAGCCCGCCGGCCTGGCCGCGCTCGCCGAGCGCGCCTACCGCGACGTGTTTGCAAGCCTTGCGCACACCGGCTGCGACCACCTGCTGCGCGTGTGGAACTACCTGCCCGCCATCAATGCCGACGGCGGCGGGCTCGAGCGCTATCGGCAGTTCAACCTCGGCCGCCAGCAAGCCTTTTTGGACGCCGGCCGCGCCGCTTTCGACGGCGCACCCGCCGCCTGCGCGATGGGCACGCGCGACGGCCCGTTTCGCCTGCACTTCCTGGCTGGCCGCGTGCCGGCACTGGCGATCGAGAACCCGCGCCAGGTGTCGGCCTACCGCTACCCTGCCGCCTACGGTCCGTGCAGCCCGACCTTTTCGCGGGCGGCGCTGGTCGAAGCGGGCCAGGGGCAGCTCGCGCTGTTCATCTCCGGCACCGCGAGCGTCGTCGGCCACGCCAGCGCGCATGTCGGCGACGTAGAGGCGCAGACGCACGAGACGCTGGCCAACTTGCGGGCGGTGATCGACGCGGCACGCGCGCGCTGCAGCGCGCGCTTCGAGCTGGCCTTGCTCGACTGCATCGTCTACGTGCGCCTCGAGCAAGACTGGCCGGCCATTCGCGCCGTGCTCCAGGGCGCCCTCGGCGCCGAAGCGCCGGCGCTGCGCGGCGCCGTGGCGCTGCAGGCCGACATCTGCCGCAGCGACCTGCTGGTAGAGATCGAGGCGCATGCGTTCGAACCGGGAGAGTTGCTGAAATGAAGCGCATGCGGATCGAACGCGTGACGCTGCAAGCTGTGACAAGGACGGTGGCGAGGACGTTGGCGGCGCTGGCCGTGGCGCTGGGTGCGGGTTCGGCAACGGCGGCCGAACGCCCGCTGTGGGAGCTGGGCCTGGGCGCCGGCGCGCTGCGCCTGCCGCACTACCGCGGCTCCGACCAGTCGCACGACTGGCTGCTGCCGGTGCCCTACGTCGTCTACCGCGGCGAGATCTTCAAGGCCGACCGCGACGGTGCGCGTGCGGTGCTGTTCGAGTCGGAGCGCGTCGACTTCGACCTCAGCGTGTCCGCGAGTGCGCCCACGCGCAGCAAGGACAACGAAGCCCGTCGCGGCATGAGCGACCTGTCGCCGACCCTCGAATTCGGCCCCAAGATCAACCTGAACCTGACCAGGGGCAGCGATTGGAAGCTCGACTTGCGCGCACCCGTGCGTGCCGCGTTCACGCTCGATGGCCGCCCCGAGATGGTCGGCTGGACCGCCACGCCCAGCATCAACCTCGACCTGCCCGGGCGGCTCGGCTGGAACCTCGGCCTGCAAGCCGGGCCGGTGTGGGGTAGCCGGCGCTGGCACGCCTACTTCTACGACGTGCCGGTGGCGTTGGCCACCCCCGAGCGGCCCGCCTACCGCTCCCGCGGCGGCTATGCGGG
>NZ_JANMWL010000312.1:0-3387 GCF_031393925.1 Methylibium sp. | reverse complement strand
GGCTATTTCAACTTCGCGGGCGTAAGCGGCACGCCAGACGGCCGCGCCGAAAAGCGGCGCAGCGCCGGCCAGGAAGGCCGTGCCCACCAGGCAAGCTGCCGCGCCGACCAGGAAGGCCGCGCCCACCAGGCAAGCGGCCGCGCCGACCAGGAAGGCCGCGCCTGCAAGGCAAGCTGCCGCGCCGGCCAGGAAGGCCGCGCCCACCAGGCAAGCTGCCGCGCCGGCCAGGAAGGCCGCCCCCGCCAGGAAAGCCGCGCCCGCCAAGAAGGCCGCGCGCGGCGCATGAGGCTGGCGCTGGTCGCCGTCGGCCAGCGCCTGCCAAGCTGGGCCGAGACGGCCTGCGACGAATACCTGAAGCGCTTTCCGCCCGAGTGGCGCGTCGAGCTCAAGGCCGTGAAGGCCGAGCCGCGCACCCTGGGCAAGACGGCCGATGCGCTCAAGTCGGCCGAGGCCGTGCGCATCGACGCTGCCTGCCCCAAGGGCGCGCGCCGCGTGGCGCTCGACGAACACGGCCAGCGCCTCACGACCGCTGCGCTGGCCGAGCGCCTGCTGGCCTGGCAACGCGACGGGCGCGACGTGGCGCTGTTGATGGGCGGGCCCGACGGCCTGGCCGATGCCGTGAAGGCGAGCGCCGACGAGACCTTGCGCCTGTCGGACCTGACCTTGCCGCACGCCTTGGCGCGCGTGTTGCTGGCCGAGGCGCTCTACCGCGCCTGGTCGGTCAACGCGGGCCATCCCTACCACCGTGAATGAGCACCGCGCCTGAGGCTCTGGCCGTGCCCGACTTCCTCTACCTCGCCTCCCAGAGCCCGCGCCGCCGCCAGTTGCTCGCGCAGATCGGCGTGCGCCATGAACTGCTGCTGCCGGGCGCGGACGAGGACAGCGAGGCGCTCGAAGCGGTGCAACCGGGCGAGGAGCCGGCCGACTACGTGCAGCGCGTGACCCTCGCCAAGCTGGCCGCGGCGCGCATGCGGCTGCTCTCGCGCGGCCTGCCGGCAGCGCCCATCCTGTGTGCCGACACGACCGTGGCCGTCGACTCGCGCATCCTCGGCAAGCCCACCGACGACGAACACGCGGCGCTGCTGTTGCAGGCACTCTCCGGGCGCACCCACCGCGTTCTCACCGCCGTGGCGGTGAGCGAGGGGCCGCATGCGGCGTTCCAGCCCACCTGCGTGCTGCATATCTCCAGCGTGCGCATGCGCGTGCTGCAAGCCGACGAGATCGTGCGCTACGTTGCCAGCGGCGAAGCCCACGGCAAGGCCGGCGCCTACGCGATCCAGAGCCAGGCGGCGGCGTGGATCGAGCACATCGAAGGCAGCCATTCGGGAATCATGGGCCTGCCGCTGTTTGAAACCGCGCAACTGCTCGGGTCGCTGGGCTGGCAGTTCTGACGGCGCGCCAGCCACCTACCATCGCCCCCGTGCAAGACATCCTCATCAACTGGGCGCCCCAGGAAACGCGCGTGGCGATCGTCGAGAACGGCGTCGTGCAGGAGCTGCACATCGAGCGTGCGCTCGAGCGCGGACTGCTCAGCAACATCTACGCCGGCCGCGTGGCGCGGGTGCTGCCGGGCATGCAAAGCGCCTTCATCGACATCGGCCTGGAGCGTGCCGCCTTCTTGCATGTGGCCGACCTGCACCGCGACGAGCCCGCGGGCCGCGACAACACGGCGGTGCCGCCGATCGAGAAGCAGGTCTTCGAAGGCCAGACCTTGGTGGTGCAGGTCATCAAGGACCCGATCGGCAGCAAGGGCGCGCGGCTGTCCTCGCAGATCAGCATCGCCGGGCGGCTGCTCGTGTTCCTGCCGCAGGACGACCGCATCGGCATCAGCCAGAAGATCGGCTCGCATGAACTGCGCGAGCAGTTGCGTGCGCGCATGCAGGCGCTGGTGGGCCAGAGCGAAAGCGGACACAGCGGCGGCTTCATCCTGCGCACCAATGCCGAAGAGGCCACCGACGCCGAGCTGGCCGAGGACATCGCCTATTTGCGCAAGACCTGGAACGCGATCCGCGAGCGCGCCTTCAAGGCGGCGTCGGGCACCTTGCTGCACCTGGACCTGAGCCTGGTGCAGCGCGTGCTGCGCGACCTGACCCATGAGCAGACGCAAGCGGTGCGCATCGACTCGCGCCTGCAGTACGAGGTGCTGCGCGACTTTGGCGCTCAGTACACGCCGACCTCGGTGGCCAAGCTCGAGCACTACGCCGGCGAGCGGCCGATCTTTGATTTGTTCGGCATCGACCAGGAGATCGAACGCGCCCTGGCGCGCCGCGTCGAACTCAAGAGCGGTGGCTACCTCGTCATCGACCAGACCGAGGCGCTCACCACCATCGACGTCAACACCGGTGGCTACGTCGGCGCGCGCAATTTCGACGACACCATCTTCAAGACCAACCTCGAAGCGGCGCTGGCGATCGCGCGGCAACTGCGGCTGCGCAACCTCGGCGGCATCATCATCCTGGACTTCATCGACATGGTGCGCGCCGAGCACCAGGAAGCGGTGCTCGCCGAGCTGCGCAAGCAACTCGCGCGCGACCGCACCAAGACGACCATCAGCGGTTTTACCCAGCTCGGCCTGGTGGAAATGACGCGCAAGCGCACCCGCGAGAGCCTGGCCCACCTGCTGTGCGAACCCTGCCCCACCTGCGAAGGCAAGGGCCAGGTCAAGACGCCACGCAGCGTGTGCTACGACATCCTGCGCGAGATCTTGCGCGAGGCCCGGCAGTTCAACCCCAAGGAGTTTCGCGTCATCGCCAGCGCGGCGGTGGTGGAAATGCTGCTCGACGAGGAGAGCCAGCATTTGGCGGGCTTGAGCGACTTCATCGGCAAGCCGGTGTCGCTGCGCACGGAGCCGAGTCTGTCGCCGGAGCAGTACGACATCGTGTTGTTGTGAGGCATGGCTTCATGCCCCAACCCGTCGATGCAATAACATATTGGTGTTAAAGCACCAATGCGAGGTTCGAATGAGTCGTCTGACCATCACTCTGTCTGAAGCGCGCTACCGCGCGCTCAAGGAAGCCTCGGCGCAGCGCGACAAGACCATCGGGCAACTGATCGACGAAAGCCTGGATTTCTACGGCATCAAGTCGCGGGATGACGCACGTGAGCTCGTCCGCCGGGCGCGAGCGCACAGCAAGCTTGGCGAAGACCTGGCGCTGGCGGTGGCTCGAGAACAGGTTCGAGCGGTACGTCGCAAGCCGTGAGTCGCCCGGCGATCATTGTCGATACGAATGTTGTCGTGGCGGGTTTGCTGACCAAGGACGAAACGTCGCCCGTCGCCCGCATCCTGGACGGCATGCTGGCCGCCGCGTTTCCCTTTGTCGTGTCCGAGGCCCTGCTAGCCGAATACCGCACGGTGCTCGTGCGGCCGACCCTGCGCAAGCTCCATGG
>NZ_JANMWL010000149.1:0-3341 GCF_031393925.1 Methylibium sp. | reverse complement strand
CCGTTCGGCAACGCCAAGGCGCGCGCGGTGGTCTGGAACTTCCCGGACGGCATTCCGCAGCACCGCGAGCCGCTCTACTCCAACCGGCCCGATCTCGTCGCCAAGTACCCGACGCACGACGACAAGAAGGCGTTTTGGCGCCTGCCCACGCTCTACAAGACGCTGCAGGACAAGAACAAGGACATCGGCAAGGAGTTCCCGCTGATCATGACCAGTGGCCGCTTGGTCGAATACGAAGGCGGCGGCGAAGAAACGCGCAGCAATCCGTATCTCGCCGAGCTGCAGCAGGAGATGTTCGTCGAGATCAACCCGGCCGCCGCCAACGACCGCGGCATCCGCAACGGCGAAGACGTCTGGGTCAAGACGCCGACCGGCGCGCGCCTGAAGGTCAAGGCACAGGTCACCGAGCGCGTTGACCGTGAGACGGTGTTCTTGCCCTTCCACTTCTCGGGCCACTGGCAGGGCGTGGACATGGCGCCCTACTACCCCAAAGGCGCCAAGCCGGTGATCCTTGGCGAAGCGGTCAACACCGCCACCACCTACGGCTACGACAGCGTGACGATGATGCAAGAGACCAAGACCACCGTGTGCCAGATCGAGCGGGTTGCCGCCTGAACGACCTCGCCACACACCGGAGAAAAACATGGCAAGAATGAAGTTCATTTGCGACGCCGAACGCTGCATTGAATGCAACGGCTGCGTCACCGCCTGCAAGGCCGAACACGAGGTGCCCTGGGGCGTGAACCGCCGCCGCGTGGTCACCCTGAACGACGGCGTGCCCGGCGAGCGCAGCATCTCGGTGGCCTGCATGCACTGCTCCGACGCGCCCTGCATGGCGGTGTGCCCGGTCGACTGTTTCTACCGCACCGATGAGGGCGTGGTGCTGCACGACAAAGACATCTGCATCGGCTGCGGCTACTGCTCGTATGCCTGCCCGTTCGGCGCGCCACAGTTCCCGACCAACGGTAACTTCGGCCTGCGCGGCAAGATGGACAAATGCACCTTCTGCGCCGGCGGACCCGAGGCCAACGGCTCCGACGCGGAGTTCAACAAGTTCGGGCGCAACCGCCTGGCCGAAGGCAAGCTTCCGGCCTGTGCCGAGATGTGCTCGACCAAGGCACTGCTCGGCGGCGACGGCGACGTGGTGGCCGACATCTTCCGCACCCGCGTGCTTCAGCGCGGCAAGGGCTCCGAGGTGTGGGGCTGGGGCACGGCCTACGGCAAGCCGGCCGGCGGCGCGGCGCAACCCAAGTCGGAGGTGATCAAGTCATGAGTCGCATCGATGCGGGCAAGACATGGAGCGGCGCGCTGTGGCTTGCCGCAACGCTGTTCGCGCTGGCTGGTTGCAGCGAACGTCCCCAGGAAACCGAGCGTGCCAGCAGCGCCAAGAAAGTGGATGCCAAGGCCTGGGAGGGCGCGAGCCCGGTCTACAACTCGCCGGGCTGGAAGACCGGCGACCGCAGCAGCTGGGAGGCCGAACTCAAGGCGCGCAACCAGGCTCAGAACGAATATGTACGCACGCGCTAAAGCGGCATGCCCGCGGGGATCGCCATGACGCAACGCATCGTTCAACTCCTGCTCGCCGGCTGCCTGAGCGTGTTTGCCGGCCTGGCCGGTGCGCAGGCCTCGCCAGCGGTGGACCCGGCGGCCAGCGCCTCCGCAGTCACACCGCAGCTCGATGAGAGCAACGCGCAACGCGCCAAGAGCCAGCCGCTCAACAACGCGCCGTTCTGGCGTGGTGTGCGCGAATCGGGCAACCAGCCCGGCATCACCAACCTGCCCGGCGCCGAAAATGGCGTGCTGATCCAGGAGATGGTGGAGTACCCGTTCATTCGCTTGACCAGCGCCGGCGAGGCCTGGCGCCAGGTGCGTAACCGCTGGATCCTTCCCTATGGTGGAGCGCTGCTGCTGATCGTGGTCATTGCGATCGGTCTGTTCTACAAGACGCGCGGCCCGCTCACTGTCGGCGCACCCGACACCGGCCGCAAGATCGAGCGCTTCACCTACTTCGAGCGTGCCGCCCACTGGAGCAACGCGATTGCGTTCTCCGTCCTCGCCATCTCGGGCATCGTGATGGCGTTCGGCAAGTTCATCCTGCTGCCGCTCATCGGCGGCGCGCTGTTCGGCTGGCTCAGCTATGCGCTCAAGAACCTGCACAACTTCGCCGGCCCCGTTTTTGCTGTCTCGCTGGTGGTGGTTTTCTTCACCTTCCTGCGCAGCAACTGGCCGAACAAATCCGACCTCGTCTGGCTGCGCAAGGGCGGCGGCCTCTTCAACCACGAGCACGTTCCATCGGGTCGCTTCAACGCCGGCGAGAAGCTGATCTTCTGGGGCGGCGTGTTCGCGCTCGGCATCGTGGTGGTCGGTTCCGGCCTCGTGCTCGACAAGCTGATCCCGGGGTTGGCCTACACCCGCGGCGACATGCAGATCGCCAACATGATCCACGGCGTGGCCACGGTGCTGATGATGGCGATGTTCCTCGGCCACATCTACCTCGGCACGCTCGGCATGACCGGCGCCTTCTCGGCCATGCGCACCGGCTATGTCGACGAAGCCTGGGCGCACGAACACCACCAACTCTGGGCCGACGACATCGCGGCCGGCAAGATCCCGTCGCAGCGATCGGCGCCGGGAGACGCCCGTCACACCGCAGTGCGGGCTTGAAGGCTTAAGGAAACAGCACGATGAACAAGCTCCTGTCCCGCGGCGCCGCACTGTGCGCCGCCACGCTGCTCGCAGCGTCCGGGGTCGCGCTCGCCAAGCTGGCCGGGCCCACGCCCGAAGCCAAGGCCAAGGCCGACGAGGCCAAGGCCAAGGCTGCCTGGACCGACAAGGTCGGCGCCTTCCAACTCTGCCAGGTGCAGGACAAGGTCGCGGCCAAATACGCCAAGACGGCTGCGAGCGGCGCACTGCCGGCGACCGCGACGCCACCGCCTTGCGCCGACCCTGGCCCCTATGTGCCGATGGCCGCCGCTTCGGCCCCGCCGTCGGCCGCCGCGTCGGCCCCTCCGCTGGAGGCCGCGGGTGCCCATTCGCCGACCAAGACCGCGACCGGGCCGCCGAGCGGCAAGGCCACCGCCGCCGAGCAGCAGGGCAGCCCCAAGAAGTAGTTGCCCCGATGGGGCGGGGCCTGCCTCGGGCGGGCGTGCTGATTCCCCTTGACGGGCCGCCGCGTGCGGCCCGCCGTCATCATCAAGGGTGTTCCTGCCGACCATTCGCCTACACGACGCCCTCCGATGACGCCTCCCTTGCCTCGCCTGACTGCGGCCCGAGCGCCGCAAACCCACAGCATCAGCGTGCTCGACGAGCATGGCCAGCGCCAGCAGGTGTCGATCCCCGCC
>NZ_JANMWL010000124.1:0-3851 GCF_031393925.1 Methylibium sp. | reverse complement strand
ACACTGCACACCGCCATGGCTCAAGACCGCCTGCCCCCCATCCCGCCCGAGCGCTGGACCGAGGCCCAGCGCAAGGAGGCCGAGGCAATGATCGCCGGCCCGCGCGGCGCCGTGCTCGCGCCCTTCGTGCCGCTGCTGCGCAGCCCCGAACTCTCCGGCCATGTGCAGCGCCTGGGCGAATACCTGCGTTACCGCAGCGCCATCGGCGTGCGCCTGACCGAGCTGGCGATCCTGGTCACGGCCAAGCATTTCGCGCAGCCGGTCGAGTGGGCGATCCACGCACCGATCGCCGAGCGCGAGGGCCTCGCGGCCGCCACGGTGAGCGCGATCGAGCGCGGCGAACGGCCGGCCACGATGGCCGACGACGAGGCCCTGGTGCACGATTTCTGCGTCGAGCTGCTGCAGGACCGCGGCCAGGTCGGCGACGTCACCTGGGCGAAGGCGATCGCGCGCTTCGGCGAGCCCGCCGTGGTCGACCTGGTCGCCACCTGCGGCTACTACGGCCTGCTGGCGCTGGTGATGAACGCGGCGCGCACGCGGGCGTAGTGTCGGCGGTCGGGTTCGCGCGTGCGGATTCAGCCTGCCTCGGCGTCCTCGAGCAGCGAAAACCGAACCGGCAGGATCTCGCGCGTCGATAGCGTGTCGTGGCTGTCTTTCTCCACCAGCAGGAGTTGCTGCTCGTCGGGCAGGCCGGCGGGAATGACCATCCTGCCGCCCGGCTTCAACTGGTAGATCAGCGACGCCGGCACGAGATCGGGCGCCGCGGTGACGATGATCTTGTCGAACGGCGCGTGGTCGGGCCAGCCGGCGCGGCCGTCACCAACGCGCAACTCGACGTTGCTGCAGCCCTGCCGGGCCAGACGTTGGCGCGCGTCGAGCGCGAGTTCCTCGATCAACTCGATGCTGTAAACATGCTGCGTCAGCTCGGCCAGGATCGCCGTCTGGTAGCCCAGCCCGGTGCCGACCTCGAGAACGATGTCGGTCGGCTGCAGATCGAGCAGGTCGGTCATCAGCGCGACGATGAACGGCTGCGAGATCGTCTTGCCGTAGCCGCTCGGCAACGGTGTGTTGGCGTAGGCGAGGGGCTGCAATTCGAGGCGCACGAAGGCGTGGCGCGGCACCTTGGCCATCGCGTCCAGGACGCGCCGGCCGAGCGCCGCCTTGCCCAGTCGCCCGGTCAGAAAGATCGTGTGCATGGCGATCTCCGCGGTCATCTGCTGGCGCTGCATTGCGAAGTCCGGGTCGCTCATCGTGAACCCTTGCGAATGGCGCCAATGGGGCCATCGATCGTACGCCCAGCCGGGCAACGCGTCGTGCCCCGGCGCAGCGGTGCCGGGCTTGCTCGACATCGGCATCGCGCGCAAAGTCTGCGCATGAGCGACGACGAAGAAGGGCTGCTCGAGAGCTGGCTGGTGCGGGTCTGTGGCCGTGTGCAAGGCATCGGGTATCGCGAAGCCTGCGTGGGCCGCGCGCGCGAGATGGGAGTTACCGGCTGGGTGCGTAACCGCATGGACGGGTCGGTGGAGGTGCTGCTGCAGGGTTCGCCCCAGCAGCTTGCGGACCTGTGCAGGTGGCTGCGCGATGGCATGACCTGGGCACTTGTCGACGAGCTCGAAGTAACGCCGGTGCAGCCACCGTTTCCTCGCTTCGACCGCTTCGAGCGCCTGCCCACCCTGTAAGGGCAACCCAGAGGCCTGTTCGAACGTGCAGCCCACCGACGCCATCAAGCTCGTCAGGGCCTGGATCGCCGCGGCCCGGCGCATCGTCGTGTTGACGGGGGCGGGCATCTCGACCGATTCCGGCATCCCCGATTTTCGCGGGCCGCAAGGCGTCTGGACTGTCAACCCGGCCGCCGAGCAGCAGTCGACGCTGCAGCACTACCTGGCCGACCCGCAGGTGCGCCAGGCCGCGTGGCGCAGCCGCCTGGCGCATCCCGCGTGGCAGGCGCGCCCCAATCGCGGCCACCTCGCACTGGTGGAACTGGAGACTCGCGGCAAGCTGCACGCGCTGATCACGCAGAACATCGATGAGTTGCACCGGCTGGCAGGCCATGCCGGCGAGCGCATCATCGAAGTCCACGGCACGATGCGCCGCGCCATGTGCTGGGGCTGCGGCCAGCGCACGCCGATGGCCAACGTGCTGGATCGGGTTCGCGCCGGCGAGGCCGATCCGGCGTGCCGCGCCTGCGGCGGCATCCTGAAGAGCGACACGATCTCCTTCGGGCAAGCCCTGGTGCCGGCGGTCATCGATCGCGCCATGGTTGCCGCCGCCCAAGCCGACCTGCTGCTCGCGGTCGGCAGCACGCTGCAGGTCTATCCGGTGGCGGGTGTCGTTCCGGTGGCCAGGCAGGCCGGTGCACACATCGTGATCATCAACAACCAGCCGACGCCGATGGACCCTGTTGCCGACGCGCTGTTGCGCGGGCCGATCGGCGAAGTGCTGCCGGCCGTCTGTGCAGCCCATGCGGCATGAAAGCCGGCGGCACAGCGCGCCTTTTCCTTGCCCTCTGGCCGGACGATGGCACGCGCGAGGCCCTGGCCCGATGCCGCAACGCCTGGGCCTGGGATGCCCATGCCGTGCCGGAGCGCAGCGAGCGGCTGCATCTGACCCTGCATTTTCTGGGTGCAGTGCCCCGGCGACGCCTGCCCGAGCTGATCGACGGATTGCGGGTGTCTTGCAGTGCGTTCACCTTGCACCTGGACCGCGCGCAACGCTGGCCGAACGGCATCGCGGTGCTGACCCCGCAGGCCGTGCCGCAGGCCCTGCCCGCGCTGCATGCTGCCCTGCGCGTTGGGCTCGAACGCCTGGACCTGGCGACCGAAACCCGACGCTGGCAACCGCATCTGACGCTGGCACGCCATGCCAGCGAATCGGCGGCCCCTGCACACACATCGATGGTGCGTTGGCAGGTCCGCGGCTACGCGCTGGTGGAATCGCAGGCCGTGACGGGCGACTACCTCGTGCTGCGGCACTACGCGTGACGCGCGGCGGGTTTTAGGTGCTGGGAGCTGGCGTTGTTGGGCGACGCTGACGGCCAAGAGCGGGCGCTCGCAAGAACGTTCCATAGCGGACGCTCACTGCCGGATCGACCCTCGATCTGCGGTCCCACCAGAGATGGAAGCGGGGCTCGGTGGTTTGACAACTGCCCCGCATCAAATCATCCCGAGTGCTTGTGCTGCGAGAGTGCGAGCCGACCACTGGCGTGCAGTCTTCGTGCAGTCAAATCCATCTTCAAATAGGCGCGGCTGCCCTGTCGGCGCAGCATCCGCATTCCTCGCGCGGCGGCAGTTCGACCATGTGCAGTTCATTGGTGAGGAAATTGAACTCACCCCGTCGGCCGAGCATTCTTGGCGGCAGCCGGTCGGACGCCACCGCGAGGCGCAGCACCTCGCTGGCCGCAAATGATGCGGTGATTGCAGCGAGTGGCGCCAAGTTCCCGATGTTCCGCCACGGGCGCGCCAGCTTGCGCAGGTTCTGCAGGTCGTCGCCCTGCTGTTCCCCGAGGCTGATGCAGCCGCAGTGATAGCACGCCGACCGGCCGGGGATAACGGTCATGCCAATCAGGCTTAGGTGAAGGTTGTACCCACCGGCGATGACGTATGACATGCCGGAACGCTTGCATGCTTCGTCTACGAGCGCGGAGGTCGCGTCCACGCTGGGTTGGTCGGCACAGTTGACGACGATGGAATGGGACGGGCGGCCATCCAGCAGGTCGTGCAGCTGGACGGCCTCGACGATCCGCACCGGTTGCTCCTCGACCTCAACCGTCGGGTTGATCCGGCGAAGGCTGGCACAGAGTACCGCTGTCTTGCGCTGGCCGACGTCACGCAGCGCAAACAGCGATCGGTTGA
>NZ_JANMWL010000242.1:0-4914 GCF_031393925.1 Methylibium sp. | reverse complement strand
CCACCCCCCCCCCCCCCCGTTGGGTGGCGCGGGCGGTTTGTTTGTTTTTGCCCCTAGTTCGCGCGCGCCCTCTCCCCTGGCGGGCCCCCGGGCGCCCCCCCGCCCCCCCCCCGCGCCCGGTGATCAGCACCGGCTCGATGCCGCCCCTGGCGAGCAGTTTCAGGCCGTGACCGTCGAGCGTGCTGAAGGCCTTGACCCTCTCGCCATGTTCGTCGACGTAGAGGCGCCCGTCGGTGAGCACGCCGTCGACATCGAAGATCGCGGCGCGCATGCCTTGCGCGCGCAGCAACAGCTCGGGCGCAAACGCCAAGGTCGGTCGGATCTCGCGCATGGGTCAGATGACTTTCGCGCGCAGAAGGTCATTGGTGTTGAGGGCGCCGACCAGCACACCGGTGGCATCGACCACCAGCACGCTGGTGATACGCCGCTTTTCCATCAGGTCGGCCGCATCCACTGCCAGCGCATCGTCGCGCACCGTGTGCGGCGCGGCTTGCATGACATCGGCGGCCACGAGCGCACGCAGGTCGCGCCCCTTCTCGACCAGCCGGCGCAAGTCGCCGTCGGTGAAAATACCTCGGACCTTGCCGCGCAGGTCGACCACCGCGGTGGCGCCCAGGCCTTTGGCGCTCATCTCGCGCATCAATTCGGTGAACACGGTGTCGAGCGCAACGCGGGGGATCGCCTCGCCGCTGCGCATCACATCGCGCACATGCGTGAGCAGCTTGCGGCCAAGCGAGCCGCCCGGGTGGGAACGCGCAAAGTCAGCCTCCTTGAAGCCACGCGCGTCGAGCAGCGCCACCGCGAGCGCATCGCCGAGGGCGAGCTGCGCGGTGGTGCTCGCGGTCGGCGCCAGGTTCAGCGGGCAGGCCTCCTGTGCGACCGAATTGTCGAGCACCACATCCGCATGCCGGGCCAGCGTGGACTGGTGCCGACCCGTCATCGCCAGCAGCGAAACGCCGAGCCGACGGATCGCCGGCATGATCACCGTCAGCTCATCGACCTCTCCGGAGTTGGAGATGGCCAGCACCACGTCGCCCGGCGTCACCATGCCAAGGTCGCCATGGCTCGCCTCCGCAGGATGCACGAACATCGCAGGCGTGCCGGTCGACGCGAGAGTCGCGGCAATCTTGCGCCCGACATGACCGCTCTTGCCCATGCCCATCACGACCACGCGACCACGACAGGCGAGCATCAAGGCCACCGCGGCGGCAAACGCGCCGGCCATGGGCCCGGCGACTCGCTGACGCAGCGCGCCGAGCGCTTCGGCTTCAATGGCAAGCACCTGCGCGCCCATGTCGACGCTGCGCTGCGCTGATGAAGTTAACGGCTGGCTCACAGGGTGCGCCCCGGGGCTGCACGTCCGGGGCCTTGGGTAGCATCCAACGATTCTAGGCGCGGCCCTTGTCGCGGCGCCGAACCTGCAAGCGCGCCGCCTATGGCCTCATCGCTCGAACTTGCCCTGCTCTACCTGGTGGCCGCAGTGCTCGGCGTGGCCGCGTGCCGCTCGCTACGGCTGCCGCCGATGTTCGGCTATCTGGCCGTGGGCGTGGCGATCGGTCCCCATGCGCTTGCACTGGCCGGCGACTCGGTGGGTATGCAGTACCTCGCCGAGTTCGGCGTCGTGTTCCTGATGTTCGTCATCGGGCTCGAGTTCAACCTGCCCAAGTTGCGCAGCATGCGCGCGCTGGTGTTCGGCCTGGGGCTGTCGCAGGTTGGCCTCACGGTGCTCGCCGCGATCGCCGGCAACGCCACGCTTGCATGGGTGCTGTCGATGTTCGGCCGTTCCTGGGGTCTGGGTTGGCAGAGCGCCATTGCGCTGGGCGCGGCGCTTGCGATGAGCAGCACTGCGATCGTTGTCAAGCTGATGGCTGATCGGCTCGAACTCGAGACCGAACACGGCCGCCGCGTGATGGGCGTGCTGCTGTTTCAGGACTTGGCGGTCGTGCCGCTGCTCGTGTTGATCCCCGCGCTGGGCGAATCCGCCGAAGGCATGACACGCGCGCTGCTGATCGCAGCGCTGAAGGCCACCGTCTTGCTCACGCTGCTGCTCGTGGGCGGCCAGCGCGTGATGCGGTGGTGGCTCACGTTGGTGGCGCGTCGCCGCAGCGAGGAATTGTTCGTGCTCAACCTGCTGCTGGTCACGCTCGGCCTGGCTTGGCTCACCGAGCATGCGGGCCTGTCGCTCGCGCTCGGTGCCTTCATCGCCGGCATGCTCATCGCCGAGACCGAATACAAGCACCAGGTCGAGACCGACATCCGGCCCTTTCACGACGTACTGCTCGGCCTGTTCTTCGTCACCATCGGCATGAAACTCGACTTGCGCGCGATCTGGGACCAGTGGATGCTGGTGGCGCTGCTGACCACCGTGCCGGTGCTCTTCAAGTTTGGCCTCGTCACCGCCCTGGCGCGCGGCTTTGGTGCAACCACGGGCGTGGCGCTGCGCACGGGCCTCTATCTCGCACAGGCCGGCGAGTTCGGCTTCGTGCTGCTGCAGCTGGCGGGACAGGGCAAGTTGCTGCCTCCCCAGTTGCAAGGCCCGGTGTTGGCTTCAATGGTGCTGTCGATGCTCGCCACGCCGCTCATCGTGCTCTACAGCAACCGAATCGTGATGCGATTGGCCGCGAGCGACTGGCTGCTGCAGTCGCTGGCCGTCACCTCGATCGCCAAGCGCGCGATCAGCGCCGAGGCGCACGTCATCATCTGCGGCTACGGCCGCAGCGGCCAGAACCTGGCGCGGATGCTCGAGGCCGAGCACATTGCCTACATGGCGCTAGACCTCGACCCGGACCGCGTGCGTCAAGCCGCCGCCGCCGGGCAGAACGTCGCGTTCGGGGACGCGTCCCGCCTGAAGAGCTTGATGGCCGCCGGTCTGGCTCGCGCGACCGCAGTGGTGGTGAG
Organism: Methylibium sp.; assembly: GCF_031393925.1. Taxonomy (GTDB): domain Bacteria; phylum Pseudomonadota; class Gammaproteobacteria; order Burkholderiales; family Burkholderiaceae_C; genus Methylibium. The sequence continues at coordinate 2,016 of NZ_JANMWL010000242.1, read as the reverse complement.
TTACCACGACACGCCAGCGGCGCTGAAGATCCTGCGGCTGGTGCGGGCGCATGCGCCCGCCGTGCCGGTGATCGTACGCACGATCGACGACAGCGATCTCGAACGGCTGCGGGCGGCCGGCGCCACCGAAGTCGTGCCCGAGGCGATCGAAGGCTCGTTGATGATGGCCTCGCACGTGTTGGCCCTCGTCGGCGTGCCAGTGCGGCGCGTGATCCGTATCGTTCAAGACCAGCGTGACGCCCGCTACGGGCTGCTGCGCGGCTACTTCCACGGCGCCGACGACGACACCGTCGAGGAAATGCACCAGGCCCGGTTGCAGAGCATCACGCTCGCCGAACGCGGCGCCCGACATGGCCAGACGCTTGGCCAGCAAGCGCTCGATCCCCTTGAGGTGCAGGTGGTCTCACTGCGCCGCGCGGGCGGCGCAGCCCTGAGGCCCGGCCGCGACGTCGTCCTACAGGCCGGCGACACGCTGGTGCTGTCGGGTCGACCCGAGGCGCTGGCGCTGGCCGAGAAGCGGCTGCTCGAAGGCTGAGCATTGGCCCCGGCATCACCTCCGGCTGCGATCGTGCAGAGCGCTTGGCTTGCGGCGGCGCGACGCCGGCATGGCATGGGCAGCGGCACAATCCTTACCCGCCTCGAGCCGGCGCCCTGACCCGACTTCCATGGACGACCGCACCCTGATCCGCGACACCATTCGCACCGTGACCGACTGGCCGACGCCCGGCGTGCAGTTCCGCGACATCACGCCGCTGCTGCAGAGTCCCCGGGTGTTTCGGGTGCTGATAGACCAGTTCGTGCATCGCTATTTCGGGCTGCAGGCCAGCGCGGTGGCCGGACTCGACGCGCGTGGCTTCATCATCGGCTCGGTGCTGGCCTACGAACTGGGCATTGGCTTCGTGCCGATCCGCAAGAAGGGCAAGCTGCCCTATGCGACGGTGGCGGAGAGCTACGAGCTGGAATACGGCTCGGCGACGGTCGAGATCCACACCGACGCGGTCGAGCCCGGCGCTCGCGTTCTGCTGATCGACGACTTGATCGCCACCGGCGGCACCATGATGGCCGGCAAACGCCTGCTCGAGCGGCTCGGGGCAACGGTGATCGAGGGCGCAGCGATCGTCGACCTGCCCGAGCTTGGCGGCGCCGCCAAGCTGCGCGCAGCGGGTCTGTCGCTCTTCACGTTGGTCAGCTTCGACGGGCACTGACCCCTCGCGCTGCCCTCACTCGTACTCTCTTTCATCGACAAGGGCCGCGAATGCTGCCCTTGTCGATGTTCACGAGCGCAGCGATCCAACTACGTGATCGGCATCTGACGCGTCAGGTTGGCGCGCATGCGCAAGGCCATCACCGATCCCGCGGCTCGCAGCACCTCGAGCGCGATCGCCGGCACGCGCGCACCAAGCTCTTCGAAGCGTGGCAGGCGCATCGCCCAGGCAATGCTCGGCGTCATCGCCTCGACATTGGCGGTGCGTACGCCGTCGGCAAACAGACCCGGCTCGCCGCAAATGGAGCCAGGCCGCAGGATCGCGATCTTGTTGGCCCCCGGCAGGCCACCGCTCACATACACCTGCAGCGTGCCCTGGCCCAGGAAATAGACCGTGCGATCCTGGTCGCCCTGCTTGAGCAGCAGATCACCGCCGCGCAACTCATGGGGCGTCAGATATTGCAGGAACGTACGCCACTGCGCCGCGTCCAGGCGCGGCCTGAACGCGTCTTCGGCGTTCAGCGACTGGATGGCCTGAAACAGTTCGTCGTGGGTCATAGGTGGATCGTTGGTAAAGCGCCGGGCTGTCTCGCTCGATTATCGGCGCGCGGACCGGCGCTCTCCATCGCTCGGTCCGGTGGCCCGCGACGGCAGCCCGTGAAGGGCATCACTTCCCGATGCAAAAGCGCCCGAAGATTTCGCCAAGCAGATCGTCGGCGGTGAAGGCGCCGGTGATCGCACCGAGCGCGTCGTGCGCCAGTCGCAGTTCCTCGGCCAGCAGGTCGAGTGCGCCGTCTGCGCATGCTGCCAGC
>NZ_JANMWL010000229.1:0-3937 GCF_031393925.1 Methylibium sp. | reverse complement strand
TCTCGACGCCGATGCCGCCCCGCTCGCCGCCGCGTGCCGCCCGGGCGTCGCTGTTGATCGGCATCGATGCAGACGGCAAACGCCTCGCCTCGCAACCTGGCCCCTCCCGCAATGCACCCGGTAGGCGGTACTCGCAGAGTTCGCCCTCGAGGAGCGCCGCGATGCGCTCGGCCGTCGCATCCCACGACGTGGACTCGACATGCTTGCGCATCGCGCCTACCCGCGCCGCCTGAGCCGCGCCCGACTCGCCGAGCAGGCGCGTGCAGGCGTTTACAAAACCTGGGGCGTCGTCGGCCAGCGCCACCACGTCGGCATAGAGCGCGCTCACGTCCGGCAAAGCGGTGCTGGCGATCGGTTTTTCGGCGGCCATGTATTCGAGCGCCTTGGTCGCAGCGCTCGCCTGGCGCACGGCCGGGTGCAGCTTGAACGGCATCAGGCACACATGCCAGGCCGACACCAGATGCGCCAGTCGCTCGCCGGGCTGCGAGCCCAGCCAATGGAGGTTGTCGCGCTGCGGCAGGCTCCCCGCCGCGATGCCGAGCACCGGCCCGGCCATCACGATCTGCCAGTCGGGGCGCGCGTCGGCCAGCCGCGCCAGCAGTGCGAGGTCGATGCGCTCGTCGATCGCGCCGCAGTAGCCCAGCCGCGGCCCTGCGATGTGGGCCTGGAGCCGCGCCGCGGCCAGGGCCTCGGCGCTGTTGCGGTCGAGCGTGATGGGCGACCAGGCGTGTGCATCCACCGCGCTCGGCAGGCAGTGCATGTCGCCGCGCAGGCCGCTGCGGGCCTCGCACAGCGAGGGCCCGCTCGCGAAGGCGAGATCGGCCATGCCCAGCAGCGCCGCCTCACGCTGGTGCAGCAGGTGCGGCGCGCCGACGAGCGAGGACAGCTCATCCATGCAGTCGTAGACCACCGCGCGCGGCTGCAGCTCGTCGATCAGCGGCAGCGCCAGCGGCGTGGCGAACCACACCGCGTAATCGTCGATGCCGTGCGCGCGCAAATGGCCGGCGAGGAGCGCACGCAGCAGCGGCAGCTGATCGTCGTGGAAGCCGGCCGCCGGCAGCGGCGTGTGCGCGCACAGCACCTCGACCGTGGGTGCCGCGGCCTCGATCTGCAGACGCGCCGGGCCGTTGCCCGGCACCGGCTCTTCGACGAACAGCACGCGCCAGCCACTCGCCAGGCGCAACAGCAATTGCTGCGGTCGCTCCTGCATGGCATTCCAGCGCAGCGGAGAAAACACGATCAGGGTGGTCGGCATGCGAAAGAGTCCTCGGTGTGCGGCGGCGGGCGTTTCAGTCGCCGTCGCGCGGGTCGTCGCTGCCTTCCGCGTCGTCGCTGCGAGCGGCCGCCTGGGCGCGTGTTTCACCGCTGCGGGTAACGCGCGCGCGGGTTGCGCCGTGCTGCTGGGCCGGGTTGGGGCGGCGCGTGTCGCGGCTGGCGCTCGTGGTCGGTTCGACCGATTCCGCTACTTCGTCGTCCGCTTCGGCCTGCTCGGGCATCAACTCCGCGGTGAGTTCGGCGCGCCGCGCGTTCATCTCGGCGCACAGGCTGTCCCAGTCGAGCTTGACCTTGCTCAACTCGGGAAACATTTCGTTTTCTTCTTCCTTGACGTGGTGCTTGATGTATTCGCCCAGCACCTTGAAGGTGGCGCAGTATTTCTCGTCGTCCGGGGCCATGCCCTTCAACTGCTCGATCAGGTCCTTGGCGCTGGCGTGTTCCACCTCGGCTTCATTGACGAGGTCGGCGTCGGGCAGCGCTTGCCTGGCCGCCGGATAGAGCAGCTCTTCCTCGAGCGTGGCGTGTAGCGTCAGTTCATTGCAGGTATGCCGCACGATCTGCTGGCACTGCTCGGCGTCTTGCGCCGGGTCGAGCTTTTCAAAGTCGCGAAACGCTTTTTTCACGCGCTTGTGGTCGTCCTTGAGCATCGTGATGATTTCGTTACGCGCGCTGGTGCTGGTGCGGCTGGTCGGGGGGCGGCTGGTGGGCATGGTGTCTCCTGGGTGGCAGCGGTGCGACGCGCATCGCGCTGTGCCGAGGGGGCAAGCGACGTGCCTTTTTCGTTAAACCATTCGGTCGTGTTTGACTGCAGCGTGTCGCGCGGTGCGCCCGGGTTTGCGGCGCATAAGGGAAGTCGCGCGCAGAGGTGTCGCCAGGGCAGCGGGCGGCTTTGCTGCAATTTGCGCGCCGGGGTCGGCAAAAAGCGGGTACCCCCTTCCCTCACCCGGGTGGGTCGAGCCGCGTAAAGAACCGGCGGGCAGGCACGTCGCATGAAAAGCACTCACCGCCGAGCCAGCATCTGTGCGGCCTGCGCAACAAATGCCGGGCGGATGGAGGGTGTCCGCCGCGCAGGCGTGACTGATTGCGACGGGACGCCCGAATGGGCACAGGTGTTGCAAGTACCGCCGTGCAAACGCCTCAGCACCCGCTCTGCCCGCAGCCCCGTCACACCGCCCAGCCGCCAAGGATTTTTCGCATGACGACGATGACCGTTCGGGCCGAACAGCGCCAACAGCAGACGCTGTCGCCGCGCCTGCAACACGCAGTGCGGCTGCTTCAGCTTTCATCGCTCGATTTCGCCCAGGAAGTCCACGACGCGCTCGGCAAGAACCCCTTCCTCGAAGGCGAGGACGTCGACCTCGACCCGGCCTCGGGTGCTGCGGCCGTGCCGCTGGCCGCCGGCACCGTGGCCGACGCGACGGTGGCCGACGACGCCGATGCGGCGGGTGCCGGCAACGCCGATCTCGACAACGGCAGCGACGGCGAACGCGACAGCTGGCAGGCCGACAGCTACGGCTCGCAGCGTCGCGGCGAAGACGGCGAAATGAGCGTCATGGACACGATGGCGGTCGAGACCTCGCTCACCGCGCACCTGCACGGCCAGCTCAATGTTCTTTCGCTGTCGCAGCGCGAAGTGGTGCTGGCCAAGGTGATCGTGGAGTCGCTCGACGACGACGGCTACCTGCGCGCCGACATGGCCGAGCTGTTGTCCATCGCCGAACTCGACCCGATGCCCACCGAGGAAGAGATGCAGATCGCGATCGGCCGAGTGCAGGCGCTCGACCCTTCCGGCGTGGGTGCGCGCAGCGTCGGCGAATGCCTGTTGCTGCAACTGGCCGACATTGCATGCCCGCAGGCGCGCGAGACGGCGCGGCGGATCATCGCCGAGCACCTGCCCTCCCTCGCGGCCAAGGACGTGAACGGCCTGGCGCGCACGCTATCGCGCACGCCCGCCGAGATCGAGGCGGTGTGCGAGCGCATCCGCCGGCTCGACCCGCGGCCCGGTTGGCGCTTTGGCGGCAGCCCGGTGCAGTACGTGACACCCGACGTCATCATCCGCAAGGTGCGCGGCCAGTGGGCGGTGATCCTCAACCCGGTGATCGCGCCGCGCGTGCGCCTGAACCATGTGTATGCCGAAATGTTCGCGCGCCACCGCTGCGCGCAAAACACCGAGATGGCGGCGCACTTGCAAGAGGCGCGCTGGACGGTGCGCAACATCGAGCAGCGCTTTGCCACCATTCTTTCCGTGTCGCAGGCGATCGTGAAGCGGCAGAAGCACTTCTTCGAATACGGTGCGCTGGCGATGAAGCCGCTGGGCCTGCGCGAGATCGCCGACGAGGTGGGGCTGCACGAGTCGACGGTCTCGCGCGTGACCAACAATAAATACATGGCCACGCCGCTGGGCGTATTCGAGCTGAAGTACTTTTTCTCGCGCGCCATGACCACCGCCAGCGGCGGTGCCTGTTCGGCCACCGCGATCCGCGGGCTCATCAAGGACATGATCGAAGCGGAGCGTTCGAGCGCGCCGCTGTCGGACGCCGAGATCGCGCGCCAACTGGCCCAGCAGGGCTTGGTGGTCGCACGGCGCACGGTCACGAAGTACCGGCAACTGCTCAAGATCGAGGCGGTGGAGCGCAGGCGCGTTCACAGCTGAGCAGGTGTG
>NZ_JANMWL010000186.1:0-8466 GCF_031393925.1 Methylibium sp. | reverse complement strand
CGGTCCTTGAACGACTTGCCCTTGCCGGCTTCGCCCTGCTGTCCGTGGCAATAGGCGCAGGCGCTGATGAAGCGCTTGCGGCCCTGGGCCACCCACTCGGGATCGGCCAACTGCTGGGCCGAAGGAACGGCAGCCGCCACGTCGGCGGCAGCCGGTGCGTCGGCGGCCACCGCCGGGCTGTCGGCCGCGACCGCCGCGCCCGCACCCAGCAGCCCGCCGAGCATCAGCGTTGCGGCGAGCGGCAGCGCACGCCACCGCCGCGCCGCGAACGCCGCTTCAAGCGCGTCGTGCTTCATCATTCGAGCGTGAACGCCATCACCGCGGCACCGCCGTTGAGCGTCTTGAACTCCGGGTAGAGCCCGCCGATGAAGCCGGGGAACAGCGAGCCCATGCCGCTGGGCACCAGGATGTACTGCTTGCCGCCGGCCGAGTAGCTCATGATGCCGGCGCGGATGCCCGAGCCGGTGTTGAAGCTCCACAGCTCCTGGCCGCTCTTGGCCTCGTAGGCGTGGACCAGGCCGCGCGAATCGCCGTTGAAGACCAGGTCGCCTGCCGTCACGAGCACACCGCCCAAGCCCGGCAACGGGTAGTCGACCGTCCACGCACGCTTGCCGGTGAACGGGTCGACGGCCTGCAGCCGCGCCGACGGTTTGCCGCCCGGGGGCGCTTCGAAGGCGATCTCGGAAATGCCGAAGTTGGGCTGCGAAAACGCCAGCTTGCTGGGGTCGTGGTCGTCGGCGACGGTCAGGCGATTGCAGAACTCTTGCGCGTTGCTGTACCACAGGCCGGTCTTGGGGCTGTAGGCGCCGTGGTTCCAGCTGCGCGCGCCCAAGGCGCTGGGGCAGAACACCTTGCTCTTGCCGATCTCGGGCTCGTTGCGGCCGACCAGTGCACCGGTTTTCGGGTTCACGCTCTTGACCCAATTCACGTTCTCGGAGAACTGCCAAACGTTGTCGACCTTGCCGCTCGCGCTGTCCATCACGGTGACGAAGCCGCCCTTGTTGAGGTGGATCATCATCTGCTTGCCGCCCTTGTCGATCAGCAGGAATTCATAGGCCGAGTCGTAGTCCCAGACGTCGTGCGGAATCTCCTGGTGGTGCCAGCGCAGCTTGCCGGTCTTGGGCTCGATGGCCAGGGTGGTGGCGGTGTAGAGGTTGTCGCCCTTGCGCTTGGAGCCATCGAAGTCGGGCGCCGCGTTGGAGGTGCCGATGAAGAACAGGTCTTGCTTGGGGTCGTACTGGCCGGCCATCCACGCGCCGCCGCCGCCGGTCTTGCCGCTCTCGCCGGGCCAGCTGGCCGGGTCGTTGCGGATGGTCTCGAACTGCCAAAGCTTCTCGCCGGTGAGCGCGTTCACGGCGTAGATCTTGCCGCTCTGCGCGATGTCGCCGCCGGTCGGGCCGAGCACCACGACCTCGCCCGCGAGCGTGGGCGGCGAGGTGAAGTTGCAGCCGTGGCACTTGGCCGGGTCGGTGAGCTGGGTGGCCCACAGCAGCTTGCCGGTCTTCTGGTCGAGCGCGACCACACGGCCGTCGGTGGTGCCGACGTAGACCTTGCCGTGGCCGACCGAGACGCCGCGGCTGTAGCCGCTGAAGATCGACTTGCCCGCCACCGCGTCGAGCTCGATGATGTGGCGCCACAGCTCCTTGCCGGTGGCGCCGTCGACCGCGAAGACGCGCAGGTTCGGCCCGATGTAGTAGATGACGCCGTCGATGGCCAGCGGCGTGGACTGCATGCCCTGGGTGATGTCGCCCGGCTGGTGGATCCAGGCCACCTTGAGCTTCTTGACGTTGCCGACGTTGACCTGGTCGAGCGGGCTGAAGCGCCAGCCGCGGTAGTCGCCGTGGTATTGGTTCCAGTCGCCCGGGTTGTTGTCAGCGGCGCCCGCATGCGCCGGCCACGCCGCAGCCATCACTCCACACGTCAAGGCGACGATGACCGACCCACATGACTTGACGGACGCAAAGTTCAAACGACTCATGGTGTTTCCAGTTCAGTTGACAAAAATGGCTCGTTACAGCCGTGGGATATGTTCTCAGGCGGCGCCGCGAACCGCAATCAGCGAATTCTTGTAGACGCCGCACGGCAGACTGCCCGGCGCCATCAAGGTGGCGATGATGCGCACCTGCAGCTGGCTGCGCACCAGCGACTCGATTTCTCGAGCGAGGCGCGCGTAGTCGGCTGCCGCCACCGCCTCGGCGGCTTCGATCTCCACCGGCAGCGGGTCGTCGAAGCGCACCTGCTCCTCGTGGTCCTTGAGGATGCGCAGCATCGGCTCGACCCGGCCCGCGAACTGCCGGGTGATCAGGTCGCGGATGGCCGTCGGGAACACGTTCATGCCCTTGTAGATGAGCATGTCGTCGGTGCGGCCGATGCAGCGGATGCGCGGGCTGGTGCGCCCGCAGGCGCAGCGCTCGGCACCGGTGACGAGGGCGTGGTCGCGCGAGCGATAACGCACCAGCGGTGTCGCGTCGCGGTCGAAGGCGGTGTAGACGACCTCGCCGGTGGCACCCTTCGCCCAGGGCAGCACCGCGCCGCTGGCCGGCTCGATCAGCTCGATGGCAACGTGCCGCTGCGCATTGAAGTGCATGCCGTCGTGAGCCTCGCACTCGCCCCACATCGCCGGGATCACGTCGCCCAGGCCCATCACTTCGCGCAGGTGCGTGATGCCCAGGCCGCCGGTGATGCGGCCGCGGATGTCCGCTTGATTGAGGCCCGGCTCACCGCCGCACAGCACCTTGGCCAGGGTCGAGGGCAGGCCGGTGTCGCGGCCGATCTGCTCCCACTGCTCAGCCAGGTGCAGGCCGAACGAGGTGGTGGCGAGCAAGGCGGTCACGCGCAGGCGCCGCATCTCGCGCAGGATGCGCTCGGTCGGAAAGCCGCCGAGCCAGCACAAGGTGGCGCCGACACGCCTGAAGCCATCGGCATAGGGCAGGCCGCCCGCCACCATCGGCAGGCCGACGAGGTGGGCGACGACATCGTCGCGGCGCAGCCCGGCGGTGAACCAGGTGTTGGCAATGACGTCGGCAAACACCGCCACGTCGTGCGCGGTGAGCGCGTAGTACATCGGCGCGCCGGTGGTGCCGGACGACGACAACACCTGCACCACCTCGGCGGTCGGCGCCGCCTGGTTGGCGCCGAAGGGCTGCTCGGCGCTGGCGCGGTCCTGTGCGGCGCGGATGTCGTCCTTGTAGGTAAAGGGCAGCGCCTGCAGGTCGGCCAGCGAACGCATCGCCGGCAGGGGCGATCCGGCATGCAGCGCGGCATACATCGACGAGCGCTGGCGCAGCGCGGGCAGGAAGGCGCCGATGCGCTCGGCCTGCCAGCGCTCGACCTCGGGCCAGGGCCTGGTCTCCAGCTCGGCGTCCCAATACGCGGCGTCGGCACCGCGGGCGTCGCGGTGCGGCAAGCAAGCGCTATCGGTGTGGTTCGTCATCGGGTCGCGTCCGCTCGATCAGCCGCCGCACACGCGCTCGACGCTGGCCTTGAGGCTGGCCACCGGAGTGTCGGCCGGCAGGTCGGCCACGGTGGTGACGTAACGCTCGCTCGCGACCTCGTTGGCGAGCTGACCCGGCGGCCAGGCGCTCACGCCCACGCTCCAGGCGCGGCCATGCGCGCGCGGCATCGCACCGGCGTGCTGCTGCGGTGTCGGGCAGGCCACCGCCTGCGCGGGCCAGGGCGGTGCCAGCGCGGCGTTGTCGAACACCAGCAGCGGCGGTATGCGGTGGAAGCGCGCGACGTTGCCGGCGGTGCCGAGCGCCCCCTTCCACTCATCCACTTCGGCCTCGTCGGGCAAGACGGTCTCATGCAGTTGCAGCACATGCACGCCGGCCTCGGCATACAGCCGGGCCAAGGTCGCGAGCAGGCGGCCGACGTAGTCGTAGCCGGTCTGGGCATCCGTCAGGGCACCGGCCGTGCGCAGTTGCGCCCGCAGGGTCGCCGGGCCGGTCAGCGCGGCGACCAGCACCGGCTCGCTCGCGTCGGCCGCGGCGATCTGGCGCGTCGCCTCGACCGAGGCCCTGAGCCGTGGGCTGGCGGTGATCGCCGCCACGTCCAGCTCGCCCAGCACACCGCCGGGCACACCGATCACGCGGGGCGGCCAGTCGTCCGAGACGGCCGCGCCCACCGCTTCCAGCTCCATCGCCGAGGGCACCGCGCACACCACCGCAGAGAGGCCGAGGATGCGGCGCATCTCGCTCGCGTTCTTGCGCAAGCGGGTCGCGTCGCGAACCATCTCGGCGACCGGGATGGCCTCGATCTGCGCCGCGGCCGCCAACGCGAGCGGCGCAAACAGCGGTGCATGCGGCCGGCCGACGTTGCGCGACAGGTCCTGCATGCGCTTGCGCCACACTGCACCCGTCGCCCCCGCATGTGCATCGCTCATGCCCGTCTCCTCAGGCCCGCAGCAGCGGGTTCACGATCTTGGCGTCGGGCCAGGAGCCGTAATAGGTGAGGATGTCCTCGCGCGGCTTTTGCTTCAGCCACTCGGGCTCGAAGTCCTCGTAGCGCTTGCCGCGCTGTTTGCGCGCGACCAGTTCCTTCGCGCGCAGCGCGGCGGTCGCCTCGAGGTCGACGCGACGCATGCCGGCGTCCCACACCACCTTGTAGACAAACTCGGCCGCCTGCTCGGACAGCACGCCCTTGAGCAGGTCGACCTCGACCGCCTTCGGGTCGCGGTCGAGCACATCGCCGTAGCCGGTGCCGCCGCAAGAAAAGGCGAAGGTCGCCACGTCGCCGTTGTTGTAGGGTCGCACCGAGCGACCCTGAAACTCGACCTCGTAGTCGCCACCGATGGCGCGCCGGGTCAGCAGCTCCTGCACGTCGAGCTCGAGCGACGCGTCGCCTTCGCTCATCAGTTGCTTGACGTTGGAATTGCGGATGCCGATGCCGGGCACCGTGCAGGGCGCATAGCCACCGAACAAGGGCTGCGGCGTCTGCAGCTTGGTGTTGTCGGCGATCGCCATCATGTAGAGGGCCGGCACATGGTGCGCCACCCACATCTGCGCCGTGCCGACGCCGCCGCGGTACTTGCCGTGGCCGCAGCTGTCCCTCCAGTGGTTGGAGAGCGGCACCAACAGCGGGAATTCGTTCTCCACCGTTTCGGTGTTGGGCGCGCGGCCGAACACGCACCAGGGGAAGCCGAAGGCGTCCATGCCGTCTTCGGTCGGGCGTGCGCCCTGCCCCTCGGTGTTGATCGAGTAGGCCAGCATGTCGGCGAAATGCGCGCCCCACTGGTTTTGGCCGGCCAGCACCAGCGCATTGCCGCCGTTGCCCATCGAGGCGCCGGCCTGCTTCCACAGGCCGGTCGAGAACATCGCCTTGGCGACCGCGTTGTGAACCGCGCTCATCACGCCGGTGGAGATCATCACCGAGCAGGACGTGGCCGCACGCGCGTCGGGCGAGAGACAGGTGTTGTGGCCGAACTTGAAGTCGATGCCGGCGAAGGTGCCGTTGGAAATCGGCAGCGCGTGGAACAGGTACTCGTAGATGTAGTTCGAGAAGTGCGCGATCGCCGCTTGCGGATGCGCGTTGTAGGGCGACGGCGTCTCGGGGCCGGTCTCGGAGAGGTCGACCAGCATGCGGTCGCCGGTCTTCTCGATCGTCATGAAGCAGGAGCGCACCAGGCCCTGCTTCAGGCCGACCGCGTCGCTGAAGGTGACGCAGCGGTACTTGCCGTCCGGCCACTGCTCGATGATGTCGCGGGCGCCCGCCTCGGCCTCCTGCAGCATCTTGCGGAACAGGCCGGTCATGTAGTCGACCCCTTCGCGCTCGCACAGCTCGAGCAGCCGCGTGCGCACGCGGTCGGCGGTGGTGCAGCGCGCCTTCAGGTCCACCGCGATCATCGACGGTGCGCGGATGCCGAAGGCGACGAACATCGACACCACGTCCTCGTTCAACCTGAAGTTGGTGCCGATGCGCATCGGCGGAATGTTCATGCCCTCCTCGAAGCGCGTGGTGGCCGACACCGGCATGCCACCGGGCTCGATGGCGCCGGTCTCGGTGGTGTGCACGAGCGCTGCCGTCCAGGCGACCAGCTTGCCTTCGTAATACACCGGCATGCACACCATCTGGTCGGGGTTGTGTACGCCACCGTAGACGGCGTCGTTGGCAAACCAGAGGTCACCGTCCCTGATCTCGCTTGCGTAGGTGGCGAGGATGTACTTGATGATGAGCGGCGGTATCACGGCGTGCAGGTAGGTGCCGCAGGAGCCGTTCACGATGTCGCCGGCCGCCGTCATGATCGCCACCAGCGAGTCGCCTGCCACACCCATGGCGCAGCGGCAGGAGCGCTGGAACACGTCCATGCCCTCGTCGAGGATGTCGTTGGTGCGCTGAAAGCCGATCTCGAACGTGGCCGAGTCGATCTGCGCTGCCAGCTCGAGCTCGCGCTGGCTGGGCGGCGAGGGCTTGAGCCAGGCAAGCTTTTCCTCGAGGGTCGGGATGCCCATGGATCTGTCTCCTGTCGTGCGGTTCGTTTCAGGCGGCCACGGCGACCTGCGACGCGATGCGCTTGCGCGGCGGCGGCGGGTTGACCGCCTCGAGGATTCCCAGCCCATGCTTCTCGATCGAGAACTTTTGCCCCGGCGGCACGACGATGGTGGTGAGCTCGGCCTCGACGACCGCCGGGCCCATCACCACGTTGCCGGCCTGCAGCTGCTCGAACTGGTAGGTCGGCGTGTCGACCCAGGCCTTGGTCTCGGGCCAGTAGGCCTTGCGCTTGCCGAGGTGCGCACCCGAGGGGTCGCCGCCCTGCAGTTCGTAGACCGGCACCTCGGGCTTCCACGTAGGCACCGTCACGCGCAGCACGAAGTTGTCGAGGAACACGCCGCCCGGCTTGTTGACCACCAGCGGCGAGAACGACTCTGAAAACTCTTTCTCGAACGCGTCGTAGACCGCCAGCGCGTCGGCATCGGACTCGATCGCGATGCGCGGCGACGACGCACGTTTCAGGTTGACCTGGCCGCCGTAGAGCATGTCGAGTTCGAGCGCGTAGACGGCGTCGTTTACGTCCAGGCCTTCGCTCTGCAAATCCTGCCGGGCCTTGGCGATCATGGTCGAGACGGTTTCATTGAACTGCTCGCGGTCGATGACGATCTTCTCGCTCATCGGCGCCATGAACACCATGCGGCGCGACTGCTCGTACATGTGCACGATGTCCATGATGGAGCTGCCCATGGCGCAGAACACCGGCGCGGCCGGGAACATCACCGCCTTGGGCACGTCGCCGCGCAGGCCGCACATGTGCGTGGGCCCGGCACCGCCGAAGGCAAACAGCACGAAGTCCTCCGGGTGGTAGCCGCGCATGTGAACTTCGCGCTTGATCGCGCCCGACATGTGCTCGTCGATCACGCGACGGATCAGCGCGGCCGCCTCGATCATCGCGATGCCCAGCGGCTCTGCGATCTTGTCGCGGATCGCGCGCTCGGCCTTGGCCTTGGACAGCGGCATGCGCCCGCCGAAATAGCTGTCGGGGTTGATGTAGCCGAGCACCACGTCGGCGTCGGTCACCGTCGGCTCGGTGCCGCCCAGGTCGTAGCAGACCGGGCCGGGCATCGAGCCGGCGCTGCGCGGGCCGACCGTGAGGCGCCCCTTCTCGACCCGGGCGATCGAGCCGCCGCCGGCGCCCACCGAGATGGTCTGCATCATCGTGACGTTGACCATCCACTTGTCGATCACCGGCCTGAAGGTGTAGTTGCGCACGCTGCTTTCCACCACCAGCGCCACGTCGAAGCTGGTGCCGCCGACGTCGCCGGCAATCACGTTCTTGTAGCCGAGCTTCTCGGCGAAGTAGGCCGATCCCATCAGTCCGGCGACCGGGCCGCCGTTGAAGGTGCGCGAGGCGGGCGTCTTGAAGATGTCGGCCGAGCCACCCGAGTTGTGGATCATTAGGAAGGCGCCGCGGTAGCCCTTCTCGCGCAACCTGTCCCAGGTGGCGCCGATGTCGTTCTGCATCGACTGCTGCAGGTAGGCGTCGAGCACCGCCGTCATGGTGCGCTCGTACTCGCCGATCTTCGCGACCACGCTCGAGGACAGCACCACCGGCACGAAGCCGATGTGGAACTCCTTGTATTCCTCGCGGATGATTTCGCGCACTCTTCTCTCGTGGACCGGGTTCATGAAGCTCCACAGCAGCGAGACCACGATGGCGCGCGCGCCGCGGTCCATCAGCAGGCGCAGCTTGCGGCGCACGTCTTCCTCGTCGAGCGGGCGCAGCACCGCGCCGCTCGAGTCCACTCTTTCCTTCACGCCCAGGATCAGGTTGCGCTCGACCAGCGGCAGCGGCTTGTTCTGCACCGCGATGTTGCGGCGCTCGGCCACGCGCTGGCCGTCGGTCCACTGCGCGCCGCGGCCGATGATGATGGCGTCCTCGTGACCCTCGGTCATCAACAGGCCAATGCGCGGGCCGATGCGCTGCAGCAGCCGGTTCAGCGCCACGGTGGTCGAGTAGCGAATGATGTCGATCTTGGG
>NZ_JANMWL010000175.1:0-7211 GCF_031393925.1 Methylibium sp. | reverse complement strand
TCGGATTACTTGGTTAGGCGAAAACACGATAGTAATCCCTACGCCTGCCAGAAGACCACGCGCCTATTGGCGCCGCTCTCGGAAGCGGCGCTCGACGAGCCGGCCGACCCACAACGGGCACTCGCGCTCGACGAGACGCCCCAGAAAACCCACCGTAGCGTGACGACGTCCTGGCTGTATAAACTCTTAAAAGCCTGCTTCGCCGGGGTGGCGCTGGAAATGGTCGAAGCCGGCCAGTCGGACGATGCCAGAAAACTGGAAGCCGCCTCGACCCATTGGTTGCGCCATACCTGCGGATCGCATGCGGTCGAGCAAGGCGTGCCGCTGAATGTCGTGCAGCAAAACTTCGGTCATGCGAGTTTGAATACGACGACGATCTATACCACGCAAGAAGTGGAAACGCGCTTTGATGAGATGGAGCGGTTTATGCAGCGGCGGGGGTGATCCCATATAATGATAAACATACTTTCCTCGCCTCCCTACCAAGGCCCTGCTTGACTAAGAGTCGCTTATAAGCTACTGTGGTCTCTATTCGTTACTACCGGCGCGAGAATGGTCGGCACCCATTCCGAGACTGGCTCATGGATCTTGCGGACCAACGTGCCCGGGTTGCTGTGCTCCGCCGTATTGATCGCCTGGAGGAGGGCAACTTCGGCGAGCACCGTTTCCTTGCGGACGGCGTGTGGGAACTTAAGATTGATGTCGGCCCGGGGTATCGCGTGTACTACGCGCAGGAAGAAAAGACGCTGATCCTCCTCCTTTGTGCGGGGTCGAAGCGCACGCAACGGCAGGACATCGCGCGTGCGGTGGAATATTGGAACGATCATCAATCACGATTATGAAAACCAAGCGCACAAAAAAATCTGAAGTCCTGCATGCGGACCACGATGTGATGGTCGTGGAGATGTTCCGTGAGGATCCAGAGTTCGCCGCCGAGTATTTAAACGGCGTACTCGAGGATGGCGATCAGAAAGAGCTCCTGCTTGCCATGCGCCGCATCGCCGAGGCGTTCGGCGGGGTCGGGGAACTCGCCAAGCGCACGAACCTGCATGCGAAGACGCTCTATCGCACGCTCTCGCCGCAAGGCAATCCGGAATTGAAGAGCCTCACCGCGCTGCTCAAGGCGATGGGCATGCGTATCGCGGTGGAAACCATCAAAACGGCAATTAAGTCACCAGCGCGGAGAGCGGCCAAAAGTGTAGGAGGTTAATCATTGTGGTTCTGTCGCAAAGTTTGAGATTTCACGGAGACTGGGTATCCTTCAGGGAATGACTCAGATAGCGAAGCGATTGACAATTCGCCGGCTGAGCGATAGATTGATGATTGGCGAAAAGGGGAGTTTAAAATCTCTATTTGCACGAAAGGCTGATCTCAAGAAAGGAGGCCACCGACCGGCAAAGTCTGGCAGAACTTGATCAAATTATCGGGGTCCGAGCGTGACGCAGCCGAGACGCTTAGGGCCGCTAACCGTGTATGAGTACCACCAAATGGAGAACAAAATGAAAAGAAAACTGATCGTCTTAGCGATAGGGATGGCATTTTCCGGCTTGGCGCAGGCTGACGAGGGTGACGGTTGCGGCATTGCCGCTAACGTGGTGCAGCAGATTCAAAGCCAATTGGCGTCCGTTGTACTGTTGAACAACGGCGCCATATTCGGGGAGTTCCTTGCCGGCCCGAATCGCATGTGGTCGGCGGTGGTGGACCGTCAGGGCCGGCTTTGCTCGGTGATCAAAACCGGCGATGCCTGGCCGGGAAGCCGCGCCATTGCCATCGCCAAGGCGAGTACGGCCAATGATTTCAGCAACGACGCTCTGGCCCTGTCCACGGCCAACCTTTATTCGCCGACGCAGCCTGGTGGCTCGTTATACGGGCTCAACAACTCCAACCCGTTCAATCCGGACTTTCTGCGCCAGGGCTCGGGCATCAGCAAAGTGCCGGGCGGCATCATCACTTTCGGCGGCGGCGTGGCCATCTACTCGGCGGGCAAGGTCGTCGGCGGCTTGGGAGTGAGCGGCGATAGCGCCTGCGCAGATCATGCCATCGCGTATCGGATGCGCGCAGGGGCGGGGTTCGCCAGCACTTCTCCCGGTGGTGTGGGCCTTGGCGGAACGGACAACATCCTCTACCTCGCGGCCAATGAAGCGCCGAACGGGTTCAAGCATCCGCATTGCTTCCCTACCGACATCACTCCGTAGAAGCGGCGCTTGGCGAACCTTTCCTGCCGAAGGTCGCAAGCGACCCTGGCCAGTCGCCAGGGTCGCTTGTTTTTTTGGTAGCGAGGAGGGTCGGGGCACCATCAATGCTTCCTGAATCCGTGAGCCAAAATGCCTTGCAGACCGATGCGCACTGCTTTTTCTCGGCGTGCTCCGGCTATTCCACCGCCTGAAGCATGACGTTTCCAAATTCGATTCGATTCGGTGCTCGGCGTGACGAGTTGGCCAACCTGACGCTCGACTACCTTTCGGGCGGCGTCAGCGGTGATGCGGGACGACCCGACAACATCATCTTCGACATCAACCACAAGGGCGTCAGTGCCGGTGGCTTCGGCCACCCGACCTGCATCAACACAGCCAACCCCGCCACGCTGCCGGCGGTGCGCTGAGCCGACTCGCCGCGGCGTCGCCTCGCGCGCGCCGCGTGTCGAGGTGCGATCTCCAGCCTCGCGCCGGAGATCGGCTGGCCGTCCGTCACGTAACGCTTGCCTGGACCAGCGGTCGGCCGCTGCCGAGCGCCTGCGCCAGCCGCTCGGCTCCGGCGCCAAAGGCATACGCATCCATCGCCAGCGCCGCATGTTGCACGGCGTCGTGCAGGCGCACGGCGGGCGCGGCGAGCCCGCCCGCGCCCGCTGCCACGTAGAACGGCAGCCAGTGCTCGTCGGTCGGGTGCTGGGCCACGGCGTGCGGCGCCTGACGGCGGTAGTCGAGCAGGGCTTGGCGGTCACCGGCCGCCACGCGTGCCGCGACCCAATCGGCAAACGCCACCACGTCGGGGGCGGCCGGCGCGTCCAGCGCGGCGCGCACGCCGCCGAAGAAGCGCCGCAGGTCGTGGGTGAGGCTGCCGCTGCCCAGCATCAGCACGCCCTGGGCGGCCAGCGGCGCGAGCGCCTCGCCCAGCGCCCACTGCACCGCCGGGCTGGCCGAGGGCACCAACGAGAGCGGCAGCACCGGCACGTCGGCGTCGGGCCACAGGTGGCGCAGCACGGTCCAGATGCCATGGTCCAGGCCGCCGTCGGTGCTGGTGTGCGCGGCGATGCCAGCCGCTTGCAGCAACGCCAGCGCGCGTTCGGCGAGCGCCGGGTCGCCGGGCGCGTCGTAGCGCAATTCATAGAGCGCGCTCGGGAAGCCGCCGAAGTCGTGGACCGCCGCGTGGCGCTTTGCTGCCAGCAGCACCGGCTCGCGCGTGGCGGTGTGCGGCGAGACCACCAGCACCGCGCGCGGGCGGCCGAAGGTGGCGTCGATGGCCGGGCCGAGGCGGCGCAGGAAGTCCAAGGTCGGGCTCGGCTCGATGGCGATCATCGGCGAGCCGTGCGAAACGAACAAAGAGGGCAAAGGCGTGTTGTTCATGCCCGATTGCAGCACCGTTGTGCCGTGCGCGGGTTCAATGGCTTCGTATGCGGTGTTCGGGGATGGATGTCGGCGTGTTGCCCGATGTCCCGCGTCGGGCTCCTTCCCCCGTTGGGGAAAGGCTGGGATGGGGGCTGGTGCCTGCTGGTACGACGCTTGCGCTCATGCGCACGTGCCGGCCCCCACCCCAACCCTCCCCCAGCGGGGGAGGGAGTCATGCGCCATCATGGTCGCTGCACAACATTGGACGCCGCCGCCTGTCCATGCCGACCGCCACTGCCGTTCCGCGCCCGTCGCTTACGCCACTGACAAGCGCTATGGCGCCCGGTCTCTGGTCATTGGCGCGCCGCCAGCTCGGGCGCGACTTCCGTGCCGGCGAGTTGCGGCTGCTGATCGTCGCGGTGATGCTGGCGGTGGCCGCGCTCACCGCGGTGGGCTTCTTTGCCGACCGCCTGAACAACGGCCTGGCGCGTGACGCTCGTTCGCTGCTCGGCGGCGATGCCATCGTCGCCAGCGACCAGCCGCCGCCCGAGGCGCTGGCCGAGCGAGCGCGCTCGAAGGGACTGCTGGTGGCGCGCACGGTCAGCTTTCCGAGCATGGGTCGCGCCCCCGACGCGCGCGGCGGCGCCTCGCGGCTGGTGGCCGTCAAGGCGGTCAGCGACGGCTATCCGCTGCGCGGCCAGCTCAAATTGCGCGACGCGCCCGGCGCCCCCGAGCGCAGCGCCCGCGGCGCTCCGCCGCGCGGCAGCGTGTGGGTCGACGCGGCCATCCTCGATTCGCTCAACCTGCGCATCGGCGACGCGCTGCTGCTCGGCGACGCCAGCCTGACCCTCGCCGCGATCATTGCGGTCGAACCCGATCGCGGCGCCGGCTTCATGAGCTTTGCGCCGCGCGCGCTGTTGCATGAAGACGACCTGCCCGCCACCGGGCTGGTGCAGCCGGCCAGTCGCGTGAGCTTTCGGCTCGCACTGGCCGGGCAGGGCGCCGGCGGCGACGGCGCGGTGCGCGACTACGTGGCCTGGGCCGAAGCGCAGATCGCCGCCCAGGGCTGGCGCGGCCTGCGCCTCGAATCGCTCGAGAGCGGGCGCCCCGAGATGCGCCAGACGCTCGACCGCGCCGCCAAGTTTCTCAATCTCGTGGCCTTGCTGGCGGCGCTGCTGGCGGCGGTGGCGGTGGCCATCGCGGCGCGCGACTTCGCCAATCGCCACCTCGACGACTGCGCCATGCTGCGCGTGCTCGGCCAGTCGCAGCGGCGCATTGCGGGCGCCTATGCACTGGAGTTCGCCGCGGTCGGCGTGCTGGCCAGCGTGCTCGGCGTGCTGCTCGGCCTGGTGTTTCATTTCGTGTTCGTGGCGCTGCTCGCCGGTCTGGTCGATGCGGCGCTGCCGGCGCCGGGCGTGTGGCCGGCGGTGTTCGGCCTCGGCGTGGGCCTCACCCTGCTGCTCGGCTTTGGCCTGCCGCCGGTGCTGCAGCTCGCGCAGGTGCCGCCGCTGCGGGTGATCCGGCGCGAGCTCGGCGAACTGAAGCCGGCCTCGATCGGCGTGCTGCTGGCCGGCTTTGTCGGCTTCGCTGCGCTGCTGCTGGCGGTGGCTTCGGACATCAAGCTCGGGCTCATCACGGTCGGCGGTTTCGCCGTCGCGGTGGCGGTGTTCGCGCTGCTCTCCTGGCTGGCGGTGAGCTTGCTCAGGCGCGCGGTGCCGGGCGGGTGCTTGGGCACATCGGCACCGCGCTGGCTGGTGCTGGCCACGCGCCAGGTGGCCGCGCGGCCGGCGTTCGCCGTGCTGCAGGTGAGCGCGCTCAGCGTCGGCCTGCTGGCGCTGGTGCTGCTGGTGCTGCTGCGCACCGACCTCGTCGCCAGCTGGCGCCAGGCCACGCCGCCCGATGCGCCCGACCGCTTTGTCATCAATGTGCAGCCCGAGCAAGGCGACGCCTTTCGCCAGCAACTGCGCACCGCCGGTGTGACGCGCTTCGACTGGTATCCGATGATCCGCGGCCGCCTCGTCGCCGTGAACGGCCAGCCCGTCAAGCCGGAGAGCTACGCTGATGCGCGCGCCCAGCGGCTGGTGGACCGCGAGTTCAACCTCAGTCACGACGCCGCACTGCCCGGCCACAACCAGGTCGTCGCCGGACGCTGGCAGGCCGAGGAGCAAGGCGCCCTCAGTGTCGAGGCGGGCCTGGCCGAGACGCTCGGCCTGAAACTCGGCGACCGCCTGCGCTTCGACATCGCCGGGGTGATGCAGGAAGGCCGCATCACCAGCCTGCGCCAAGTGGACTGGGGCTCGATGCGCGCCAACTTCTTCGTCATGTTCCCGACCTCGAAGCTGCCCGAAGAACTGCCCACGAGCTACATCGCCGCCTTTCGAGCACCGCCCTCGCAGCCGGGCCAACCGGGCTTTGACAACGCACTCGCGAAGGCCTTTCCGAACATCACCAGCGTGGACGTGTCGGCCTCCATCGCGCAGGTGCAGCGCGTGCTCGACCAGGTGATCCGCGCCGTTGAGTTCTTGTTCGGCTTCACGCTCGCCACCGGCCTGGTGGTACTGTTTGCCGCGGTGACGGCCACGCGCGAACAGCGGGCGCGCGAGTTCGCGGTGATGCGCGCGCTCGGGGCCAGCGCCAGCTTGCTGGCGCGCGTGCAGCGCGCCGAGTTGCTGGGCGTGGGTGCGCTGGCCGGCGTGCTCGCCTCGGTGGCGGCACTGGCCGTCGGCTGGGCGCTGGCGCGCTACGCCTTCGAGTTCAGCTGGAGCGCGCCGCTCTGGGTGCCGCTGGCCGGCGGTGCAGCCGGCGCGCTGCTGGCGCTGGCGGCCGGTTGGTGGGGTCTGCGCGAGGTGCTGCGTCGGCCGGTGGTGGAGACGCTGCGAAGGGCGGCCGACTGAGGCGACCCGACCGCAAGGAAGGCGCCGCCAAGGCGCCGAGATCAACTCCTACTGCGGTGCGCCGCTGTAGCGGATCGACTGCACCACGCCGGCGCGGAAGCGCACCGTCGCGAACAGGTTCCCCGGGCCGCGGTCGTAGAGCCATTCATCGATCTGCTGGCACGGCACGAGCGCGCTCGCGAAAGCTTCGGGCACCGGGTGGCGCGACGATGAGTAGTACAAGGGCGCGCAATAGGCGTCGCGCAGCAGCGGCTCGCCGCACTTGTAGAACACCGAAACACGCGAGTCGCCCTCCTCGGCGATGCGGCCGTTGCAGCGCAGCGATTCGGCCTGCGCCGCCGTGCACAACAGTGCCGCGCCGACGGCCAGGACGATGCCAACACGCTGGGTCTTCATGGCGCTACTCCTCGTGCCCGGGGCGATCGACGGGCAGGCTGCGAAGCATTGTGTACTTCACGACGCCGGGCGCGCAGGTGAGCGATCGCCAGGGCCGACGCTCGCATGCGCAGCCTCGTCCATGGTTTCCACGAGGTGGGCTCGGTTCGCGGGAGCGGCATACGGCTCGGGCCAGTACTCGACGAGACGCGTCACCTTGCCCTCTGCCACCGTGAAGAACGAGAGGGCACGAGCCGTCTGCACACCGTCCGTCACGCTCACGTCCGACACCGCTTGCGATCCTTCGCCGACCAGGCGATGGACGGTGAACCGCCACACGCCATGCGCCGGGTACTGCAGGTTCATCTGCGCGAAGCGTGCGGCGCCGCGAATGCGC
>NZ_JANMWL010000154.1:0-3577 GCF_031393925.1 Methylibium sp. | reverse complement strand
GTGGTGGCGCTCAACAGCGCGCCCGGGCGCGCCGTCGGCAACATGCGCCAGCCCAACCATCTGGCGACCGCGCTGTTGTGCGCGATGGTCATGACCGCCTGGCTCTGGCAGGCCGGGCAGCTCGCGGCGCGAACGGCGGTGACGTCGATCGTGTTGATGGTGCTGGCGGTCGCACTCAGTGCCTCGCGCACCGGCGCGCTGTCGCTCGGCGTGTTGCTGCTGTGGGCCGCCGTGGATCGCTCGTTGCCGCGCGCGGCGCGCTGGGCGCTGGCACTCACGCCGCTGATCTATCTGCTTTGCTGGGCCAGCCTGGCGGCCTACGCTGCGCTGGACGCGGCCCAGTTCTACGGCGCTCAACGGCTCGAGTCCAACGGCGACATCAGCAGCTCGCGCTTCGCCATCTGGCGCAATGCCTTGGCCTTGCTCGCGCAGCAGCCGTGGACGGGCGTCGGCTGGGGCAACTTCAATTTCGCCTGGACCTTCACGCCCTTTCCCGACCGGCCGGTGGCCTTCTTCGACCACACCCACAACCTGCCGCTGCAACTGGCGGTGGAGACAGGCCTGCCGGCGACGGCGGCCGTGCTCGGCTTGCTGACGTGGGCACTGTGGCGCGCCCACCGCGCCTGGTGCGTTGCGGCGGAGCAGCCCGGGCGCCCGGTGCGCGCCGCCTTCGTGATGCTGGCCGTGCTGGCGATGCACAGCCTGCTCGAGTATCCGCTCTGGTACGCCTACTTCCTGCTGCCCGCGGCCTGGGCGCTCGGCGTGTTTCTCGGTGCGGCACCCGGCCCGCCCAAGCCCGGCGGCGCGCGCGCCCCGCCGTGGACGTGGCGACTCGTCGGCGTGCTGTTCGTTGCCGGCTCGAGTTATGCCGCCTGGGACCACCGCCGCATCCAGGTGATCTTTGCGCCCGCGGTGGCAGATGCGCCGCTGGCCGAGCGCATTGCCGAAGGCCGCAAGAGTGTGCTGTTCGGTCACCACGCCGACTACGCCGCCGTGACGAGCGAGTCGACCGAGCCGGCGCTCGCCACCTTCAGCCGGCCGCTGCACCAGCTCATCGACGTGCGCTTGCTGGTCGCGTACACCCAGGCGTTGAAGGCGAACGGACGGGACGCCGAGGCGCTCTACGCCGCGCAGCGGCTGCGCGAGTTTCGCCGCGCCGACGCGCAGGAGTTCTTCAAGGACTGCGGGCGCGACAACCCGGCGCCGCCGTTTCAGTGCAACGAGCAGCCGGTGCGCCTGAACTGGCGCGACCTGGAACCCTGACTGAGCGAAACGTGCCGCGCCGACGCGCTGCGGGGTTCAGCCTGGCTCGGCCACGAACGAGCCCGACTTGCCGCCGTGCTTTTGCAGCAGGCGCACGCCCTCGATGACCATGCCGCGGTCGACCGCCTTGCACATGTCGTAGATGGTGAGCAGGCCGATCTGCACGGCGGTCAGCGCCTCCATCTCCACACCGGTCTGGCCGAGCGTCTCGGCGGTCACGCGGCAATGCACGCAACTGCCGGCGGCATCGAGCGTGAACTCGGCGGCCACGCGGGTCAGGGGCAGCGGATGGCACAGCGGGATCAGCTCGGACGTGCGCTTGGCGGCCTGGATCGCCGCGATGCGCGCGATGCCGATCACGTCGCCCTTCTTGGCGCCGCCCTCGGTGATGAGTCGCAGCGTCTGGGCCTGCATGCGGATGTGGCCTGCGGCAATGGCGATGCGGTGCGTGACCGCCTTGGCCGCGACGTCGACCATGTGCGCCTGGCCGTGTTCGTCGAAGTGGGTCAGCGCGTCAGCGGCAGGGTTGGAGCGAGGATTCATCAGCGGCGGCAACATCGCGAAACACGGGCTGGGGCATCATAGTGGAAGGGCATGCTCGAACCACATCGGTACGGCATGCATCCGGCCGGTTTTGTCTGCCACGCGAGTCCATTTCAATGCAATCCACATTCCCCGGCCCGCCCGTGTCCGCGTCGCCAGCGCGGCGTTTCGATCTGCCTTCGCGGCTGCGTGCCGCGGGCGTCCATCTCGGGCTGAGCGCGGCGGTGGCGGGCCTCGCCGCGCTGCTGGTGTTCGGGCTTTGGTACCCCACGCCCTATCGCGAGATCTCGGGCGGTCGGGAGCTGTTCTTCATCATCGTGGCGGTCGATGTGGTGTTGGGACCGTTGATCACCTTCGCCGTGTTCGACCGGCGCAAACTGCGGCACGCGCTGATGCGTGACCTGGCGGTGGTCGGCATCTTGCAGCTGGCCGGCTTGGGCTACGGACTGCACACGGTGTTCACCGTCCGTCCGGTGGTGGTTGCGCTCGAAGTCGACCGGCTGCGGGTCGTGCGCGCCATCGACCTGGTCGATGCCGACCTGAACAAGGCACCGCCGGAGTGGCGCGATCTGCCCTGGAAGGGCGTGCATCTGCTGGCGACGCGTGCCCCCGCAGAAGGCGAGAAGCTCGAAGCGATCGACTTCGGCCTGGCCGGCATCGACCTCGGCATGCGCCCCGAGTTCTGGCTGCCCGCCGACCGCACCGCAGCGCTGCTCGCGCAAGCAGCGAAGCCGCTGGCCGAGTTGCAGCGCCGCTATCCCGAGCGTGCCGCCGAACTGCTGGCGTACGTGGCCGACACCGGCCTTGCGGCCGAGCAACTGAAGTTCCTGCCGTTGCTGGCGCGCAGCTCCGACTGGGTGGCCTTGGTCGACCGTGACGGCAAGGTGGTCGGGCATGCCCCGTTCGACGGTTTCTAGCGCCCCGCGCCTTGCGCGATTGCAGCGCCAGTGCGCGCTCGCGCTGGCGCTGCTGCTGGCCTTGCCGGGCGGTATCGGGCCGGTGCGCGCACAGCCTTTGCCCGAGTCCCGCAACGCCCTGCCCTCCCTTGGCGACAGCGCCTCCGAGGACTTCTCGGTGGCCAACGAGCGGCGGCTGGGCGAGCGGATCATGAGAGACATCCGGCGCGACCCGGATTACCTGGACGACCCGCTGCTGCTCGATTACCTGCAGCAGCTCTGGAGCCGCCTGCTCGACGCGGCGCGCGCGCGGGGCGACATACCGGCCGAGCTGGACGAGCGTTTCGCCTGGGAAATGTTCCTGCTGCGCGACCGCACGGTCAACGCCTTTGCGCTGCCGGGTGGCTACGTCGGCGTCCACCTGGGCCTCGTCGTCCTGACGACCGGGCCCGAGGAGCTGGCGTCGGTGCTGGCGCATGAGATTTCGCACGTGTCGCAGCGCCACATCGCGCGCAGCTTCGGTGCCAGCAAGACCAGCACGCTGGTCGGGCTGGCCGGGCTCATCCTGGGCGTGCTGGCGGCCAGCCGCAGCCCGGAAGCCGCCAGCGCGCTCATCACCGGCGGCCAGGCGGTGGCGGTGCAGGGCCAGCTCAACTACTCGCGCGTGTTCGAGCGCGAGGCCGACCGCGTCGGCTTCGGCGTGCTCACCGGCGCCGGCTATGCGCCGGCCGGCATGGCGTCGATGTTCGAGAAATTGCAACTCGCGTCACGCCTGAACGACAGCCAGAACTTCCCCTATTTGCGCACCCACCCGTTGACCAGCGAACGCATCGGCGAGGCGCGCTCGCGGCTCGGCGTGGCCGGGGCCAGCGCGC
>NZ_JANMWL010000146.1:0-1663 GCF_031393925.1 Methylibium sp. | reverse complement strand
TACACGCCCGAAGGTGGTGAGATCGAGGTGCGGGTCGTGGCCGAAGACGGCGCGGTGTCGGTCAGCGTGGTCGACAACGGGGTGGGCATCGGCGCGGGGCTGCTGGCGCACGTGTTCGAGCTGTTCACCCAGGGGCAGCGCACGCCGGACCGCAGCGCCGGCGGCCTCGGGCTGGGCCTGGCGCTGGTCAAGAGCCTGGTCGAGTTGCATGGCGGCAGCGTGGCGGCGCACAGCGCGGGGCTCGGGCACGGCAGCCGTTTCACGGTGACCTTGCCGCGCCTTCCCGCGGCGGCTCACGAGGCCGCGTTGGGGGCCGCGGTGGGGGCCGCGGTGGGGGCATTACCGAGCGACGCGAAACCCCAGCGCCGCGGGCGCCAGGCGGCCGTCGACGGCGCGGTGCGGGCCGGCGCGGCGGCCACCAGCCTGCGCCTGATGGTGGTCGACGACAACGCCGACGCTGCCCACACCCTGGCCCTGCTGCTGGAGAGCGTCGGCCACAGCGTCGCAGTCCAGACGCACTCGGCCAGCGCTCTCGAGCAGGCGCTCGCCGAGCCGCCCGACGTGGTCATGCTCGACATCGGCATGCCAGGCATGGACGGCTACGAAATGGCACGGCGCCTCACCGCCGCCCCCACCACCGCGCTCTGCACGCTCGTGGCCCTGACCGGCTATGGCAGCGACGAAGACCGCGCCTGCTCGTACGCCGCCGGCTTTGACCATCACCTGGTCAAGCCGGTTGACTTCGAGGCGCTGCAAGCGCTGCTCGGGGGCGTCGTGCGGCGCTGAGGGGCAAGCGCCTTCCTCCAGCGGGGAAGGCGCCGCAAGATGGGCATTGCGATCGGTTGTCGGCGTCTTGTCCGCGTCATCTGACGGGCATGCCGATTGCTCCCTTCTGTCTTCTGGAGGCCTCATGTCCACACCGTCTGCCCGGGCGTTCTCGACCGCCAACCCTGATTTCGGCCCGCTCATCGCGGCGGACGTGGATGCCCTCGCCGATTTGATGCGACGCTGCGCGCGGGGTCGTTCCCAACGGTGGGAAAGTTTGCGCGGCCGCGCAGAATCGTTACACGCGTTTACCGGTCCGCGCCTGTTCTCGATGTTCGCGGCGAGCGCGGTGGCGGTGTCCGCGGGTTGGTTTCTTATCTGATCCATGGCGCTCGACGCCACGGAGAGTCGCGCCTACGCTGCTTCCCGAGCCTGGCCGCGACTGCGCGCGGAAGCCCAGGCCTTCCTCGACCTGCCCCAATCCTTGCCGGCAGCGCTGCGCGCCACGCTGTTCGGCGCCGAGCGCTTTCAGCAGCACGGCGTCAGCCTTGCACAGGCGCAGCCGGTGGCGCCGCGCACGCGCTTGCGCGGCGCACCGGGTTTTCTGCCGCGCGTGGACGACAACCTGCGCATGCTCAGGCTCACGCGCAGCTACCTTGAACTGCTTGACCGCGAAGGCGACGCGCTGAGCCCGGCGGCCGAATGGCTGCTCGACAACTTTCACCTGATCGAAGCGCAGCTGCCCGAGATTCGCGACGGCCTGCCGCGGCGCTATTACGCCGAGCTGCCCAAGCTGGCCAATGAGCCGCTGGTGGGCCTGCCGCGCGTCTACGGCATCGCCTGGGGCTATGTGGCGCACACCGATTCGAGTTTCGACGCCGGCTTGCTGGAGCACTTT
>NZ_JANMWL010000116.1:0-2357 GCF_031393925.1 Methylibium sp. | reverse complement strand
GAACGTGATCCCGCTGGGCATCGCGATGGGCGTGCTGATGATCGCCATGAACTTCATTTCCAACGTCTGGGTCGTGGCCCCGTTCCTGATCGTGCTCGGCGGGCTCGGCGGCTTCTTGGTGGTGCCGATGAACGCCCTGCTGCAGCACCGCGGCCACAACCTCATGGGCGCGGGCCGATCGATCGCCGTGCAGAACTTCAACGAGCAGGCCTGCATCCTCGGCCTGGGCGCCTTCTACACCGGCATGACGAAGTTTGGCCTGTCGGCGTTCGGCGCGATCACGCTGTTCGGACTGGTGGTGGCGGGCATGATGGAGCTGATCCGACGCTGGCACCGCAACAACACCGTACGCCACCGCGACGAGGTCGAGCGCCTGCTCGCGCTGGCGCGCAGCGACCCGCATTAGAGATGACGCAGCCGCCATCGCAAGCGGCCGACGCGGCGCGCGCGTCGGCCGTGGCGGTGCTGGCGCTGGTGTTCAACGCCTTCGTGTGGGGCGTGTCGTGGTGGCCGCTGCGTCATCTGCAAGCCGCCGGCCTGCACCCGTTGTGGGCCACGGCGCTGATCTACGCGGTGGCGGCGACGGTGATCGTGGCGCGCTGGCCGCACGCGCCCGCGCTGCTCTGGAAGACCCCGGTGTTGTGGGTTCTCATGCTCGCAGCCGGCACCACCAACGCCGCGTTCAACTGGGCCGTGACCATCGGCGACGTGGTGCGCGTGGTGCTCTTGTTCTACCTCATGCCCTTGTGGACGGTGCTGCTGGCGCGGCTCCTGTTGCACGAGCGGCTCACGCGTTGGGCGTTGCTGCGCATGGTGATGGCTCTGGCCGGTGCGGCGATTGTTCTCGCACCCGCAGGCGGCGGTTGGCCGTGGCCGTCGGGGCTCGCAGACGCCCTCGGCGTGCTCGGCGGGCTGAGCTTCGCGCTCAACAATGTGATGCTCAAACGCGAGGCTGCGCGCCCCGCCGAGGCGCGTGCGTTGGCCATGTTCCTTGGCGGCCTGCTGGTGGCCGGTGGGCTCGCCCTCGCGCTGGCCGCCACCGGCAGCGTCCCCCTGCCCCCGCCGCCGCGCCGCGACTGGCTGCTGCCGGCCGGCCTGTTGGCGATTGCCTTCCTGGCCGCCAACATGGCGCTGCAGCACGGCGCCTCGCATTTGCGCGCCAATGTCACGGCGGTGGTGATGCTCACCGAGGTGGTGTTCGCATCGGTGTCGGCCGTGCTGCTCGGCGATGAACTGTTGACGCCGCAGATGCTGGCCGGCGGCGCGCTCATCGTCGCGGCCGCGGCGCTGTCGGCCTGGGAGCCCTCGCCCCGGCGCCACGAACGCGCTGCACGGTAGTCCAAGCATCACTGCCATCGGCGCGCCGCGGGCGGGCACCCGCTTGGGCGTGGAGCGGCGCGCTGAAGGGGCTCTACGCCCCCACCGCGACGGGGAGCGCGTGGGCATGAGGGGTCGCGCCCGCGATGAAGCCGCCGCCCAGACACACCTCGCCGTCGTAGACCACCGCCGACTGCCCCGGTGTCACGGCCCATTGCGGCATGTCGAAATCCAACACGAAGCTGCCATTCGAGCCCGGCAAGAGCCGGCACGCGGCGTCCTGCTGGCGGTAGCGCGTCTTGGCCGAAAGCGCGCCAGCGCCCGGCGCCACGCCCGCGATCCAGCTCGCCTGCCCGGCCTCGAGCGCGAGCGACTGCAACCACGGGTGGTCGTGGCCCTGCACCACCACCAGCGTGTTGCTGGCCATCAACTTCTGTGCCGCGAACCAGGGCGCGTGCTCGCCCCCCGCCGCGGCCGACGTCTTCAGGCCGCCGATGCCAATGCCCTTGCGCTGCCCGAGCGTGTAGAAAGAAAGCCCCACATGCTCGCCGATCGTGCGCCCGCGCTCGTCCTTGATCGGCCCCGGCGTGTTGGCCAGGTAGCGCGCGAGAAACTCACGGAACGGCCGCTCGCCGATGAAGCAGATGCCGGTCGAGTCTTTCTTGTCCGCCACCGCCAGGCCGATCTGCGCGGCAATGCGGCGCACCTCGGCCTTGGGCAGCTCGCCGACCGGAAACAGCGTCTTACCGAGCTGCGCCTGCGTGAGGCGGTGCAGGAAGTAGCTCTGGTCCTTGGTGGCGTCCAGGCCCTTCAGCAGCTCATGGCGGCCACCGCGTTCGCGCACCCGCGCGTAGTGGCCGGTGGCGATGCGGTCCGCGCCCAGACGCACGGCATGGTCGAGGAAGGCCTTGAACTTGATCTCGGCGTTGCACAGCACGTCGGGGTTGGGCGTGCGGCCGGCGGCGTACTCGCGCAGGAACTCGGCGAACACGCGGTCCTTGTACTCGGCCGCGAAGTTCACATGCTCGATCTCGATGCCG
>NZ_JANMWL010000097.1:0-4219 GCF_031393925.1 Methylibium sp. | reverse complement strand
TGGCGTCGATGTTCGAGAAATTGCAACTCGCGTCACGCCTGAACGACAGCCAGAACTTCCCCTATTTGCGCACCCACCCGTTGACCAGCGAACGCATCGGCGAGGCGCGCTCGCGGCTCGGCGTGGCCGGGGCCAGCGCGCTCGGCGCCCGGTCGCTGCTCTATGCCATGGTGCGTGCGCGCGCGCGCGTGCTGATGGATCCGCGCGAAGGCAGCCTGCAGCGCGTGCAGGAGTTCGACACCGAGCGCGCCCAAACGGCCACCGCCGAGCCGGCCGACAAGCTCGGCGCGCTTTACGGCAGCGCGCTGGCCTCGCTGCTGCGCCGCGATTTCGCGCGCGCCGACGCAGCGCTTGCCGCGGCACGGCCGCTGGCCGAGGGCGAGCCGGCGGCGCTCGCCGTGCTTGACCAACTGGTGTTGCAAGGCCTGCTCGAGCGTGGCGACGCGGCACGCGCGGGCAAGCTGCTCCAAACCCTGCTCGCCGCGCCCGGTGCCG
Source organism: Methylibium sp. (assembly GCF_031393925.1). Taxonomy (GTDB): domain Bacteria; phylum Pseudomonadota; class Gammaproteobacteria; order Burkholderiales; family Burkholderiaceae_C; genus Methylibium. Next base: position 3,724 of record NZ_JANMWL010000097.1, on the reverse strand, counting down.
CCGCGTCGCGGCCGCTGCTGATGGCACAGGCGCAGCACTCGCTGCTCGCTGGCGCCCCGGCCGACGCGGCGCTGCGCTCCAGCGAACGGCTGCAGACCTGGGTGGCGCTCCATCCGGCCGACGCGCTGGCCTGGGGCCATCTGGCGCAACTGTTCGAGCGCTCCGGCCAGCGCCTGCGCTCGGTGCGTGCCGGGGCCGAAGCACGCGCGGCGCTGGGCGACGTGCTGGGCGCCATCGAGCGCCTGCGGGCGGTGCAGCGGCTGGCGCGCACGGCCACCGGCAGCGACGTGATCGAGGCCTCGGTGGTCGAGGCGCGCCTGCGCGACCTGGAGGCCCAGCGCAAGCAGATCGTGGCCGAGGAGCGTGGCGAGTCGTGAAATTGAGCCGACAGGGCCGGCGGGTCAGGCGCGGCGCCTGAACAGCTGCTCGAGCGCGGCGTCGATCACCAGGCCGCACAGGCTGTAGATCAACGAGCCGATCAGCGCCGCGACAAAGCCGTTGACGGCGAGGCCGGGCAGCAGCTGCGCGGCCCAATAGAACATCAGCGCGTTGATGACGAACAGGAACAGGCCCAAGGTCAGCACCGTCACCGGCAAGGTCAGCAGCACCAGCAGCGGGCGCACGATGGCGTTGAGCAAGCCGAGCACCAGTGCTGCGACCATCGCGGCGCCGAAGCTCTGCACCGTGACGCCGGGGTAGAGGTGGGCCACCAGCAACAAGGCAGCGGCGAGCAAGGTCCAGCGGGCGAGCGTTTTCATGCGCCAAAGGATAACTGCCGTGCGGCAAGGAGGCGGCTTCGGGGCCGGCCGCGCGCCACCGAAAAAAGGGCGGCCCGCGGGCCGCCCTTGGCATAGAACACGCCGCGCGCGTCGCGCGACGATCCGGCGTCAGACCACGCTCAGGCGCACTTCGATGTTGCCGCGCGTGGCGTTCGAGTAAGGACACACGCCGTGCGCCGCCTCGACCAGCGCCTGGGCGTCGGCGCGCGCCATACCGGGCACGCTGACGGCCAGGTCGACCTCGATGCCGAAGCCCTGCGGAATCTGGCCGATGCCGACCTTGCCGGTGACCTGGATGTCGGCCGGAAGCGTGATCTTTTGCTGGCCGGCGACGAACTTCATGGCGCCGATGAAACAGGCCGCGTAACCCGCCGCGAACAGCTGCTCGGGGTTGGTGCCGACGGCGCCATTGCCGCCCAGCTCCTTGGGCGTGGTCAGCTTCACGTCGAGCACGCCGTCGGACGATGCGGCCTGGCCTTCACGGCCGCCGGTGACGCTGGCTTCGGCGCGGTAGAGAACTTTGTCGATCTTGTTCATGGGGCTTCCTTTTCAAGGGGGTGGGGTGCGGCCCGGGCGGGTCGCGGCGGGGAAACTGGATCATTGTCACGGCCGTCTCGGGCGCCGCGACAACCCCGCGCCGGTCATTTTCAACGCGGGATCAATTAAATTGTACACAAAACAATTGCACGCGATAACGCAGCACGAGCGCGAACTGACGCGCTGCAGCGACACAATGCGCCGCAGACGGGGCCGAATGCCGGTTTTCCATCGACAAACCGCTTCTCAATCTCATACCTGCGCAGTACCATTCGCGCCGCAGGGTCGTCGAGGAAACGAGTGCTCATGCGGCACTCGCCCGAAGCCCGGCACATCAACAACTCTTGATGGAGTGATCAACATGGCAACTGCGAAGAAAGCCGCCGCCAAGAAGGCGCCGGCAAAGAAGGCTCCGGCCCAAAAAGCCGTCCCGGCCAAGAAGGCGGCAGCACCGGCCAAGAAGGCGGCGCCGGCCAAGAAGGCAGCACCCGCGGCCAAGAAGGCGGCACCGGCCAAGAAGGCGGCAGCACCGGCCAAGAAGCGCACGCCCAACGCGGCGTTCATGAGGGCAATGACCCCCAGCGCCGCGCTCGCCGCGATCGTTGGCGACAAGCCGCTGCCGCGCACCGACGTGACCAAGAAGGTGTGGGAATACATCAAGAAGAACAAGCTGCAGGACGCGGTGCAAAAGCGCGTCATCGTGGCGGACGCGAAGCTGAAGGAAATCTTCGGCAAGGCGCGTGCCGACATGTTCGAAATGACCAAGATGATCAACAGCCACCTGCGCTGAACGATCCTCGAAGTCGCTTCCAAAGCCCGGTTCGCCGGGCTTTTTTGTTGGGGCGAGCAACGGGCGCGGTCCTCTCCCCCGGTATCGTGAAGAAAAGGGCAGACCAAGCGCTGGCATCGCTCCCGCTCGCGGGAGAGGGCCGGGGTGAGGGGGTCGATCGCAGTCGCCCGGCCCCCTGACCCCCATCCCAGCCTTCCCCCAGCGGGGGAAGGAGCGAATGCAGGAGCGCTGCTTGCCGAAGGCCCCCTCTAGCCGCGCTTGAGCCGCCGCTCCAGGAAGTCGAGCCGGTCCTGGCCCCAGAAGATCTCGCCCTCGACCACGTAGCTCGGTGCGCCGAACACGCCGGCCTCGACGGCGGCTTGCGAGTCGGCCTCGTAGCGCTCCTGCACCGTCTGCGAATGGGCCATTTCCAGGCGTTTGGCCGGCAGTTCCCGCTCGACCAGCAGCGCGGCAAGCACCGCCTCGTCGGCGATGTTGCGGTCTTGCTCCCACACGGCGCGCAGGATGCTGTCGGTGAGCGACATGGCGGCATGCGTGCCGTCGTGCAGGTCGACCGCGATGATGAGCCGCGCCGCGTCGTCGGCCGGCACCGGAAAGTACGTGGGCTCGATGTTCATCGGCACATGCAGCCACTCGCTGAAGCGCCTGAGTTCCAGCAGCCGGTAGGCCTGGCGCTGCGGCGCGCGCTTGCCCAGCGGCAGCCCGCCCGACACCGGGAACACCTTGCCGCCCAGGTCGACCGGCATCACCTTGATGCTGGCGCCGGCGGCACGCGCGATGTCCCAGAAGCGCAGGTGGCCGAGGTAGGTGTAAGGCGACTGCGGCGCCAGGTAGTAGTCGATTTGCAGGCTCATGCGGGTCTCCTCGGGGGGGTGCGGGTCCGCGCGACCTGGTGCCGTGCGGAGGTGCCGATGATCGGTAAGCAAGCGCCGTTCACGCGGTCGGCAAAGTCTAGCCAGCAAGCCGCTGGGGCGCTTTTGCGCTTCCCGCCGGCCGCCCCGGCTTTGTGCAGCCCCGGCTGGTCCCCATCGCAAGCTTCCTCCAGCGGGGGAAGGAGCAAAAAACCGCATCGGGCCGCAAGCCAAGGACTTGTTGTTTCAGCAAAACGTTTCTTCCTAGTTCGCCAGCAGCGGCCGCAGGTACCGCCCGGTGTGGCTCGCCGGGTTGGCCGCGACCTCCTCCGGCGTGCCCACCGCCAGTACCTCGCCGCCGCCGGCACCGCCCTCGGGGCCCATGTCGATCAGCCAGTCGGCGGTCTTGATCACGTCCAGGTTGTGCTCGATGACGACGAGCGTGTTGCCGGCGTCGCGCAGTTGGTGCAGCACGCCCAGCAGCAGGTCGATGTCGGCGAAGTGCAGGCCGGTGGTGGGCTCGTCCAGGATGTACAGCGTGCGGCCGGTGTCGCGCTTGCTCAGCTCCAGCGCGAGCTTGACGCGCTGCGCCTCGCCGCCCGAGAGCGTGGTGGCGCTCTGGCCGAGCGTGATGTAGCCCAGGCCCACGTCGAGCAAGGTCTGCAGCTTGCGCGCGATGGTCGGCACGGCGCTGAAGTAGGCGTGGGCGTCCTCCACGGTGAGCTCGAGCACCTCGGTGATGTTCCTGCCCTTGTAGAAGATCTCCA
>NZ_JANMWL010000073.1:0-59659 GCF_031393925.1 Methylibium sp. | reverse complement strand
GGGTTGAGGAGTCGGAAGTCCTCGGCCGTCAGGGCGAGCACGCGCTGCGCGTCGTCCAGGTCTTCGAGCCGGTGCAGGTAGAAGGCGCAATGGCTGCGCTCAAACCGGCGCTGCGCCCCACCGAACACCAATGTCGTGAATTTGAAGCGCGAGTCGACATCCGGGAAGAAGCTGCCGCCGGGGTTGTGGCGGTTCTCGAAGTCGTACAAAGCCCCGAGCCGCTGCGTCGTCGAGATGCTCTTGAAGAACTCGGCCGCGCCCTTGTCGGCCGCGATGCCGCTCGGCGTCAGCAGCGCGACGATGCCCTCGGGCCGCACGAGCGCCTGCGCCCGCTCGACGAACAGGCTGTAGAGGTTGACATCGCCGCCGCCGAGCAGCGGGTAATCGCCGGCCTTGGCCAGCACGCGGGCGTTGGCCTCGGCGCGCTCCATCGCCTGCGCGTAGTCGGCCCACAGCGGCGCCTTCTTTTCCTCCAGTTCGGCGATCAGGCGCTTGCGGTCGGCGGCGCGCGGCTGGGCGGCGATGGTCGGCTCACGCTCGGCAAACCATTCGACCTGCTGCAGCTTGATGCGGTCCCAGGGCGGGTTGCCGACCACCGCGTCGAAGCCACCGCTGCCGTCGGCCTTGAAGACGGTGGGGAAGGCGGTCCACCAGTGAAAGAAAGTTTCTTCGGCGGCGAGCGCGCGGCAGCGGGCCAGCAGCGCGTTCGCGGCATCGACGCCCGCGCCCTTGCCGTCGATGTGGCCAGCGGCGAGTGCGGCCACCAGGTTGCGGCCCGGCGACAGCAGCTCCAGCAGCGCGCTGCGCATGGTTTCATCACCGAGCTTGGCGAGCCGCTTGGCCGCGTCGACCGGCCAGCCCGGCAGCAGCCAGCGCAGCGCACGCCAGAAGTCGAGCAGGGCGTGCAGCGGTGCGACCTGCGTGGCGGCCTCGGCCGCGAGTTGCTTGGAGAGATTGGCCTCGGCGATGTCGATGTCGGTCAGGTCGGCCACCTGGGTCAGGCCGCGCGCCGCGACGTCGAGCCGCTGCAGCTCGCCCTGCTGGAACAGCATGCCGAGCGCCTGCAGGCCCCGCTGCACGGCGCCGAGCCGCTCGCCGTGCAGCGAGTCGCCGCGCTTGAGGTGGTGGTCCAGGAAGGACAGCGGCGCGCCGACGGTGAAGGTGTGCAGCCACAGCGCGGTCTTGGCTAGCTCCACGGCCATCGGGTTCTTGTCGACGCCGAACAGCGACTTCTTCAGCACCATGCGCCGCACGATGTGGCGGTCGTCGAGCTGCGCATCGGTGACGGCCCAGCCGCGCGCTTTAGCGGTCTGCTTGATGCTGCGGCGGATGTGCGCGATGCGCGCGGTGACCGGGCTCTGCCACGGGTTGTCGCGCTCCGCGAGGTGCGCGGCCCAGGGCTGGGCATTGACGGCGAGCGAGGCCGCGGCGGCGGCTTCGAGCACGCGGTCGGCCAGGTGGTCGACCAGCGAGACGAGAAAGTGGCCGCTGCCCATGGCCGGGTCGCAGACCGTCAGTTCGAGGATTTGCGTCGCCGGGTCGAGCGAGTCGCGCTGGCCGGCGCCGTCGCTGCCGTCGAGCAGTTCCCACTGCGCGGTGGTCAGCGCGTGCCTGCCCTTCCACTTGGCGAGCTGCGCCTCGAAGCGCTCGACGCGCTCGTCGGCGAGCCGGCCGACCGACTCGCGCAGGATCAGCCGCACCAGGTCGTCGTGCGTGTAGTAGCTGCCGGAGACCTTGCGCGCAAAGCTGGCCGGCGTGGCGGCCAGGCGGTCGATCTCGGGCTTGTCGCGGTAATCGTCGGCGGCCTGCACCTGGTGGACCAGCGTGTATTCGAGCAGGCGCTCGTAGATGCCGCCGAGGTGCGAAACCGAGAGGTCGCGGTAGTTGATCCACAGGCGCTGCGAGTCGTCGGTGCGGCGCGACAGCGCGTCGATGATCGGCGCCATCACGGCGTCGGGCACCCGCGTGCGCGCCAGCAGCGGCGAGCGGGCGCGGTCGAACAGGCCGCCGTTGTAGGCCGGCATGCCGATGGTGTCGTCGCCCAGGTCGATCAGCGAGAACGCGCCTTTCAAGTCGAGCCAGACCTTCTCCATCTGGCGTGAGAACACCCGGCCGGCGTCGACGTCGTCGCGCACGCGCTCGCGCAGCGCACGCACGCTGTAGGGGGCGTAGCGCGCATCGCGCACCGGCAGCAGCAGCCGGTCTTCGGCATAGAACAGGAACAGCAGGCGGTAGAGCAACACCAGCGCGGCCTCGCGCACCTCTTCGAGGTAGTCGCGGGTGAACTGCTGGCGGGTGAACTGGCCGTAGCCGACTTGCTGCCGGCGTGCCTGCAAATCGCCGCGCGCCAGCGCGTCGGCCAGGCGCGGAAAGATGTCTTCGAACACGCGCGCGCCGAGGTCCTGCGAGACCTTTTCTTCGTAGAGCCGCGCTTCGCTCAGCGCATAGGCGTGCAAGGTGCGGGCGGCGTTGTCCCAGCTCTGCGCCAGGAAGGCGGCGCGGTTGAACAGCAGGAAAAACAGCTTCAGGCCGTGCTCGGGCGCGGGGTCGTCGAGCGCGGGCTGCGTGCCGTGTACGCCGAGCATCGAGGCGAGGTCGATCTCGAAGAACTCCTCGGCGCGAGAGCGGGCGTCTTGCCAGTAAAGCCGCCATACCGCACCGTTGGTCAACATGCCCCACTTGATGCGGCGGTCGGAGACGACGTCGACGCGGCTGAGGTAACGCAGCATCTGCGACGAGGGCGCGCCCGGGTCGGTGGCGTCGGAGCCGTCGCCGCGGTCGAGCGGGCGCCGCCAGCGCTTGGCTTCCAGGATCGCCAGGCCATGCCGGTAGCGACGGTCGTCCTTGCTTTCGGCGAGTGCCTGGCCCTTGGAGGCGGCGTCGGAAAACAGCAGCACGTCGGGCACGTCTTCGCGCCGCGTCTTCGACAGGTTGACTTGCGGCAGGTAGTCATCGCCCCAGCCGAGTTCGACCAGCACGCGCTCGATCACGAGTTGCTCGGTCTGTGCCTCGTTGAGCGCGGAGTGCGCGGCAAGCGGTGCGAAGATGCCGCGCAGCGCGGCGCTGAAGGCCTGCAGGGCAGCGTCGCCCAGTTCCTGCCACGGGGGTGTATCGCGAATGCCCCGGTGCAAGAAATCCTGGCTGAACAGCTGACCTTGCATGGCGTCGGGGCGTTTGGGTTGCGGCAGTGTAGCCATGGGTATTGCGAGCGCGCCGCGCGCGCACCGGGCACTCGACAAGGAGAGCGACATGTTCGATGGCATCGATGGGCGGGCGATGGCGGTCAACGGCACGACGCTGTTCGTGCGCACCGGCGGGCGCCCTGACGGCCCGCCCTTGCTGCTGCTGCACGGCTACCCCGAGACGCACGTGATGTGGCACCGGGTGGCGCAGCAACTGGCCGGGCACTACTGCCTCGTCATGCCCGACCTGCGCGGCTACGGCCGCTCGGCCAAGCCGGCGGGCGCGAGCGACCACGCCAACTACAGCAAGCGCGCAATGGCCGCCGACGTGCTGGGGTTGATGCGCGCACTCGGCCACGAGCGCTTCTTCGTCGCCGGCCACGACCGCGGCGGGCGCGTCGCGCATCGGCTGGCGCTCGACCATCCCGGCGCGGTCGCCAAGCTGTGCGTGATCGACATCGCGCCCACGCTCACCATGTACGAGCGCACCGACATGGCCTTCGCTACCGCCTACTACCACTGGTTCTATCTCATCCAGCCGCAGCCGCTGCCCGAGCGGCAGATCGGCGCCGATGCGCGCTGGTACCTGCGTTGGACGCTGTCGGGCTGGGGCGGGCAGGGCGGGCTCGATTTCGTCGAGCCCGAGGCGCTGGCCGACTACGAAGCCGGCTTCTGCACGCCCGAGGGCGTCCACGGCGCCTGCGAGGACTACCGCGCGGCGGCTTCCATCGACCTGGTACACGACCGTGCCTCGCGTGCGTCGGGGCAGCGCGTGGCCTGCGACCTGCATGTGCTGTGGGGCGAGCGCGGCGTGGTGGCGCGGCTGTTCCAGCCGCTGGCCGATTGGCGCGCCGCCTGCGACGGCGCGGTCACCGGCCGCGCCGTCGCGGCGGGCCATTTCATCCCCGAAGAGCTGCCGCAGCTGACGGCCAGCGAGCTGGCGGGCTTCTTCGGTACGGGAGGCGCGGGGCCGTGAGGTCGGCCGCCGTCGGCTGCTGCCTGGCGCATGCCGGCGCACCCGCTAAGCACTCGGTCGCTGTCATGAGGGTTGCCCCCGAGTCGTGGGACTGGTCAACACGAGCGTCCCTGCCGAGAATCGCGACTCATCCCATGAAGCGAATTCTTGCCGAGGAGTCAGCGTGCTGAAGGTCTATCTGGTCGAGGACGACCCGCTGGTGTCGCGGCATGTGCGCGACACGCTCAACGAGGCGCCCGGCATCCGCTGCGTCGGCCATGCCAGCCGCCTGAGCATTGCGCGCATCGAGCTGCCGCAGTGCCGCCCCGACGTGCTGCTGTCCGACCTGGGCCTGCCCGATGGCGATGGCACCGAGCTCATCGGCGAGTTGAGCCACGCACCGGCCTCCGAGGGCGTGTGGCATCCGCACATCCTGGTGTTCTCGGTGTTTGGAGACGAGGCGCGCGTGATCCATGCCATCGAGGCCGGCGCCGACGGCTACTTCCTCAAGGGCTGCACCGCTGACGAACTGGTGCGTGCGGTGCAGCAGGCCGCACGCGGCGAGTCGCCGATCTCGCCGGCCATCGCCCGCCATCTGCTTAAGCGCTTCAAGGACGACGGCTATACCGATTCGAGCTTTCGCGATTCGGGCTTCCACGACAGCGACGCGGCCACCCTGAGCGGCATCATGGACTTCAGCGAGCCCAAGCCCCGCGAGCACGAGATCAGCGCGCGCGAAGTCGAGGTGCTGCGGCTGGTAGCGCAGGGCTATGTCGGCGAAGAGATCGCCGAGCGCCTGCTCACCACGCCCAACGCGGTCGCCACGTCGGTGCGCAACGTGTACCGCAAGCTGCAGCTCGGCCAGCGGGCTCGCGCCACGGGGCAGGCGCTCACACGCCCCGGCTGGGCGTGACCCTGCGCCGCTGCGCCGCGCTGGCATTGGCGCTGGCCGCGGCGGTGCTGGCGGTGGCGCTGGAGGGCTGTGCCGGCGAGGCGCGACCGGGCCGCCAGGCCCGCGAACTGCGGCAAGCGCAGCTCGTCGAAGCCGGGAGCGCGCGTCCCGTTCGCTTGCCCGACGCCTGGGAAGCCAGCGCGCCCAACCGTGCGGGCGCCGTGCGCTACCGGCTGGCGCTGCCCGACGCCGCGCTGCGTTCGCCGCAATCGGCGCTGTTCGTGCCGCGCGTCGGCAACCTGTTTCGCATCGAGCTCAATGGCCAAGCGCTGCTGTCGGTCGGTGCGCCACCGCCGCCGGGCAGCGGCCGCGCGCTGCCCGATTTTTCGCAGGCGCCGGTGCTGTTGCCGCTGCCGCGGGCCTTGCTCGGGCGCAGCGCCAACAGCGTCGAGATCGAAGTCATCGGCGAGCCGCGGCGCGACGCCGGCCTGTCCGCCGTGTGGGTGGGCCCGCTCGACGAGATCGAGCCCCTGCACACCGAGCTGACCAACCGGCAGGTGCGTGGCACCTGGGTGCTCAGCGCCGCGGCCGCGGTGATGGGCTCGCTCGCCTTGCTGCTCGCCTGGCGCGTGCGGCGCACCGGCTATGCCTACTTCGGCGTGGCCAGCCTGTTGTGGGCGTGGCGGCTCTCGGGCATGCAGCTTTCCACGGGCGACGCCTGGACGCCCTATGGCACGGTCTTGTTCGACGCCTCCTACGCCTGGTTCGTGGCGCTGATGGCGTTGTATGCGCTCGATGCCGTCGGCCGCGACAGCGACCGCGCCCGCCGCTGGCTGGCCGCATGGGCGCTGCTCGCCCTGCTCATCAGCATCGGCGGCTGGGTCCTCAATGCGCCGCTGCTGCGCACGCTGGTGCAGGGGGGCACCCTGGCCACGGCGGCGTGGCTCACGGCGGTGCTGCTGGCCACCGCCTGGCGCGAGCGCACCTTGTCGGCGCTGCTGCTCAGCGCGGTGGCGGCGGTCAGCGTGGTGCTCGGTACACGCGATTTCTGGGTGCTGCGCGTGCTGTACGACTACGGCGAGCTGACCTGGGCGCGCTACATCATCCTGCTGCTGCTGGCGGTGCTGGCCTGGCTGCTGGTCGACGAGTTCGAGCGTTCCGGCACCGCGCTGCGCGGCCTCAACCGCGAATTGCAGGACCGCGTGGCGCAAAAGGAACGCGAGTTGCAGGCCGCTTTCCAAGCCACGCGCGAGCGCGAGCGCGAGCAGGCGGTACTGGCCGAACGCGACCGCATCCTGCGCGAGATGCACGACGGGCTGGGCGGCCGGCTGGTGGCCGCGCTTGCGCTGACCTCGCAGGTGTCGCGTCAGTCCGCGGCGCCGCAGGGCGGCGCCGCGCGTCAGGTCGACGAGCCGCTGCGCGACCTGAAACTCACGCTCGAAGACTGCCTGGTCGAGCTGCGCCTGGCGCTCGATTCGCTCGAGCACGACCGGCGCCCGTTGATCGAAGCGCTGGCCGAGCTGCGCTTTCGCGTCGAACCCTCGCTGCGTGCTTCGGGCGTGCGACTGGTCTGGCAGGTGGCCGACGCCGCCAGCACCGTCGAGCTGCCCGCCGCCGACACGCTGCATGTGCTGCGCATCGTGCGCGAGGCGCTCACCAACGTACTCAAGCACGCCCATGCCAGCGTCGTATGGCTGCGCCTCGAGTCGCGCGCGAATGGCGCCTTGTCGCTCGCGGTGGTCGACAACGGCGTGCAACAGCCCGACCTGGAGAGCCCCGCCACGTTGCCGCTGTTCGTGCCGCAGTCCATGTTGCGCGGCGGCCGGGGTCTGGCCAACATGCAGCGCCGCGCCCAGGCCCTGTCGGCCGAACTGACCAGCGGCCCGCAGGACGAGGGCTGGGGCATCACGCTGTTGTTGCCACCGCGCGCCTGAACCGGCGAAGGCGCGCGGCGATCAAGCGCGGCGGCTTCAGTCCTCGCCGGGCCGCCCCAAGAGGGCTGAACACCCCCGCGGGGGGCGGCACCGCAGGTGCCTGGGGGTCACCAATTTCACGCCACGGGCGCCGTGTCGATGAAGGTCGTGCGCAGCGCCAGCTTGTCGGCCAGCCGCGCCAGATTGGGCTGGCTGGTGCGCCACTCGACCTCGGGGAAGCGGAATTCCAGCCAGGCGAGTGCGCAGCCGAGCGAGATGTCGGCCAGCGTGAAGTGATTGCCCGCACACCAAGCGCGATCGCCGAGACCTTGGCTCATGGCAACCAGGCAGGCGCGCACCTTGACCATCTGGCGCTCGATCCAGGCGCTGCTGCGCTCGGCCTCGCTGCGGCCCGCCCAAGTGCGCTCCAGGCGCGCCATGATGGCTGCGTCGAGCAGCCCGTCGGCCAGCGCCTCCCAGGTGCGCACTTCGATGCGCTCGCGGCCGCCAGCCGGGATGAGCTTGCCGACGGGCGAGAGCATGTCGACGTATTCGACGATGACGCGCGAGTCGAACACCGCTTCGCCGCCCTCCATCACCAGGCACGGCACTTTGCCCAGCGGATTGGATTCCCCGATGGCGCTGGACGGTCCCCACACGTCGTCAAGCACGAACTGGTAGTCGAGCTTCTTCTCGGCCATCACGATGCGCACCTTGCGCACATAGGGACTGGCGAGCGAACCAATGAGTTTCATGGGGTGGGCGGCTGAAAGATTTGCGCGATTCTATGGAAGCCGGACGGCTGGCCGTGGTGAAAGCGTCACGCGGCGTGCCTGCAGGCGCTTTGCCTCCCTCGTTCCAGGGGACGCGCGGCTGTTTGCGTGCCCCGACCGCGGCGAACAAACAACGAGGACGGGAAGAAGACGATGGACATCGACCTTGCGTTTGCAAGCCGGACGCCGAGCGCGCGGCGCTGTGTCGGGCTCACGCCGGCCGGGCGGCCCGATCGCTTTCTACAATTGACCCAGGCAACGACGCCCACCGTCCAGGTCTTCGATGAATCCTTCCGTGCTCACCGCCCTGTCGCCGCTCGACGGCCGCTACGCCCCCAAGCTGGCCGCGCTGCGCCCGCTGCTCAGCGAGTTCGGCCTGATGCACCGGCGCGTGCAGGTCGAGGTCGAGTGGTTCATCGCCCTGTCCGACGCCGGCCTGCCGGAACTAGCGCCGCTCGCGGCCGCGGCGCGCGCGTGGTTGCGCCGCCTGGTCGAAGCGTTTGCCGAAGTCGACGCGCAGGCCATCAAGGACATCGAGCGCACCACCAACCACGACGTCAAGGCGGTCGAGTACTGGCTCAAGTCGAAGTTCGCCGATGTGCCTGAACTCGCGCGTGCCGGCGAGTTCGTCCACTTCGCCTGCACCAGCGAGGACATCAACAACACCAGCCACGCGCTCATGCTCGCGAGTGCGCGCGAGACCGTGCTGCTGCCCGCGCTCGACGGCCTCATCGCCACGCTCGACACCATGGCGCACACTTTCGCGGGCCTGCCGATGCTCAGCCGCACGCACGGCCAGACCGCCAGCCCCACCACGGTGGGCAAGGAGATCGCCAACGTCAGCGCGCGGCTGGCGAGCGCGCGCGAGCGCATCGCCGCCGTCAAGCCGCTGGCCAAGATGAACGGTGCGGTCGGCAACTACAACGCGCACCTCGCTGCCTATCCCGACATCGACTGGGAGGCCTTCAGCCGCAAGGTCGTCGAGCAGCAGCTGGGGCTCGCGTTCAACAGCCACACCATCCAGATCGAGCCGCACGACTGGATGGCCGAGCTGTTCGACGCGCTGACACGCACCAACACCATCCTGATCGACTGGTCGCGCGACCTATGGGGCTACGTGAGCCTGGGTTACTTCAAGCAGCGCCTGAAGGCCGGCGAGATCGGCTCCTCCACGATGCCGCACAAGGTCAACCCGATCGACTTCGAGAACGCCGAAGGCAACCTGGGTCTGGCCAATGCGCTGCTCACTCACCTGAGCCAGAAGCTACCGATCAGCCGCTGGCAGCGCGACCTCACCGACTCCACCGTGTTGCGCAACATGGGCGTGGCACTCGGCTACGCCGTGCTCGCCTGGGACTCGCTCGCGCGCGGCCTGGCCAAGCTCGAGGTCAACGAGGCCGCACTCGCGGCCGACCTCGACGCCGCCTGGGAAGTGCTCGCCGAGCCGATCCAGACGGTGATGCGAAGGTATGGCTTGCCCAAGCCCTACGAGCGCCTGAAGGAGCTCACGCGCGGCAAGGCAATCACGCGCGAGGCGGTGGCGGCGTTCATCGACACGCTCGAGTTGCCGCAGGCCGAGAAGGACCGGCTGCGGGCGATGACCCCGGGCAGCTACACGGGCATGGCCGCCGCGCTGGCGCGCCGGCCGCGCTGACCAGCCGGGCGACGCGATGACTCCGGCGTTCCGCTTCGAGCTGGTCCGCGATGAAGATTCCGAGGTGCTGCTGGCGCTGCCAACCGCTTCTACCGGCGTCGCGGTTTCAAGCCTGATGGCGAGCCAGCATGGGAATTCCACTACCGGCGCGCGCCACCGGTCGTGATCGGTGCTGCGCGGTCGGACGAAAACTAACGGACCCAGCCCATGAGCTTCCTCATCCGCCTCGCCGCCGCCGAGCGCCGCAACGACACGCTGCTGTGCGTCGGCCTCGACCCCGAACCGTCGAAGTTCCCCGCGCCGTGGACCGGCGATGCTTCGCGCATCTTTGATTTCTGCAGCGCCATCGTCGACGCCACCCGCGACCTGGTACTGGCCTACAAGCCGCAGATCGCCTACTTCGCGGCGCACCGCGCCGAAGACCAGCTGGAGCGGCTGATGGCGCACATCCGCAAGGTCGCGCCCGAGGTGCCGGTGATCCTGGACGCCAAGCGCGGCGACATCGGCTTGACCGCCGAGCAGTACGCACGCGAAGCCTTCGAGCGCTACCAGGCCGACGCGGTGACCTTGTCGCCGTTCATGGGCTTCGATTCGATCGAGCCCTATTTGCGCTGGCCCGGCAAGGGCGCGATCCTGCTGTGCCGCACCTCCAACGCGGGCGGCAGTGACTTGCAGGCGCAGCGCCTGGCCGATGTCGAGGGCACGCCGCGGCTCTACGAGCACATCGCCGCGCTGGCGCAGGGGCCGTGGAACCGCAGCGGCCAGCTCGCCCTGGTGGTGGGCGCGACCTTCCCCGAGGAGCTGGCGCGGGTGCGCGCGATTGCGCCGACCCTGCCGCTGCTCATTCCCGGCATCGGTGCGCAGGGCGGTGACGCGGCCGCCACGGTGCGCGCGGCGTGGCGGCCCGACGCGCCGATCATCGTCAGCTCATCGCGCGCGGTGCTCTACGCGAGCGGCGGCAAAGACTTTGCCAGCGCCGCACGCCAGGCGGCGCTTGCAACGCGCCTGGCGCTCAACCGGGCGCGCTGACGGCGTGCCGCCGTTGCGCATCACAACGGCAAAGCGTCAACCGCTCAGATTGCAAAGCTGAAGTTTTTCACCGCGTCGGCGCTGGTCAGGTCGATGTCGGCCGGCTGCGTCGGCTTGCCCGGCACCACCGCTTCGAGCGTGTACTTGGCGGCGGCGGGCGCGTCGGGCGTGAAGGTGTAGGACGTCGCGCTGGCCGCATAGGCCGCCTTGCCGGGTGCGCCGGTCGGCAGCGTGAAGCTGTAGTTGCCGTTGCTCGGGTCGACCTGGAGCGAGGCGATTTCCACGTTCGGCCCACCGCCGAGCTTGTGGATCACGCGCAGCGTGGCCTCGGGAATGACCGTGCTGCCGCTGGTCGTGGCGGCGCCGCTGGCCACGCGAGTGCTGCTGGCCACCAGCGCCAGCGGCGTAGCGGTGCTGGCGAGCGTGGTGCGCGCCGTGTCGATCACCGGCACCGCCGTGATCACGGCGCTGGCGCGGCCCGGCGCGGTGAGCACCACGTCGTAGCTGCCCACCGCGACCGGCGAGAGCACGAACTTGCCGCTCGCGTCGGGCGCCGTGCTCTTGACCGCGAAGCCGGCCGATTGCGCGGACACGGTGACGCCGCCCACGAGCAAAGCCGGGTCGACAAAGCCCTGGATCGCATTGCCCGCCGCCGCGAACACCGGGATCGCCGCGATCACCGGCTTGAGCAAATACTGGCCGGAGTTGCCGGCCTTGACGATCGACTTGCAGGCGTCGAAGTCAAGCACCAGGTCGGCCACCTGCGTGGTGCCGACGGTGAAGTTCGCCTTGATCTTGCTGCCGCTTTGCTGCGCGCTCGGCGTCTTGAGTTCGACCTCGCCGCCCCCCGTGAGCAACGCCGAGTTGGCCAGGGGCGCGCCGCTGTTGGCCGCCAGCACCAGACGCACCTGCGTGTAGGTGCCCGTCGGCAGGGGCAGCGTGCCGAGCTCGGCCAGCACGCCGTTTTGCAGCGCCAGCAGGTCGATGCGGCGCGGCGGCGAAAGCGCCAGTTCCGACCAGCCCCCATCCGTGTCGGCGGCCGTGTCGCTCTGGTGGACGCGGACCTTCTCGACCGTGACGTTGACTTGCTCGTAGCCGCAGGCCGGCGCATCGGTGATCGATATGCGCGCGCTGCCCATGCCGCTGACCGTTGCCGGGGCAGTGCCGCCGCCACCGCCACAGGCTGTCAGGGACAAGGCTGCCGCCAGGCTGGTCATCGAAAGCAATTTCATGAAGTTCCTTTTGGGTCTTGGGTGGAGCGCAGCATCCCACGGCGTGACAGCGCGCCCACCCGTTGGCGTATCGAGTTGCAAGCAAAGCGCGACGCGCAGCCGGTGGCGGTTACATCACGCGACCTTGCTCACACGAGCAGTGGCTTGCCCGCCTCGAATACCTTCAGCTCGCCGGGCGCGAACGCCTGCCAGGGCTCGTCGGCCGTGAGCGGCTCGGTCACGACCACGGCGACGCGGTCGCTCGGCGTGGTGTGCTCGGCAAAGTTGACGGTCAGGTCGTCGTCCTGCAGTCGCGCGCGCGCGAACGGGTGTTGGCGTACCAGCCAGTGCAGCCGCGTGGACGCATGCGCCCACAGCGCGTCGCCGTGGCTGAGCAGGAAGTTGAAGGTGCCGTGGCGCGCGATCGGCGCGGCCAGCTCGCGCAGCGTCTCGGTCAGGTCGCGCACGCTCGGCAGCGAGGCGTGGTTCTTGGCCAGCTCCTGCAGGATCCAGCAGAACGCACGCTCGCTGTCGGTGTCGCCCACCGGGTGGAACGCGGCGTGCAGCTTGGGGTGGTAGTCCTTCAAGTCGCCGTTGTGCGCGAACACCCAATAGCGCCCCCACAGCTCGCGCACGAAGGGGTGCGTGTTCTCGAGCGCCACGCGACCCTGCGTGGCCTTGCGGATGTGCGCGATGACATGTTTGCTCCTGATCGGGTAGTGCCTCACCATCGCCGCCACCGGCGATTCGCTGGCGCTGTGGTGGTCGACGAAGCAGCGCACGCCGGGCCCTTCAAAGAACGCGATGCCGAAGCCGTCCTTGTGTTCGACCGCGCGCGTCGCGAAGCCCGTGAAGCTGAACACGATGTCGGTCGGCGTGTTGCCGTTCATGCCGAGGAGTTGGCACATGGTCGCGTTCAGACTGACGGGGCCGGTGGGTAAGTCATTTGATCAGTCGCCGGTGCCAAATCGCCGCTCACCGCGCAAACACCAGCCGTGCCAGCGCGCGCGCCGTGATCAGGTTGCCCGGCAGGTGCGTTTCTTCCAGCACGCCGCTCATGCGCGCCAGGCGCTGCGGGTTGCGCCGGGCGCTCCACACCAGCAGGTCGACCAGCCATGGGTGTTCGTTGACGGAGTTGGCGCGGTCGTAGACCGCGAAGCGCGGGCGCAGGGCGAGGAGGGCGGCTTCGTAGCGCTCGCGCACGGCGGCGTCGCCCACGCCTTGCTGCAGGCCCGCCTGCACCGCTTCGGCGGCGAGGATGCCGGTTTCGAGCGCCTTGCCGATGCCTTCGCCGGTGAGCGCGTAGGTGGTGCCGGCGGCCTCGCCGGTGACGAGCAGACCCGGCTTGGCGTAGGTCGCGCCCTGCAGCGAGCAGCGCAGCGGCGCGCCCTTCAGGTCGCCGAGCAGGGTGCCGCCGGCCATCAGCTCGCGCGCCGGGCGGTAGAGATCGGTGAAGGCGGCGAACACATCGCGCAGGTTCACGTTCTGCATGACGTTGTGGCCGTCGCGGCCGGTGGCGTGGCTCTGGCCCACACCCACGCCGATGTTGAAGACGCCGTCCGGGCACGGGAAGATCCAGGCGTAGCCGGGCTTGAGCCTGCGATGCCACAGCACTTCCAGCTCGGTGATGTGCCCGACCATGGCGTCGTTCTTCACGTAGCCGCGCAGCGCCACGGCGCTGGGCGTGCGCCGCTCGCAGGCGCCCGCCGCGATGAGCGCCTGTGGCACGGCGCCGGTGGCGAGCAGCACCCATCGCGCGCGCAGCTCGCGCGTTTCGTGTGTCCCCGCGCGCAGCCGCGCACCGACCACGGTGCCGGCCGCGTCCTGCAGCGGCTCCATGAAGCGCAGCGGCGCGAACATGCGCGCGCCGGCCGCGGCGGCGGCGCGACAAAGCACCAGGTCGAGCTGTTTGCGCGGCAGCACCGCCAAGGTGCCGGGCACGTCGATGTGGCTGCCGCGTGGCGCCACGCAGCGCAGGTGGGCGGCGGGTTGTGCTAGCGCCATCACCTCGTCGTGTACCCCCAGGCGGCGCAGCGCGCGGTGGGCGTCGGGGATGAGGCCGTCGCCGCAGACCTTGTCGCGCGGAAACGCGTGCTGGTCGACCAGCACCACGTCGAGCCCGGCGCGCGCCAGGGTCTGCGCCGCCGCGCTGCCGGCCGGGCCGGCGCCGACCACCAGGACGTCGCAGGTGGCGGGCAACTCGTGGAGCGGGCGGTTGAGCAGGTCAGCGGACATCGGTGCAGGCAGGGCGACAAAGCGGCGCGGCGATGGCGAATTCTAGGCAGGCGCTGGCCCGGCCACGGCGCCGGCTCACCAGATCGACACACGCTCCTCGGGCGCCAGGTACATGCCGTCGCCAGGCTTCACGCCGAAGGTCGAATAGAAGCCCGGGTGGTTGCGCACGGCGCCGTTGGCGCGAAATTCGTCCGGCGCATGTGGATCGGACTTCAGCTGCTCGATCAGCGCCGCCTCGCGCGCCTTGCCGCGCCACACCTGCGCGAAGCCGTAGAAAAAACGCGCTTGGCCCGACAGGCCGTCGAGGGTGGGCGCGGGCTGGCCGCCGAGTGAGAGCTGATAGGCCTTGTAGGCGATCTCGAGGCCGGAGTTGTCGGCGATGTTCTCGCCCAAGGTGAGCGCGCCGTCGATCGGGTAGCCCGCCACCGGCGTGTAGGCGCCGTATTGCACGACGAGCGCCTGGGTCTTGGCGTTGAAGCGCTCGCGGTCGCCCGGTGTCCACCAGTCGCGCAGCCGGCCCTCGCCGTCGTACTGGCTGCCTTGGTCGTCGAAGCCGTGGCTGATCTCGTGGCCGATCACCGCGCCGATGCCGCCGTAGTTGACCGCGTCGTCGGCGTTGGGGTCGAAGAACGGCGGCTGCAGGATGGACGCCGGGAACACGATCTCGTTCTGCTCGGGGTTGTAGTAAGCGTTGACGGTCTGCGGGGTCATCAGCCATTCGTCGCGGTCGATCGGGCGGCCCAGCTTGGCGATCTGGCGCGCGCTTTCGAACTCACGCGCACGCCGCACGTTGCCGACCAGGTCGCCCGCGCGGATCTCGAGTGCGCCGTAATCGACCCAGCGCGCGGGATAACCGATCTTGGGCGTGAAGCGGGCGAGCTTGGCCTGCGCCTCGCGCCGGGTCTGGGCACTCATCCAGTCGAGCGCGGCAATGCTCTCGCGGTAGGCGGCCAGCAAATGGGCGACGAGCTTTTCCATGCGCGCCTTGTGCGCGGGCGGAAAGTGCCGCTGCACGTAGCGCTTGCCCAGGCCGTCGCCGAGCGAGGCTTCGACGAGTGCCACGCCGCGCTCCCAGCGCGGTGCGTTCTCGGGCGTGCCGCGCAGCGCGGTGCCGGCGAAGGCGAAACGCAGGTCGACGAAGGCCTTGTCGAGGTAGGGCGCGTAGGCGTCGAGCATGCGCAGCTTGGCGTAGGCCTTCCACACGTCGAGCGGGGCGTGTTCTATCTGCCGGCCCAGGGCGGTGACGTAACTCGGCTGGCTGACGATGACATCGCCCACCGTGCCCGCCAGGCCCGTGCCGGCGAGGAAGCTGGCCCAGTTGAAACCCGGCGCCAGCTCGCACAGCGCCGTCAGCTCCACCTTGTTATAGATCCTGACCGGGTCCCGGTTTTCAAGCTGGGTCCACTGCGCCCTTGCCAGCGCGGTTTCCAGAGCCAGCACCGCGCGCGCGATGTGGGCGGTTTTGCGTTCGCCCGCGAGCGCGAGCATCCTGGCCATGTACACGAGGTAGCTGCCGCGCACTTGCTTGAAGCGCGGGTCGTCCAGCAGGTAATAGTCGCGGGCGGGCAGGCCGAGGCCGCCTTGCGACAGATCGGCGATGTAGCGCGTCGGGTCGCGCCCGTCCTGGTGGATGTCCAGGGCGATCGGCATGCTGATGCCGGCACGGATGGCGCGCGCCATCAGCCGCGCCAACTGCGAGCGGTCGGCCACCGCGTCGATCGCGGCCAGCTCGGCGGCGATGGGTTTGACGCCCAATTTTTCAAGCGCGGCCTCGCCCATGAAGCTGGCGTAGAGGTCGCCGATCTGGCTGGCTTCGGCGTCGTGGCGCGCGGCGGCGGCCTCTTCGATCAGCGTGCGCAACTGCGGCTGGATCGCCTCGTGGAGTTGCTCGAAGGCGCCGGTGGACGCGCGATCCGGCGGGATCGGCGTGCGTTCGAGCCAGCCGCCGTTGACGTGCCGAAACAGGTCATCCTGCACGCGCACCGCTGGGTCGATGAAGGACGAATCGATGCCCGAGGCAGGGGCTGCGGCGGTCGGCTGCGCGGCGGCGGTGAAGGCAGCGGCTAACACGCAAACGCCCAAGGCGAGTGCCTGGAAAGGTCGGATGAAACTCACGCAAGCTTTCTCCCGGCTCATGGCCGGGTTGGATCGGCCGCGCTGGTCGGCGCAGGCCGCACTTTAATGCGGCCCGCTGTGCTGGCGCGCCGGGCGTGCCCTAGAGCCGCACCGTCTTGCCGACAAACAGGATCGGCCCGGTCGGCCGGCCGATCGGCGAGCCGGTTTCCGGCTCCAGCGTGAGCTCGAACAGTTGCTGCTCGCCCAGTGCGGGCAGGCGTGCTGCCGGCAGCTCGGTCACCTGCCCCGGGCGCACCAGGCCGAGCGACGTGGGCCCGGCCGCACCCAGCGGCTTGGTCCAGAACTGCAGTGCCTTGCCGGGCGGCACCGGCGCGGTGGTACCCACCGGCACCAGGCGAACACCGCCGCGCGCACTGGCCTCGACCACCCAGCCGGCGGTGAGGTCGGGACTCTGCAGCACGGCGAGGTAGCGCTGCGACTCGGCCGGCGCGGGCGCGCGCAGCACCAGCAGGCTGGCCAGCACCAGCGAAGCGGCGATGGCCAAGCCGCCGGTCATCTGCCAACGGCGCAGCCGGCGCCACAGCGGGTCGTTCGCGGAGGGTCGGGCGGTGTCGGTACCGGGCATGGGCACGCCGGTCGCGCGCGGTGCGATGACCGGTGCGGCGATCTTTGCTTCGATCTGCGGCCACATCTGCAATGGCGGCTCGGCCGGCGCGACGCGCCCGACCAGCCCGAGCAAGCGGTCCTGCCAGACGTAGATCTCGGCCTGCAAGGCGGCGTCGGCGGCCAGCGCCTGCTCGAAGGCGGCGCGCGCCTCGGCGTCTTGCGTGCCGAGCACGTATTCGCCGGCGGCGACGCTGCGGTCTTCTGGCTCGCCGAGGTTCACGACAGGCACTCCTTGAGCGCGATCAGGCCGCGGCGGATCCAGGATTTGACGGTGCCCACCGGCGTGGCGAGCCGCTCGGCGATCTGCTCGTGCGTGTAGCCCTCGACGAAGGCGTAGACGATGCATTCGCGCTTGCGCTCCTCGAGCGTCTGCAAGCAGCGGTCGAGCGAGGCGGTGTCGGGCGCGAGGGAATGGCTTGCTTCGCGCAGGGCGTGGTGGTCGGCGATGGCCTCGAGATCGTCACCGACCGGCAGCTCGCGCCGCACCTTGCGCACTTCGTCGAGCGCGCGATGCCGCACGACGGTGTAGATCCAGCCGCGTGCCGAGCCCAGCGCGCGCTGGTAGCTCGCGGCGCGTTGCCAGATCTGGATGAAAGCGTCCTGGAGCACGTCATGCGCCATGTCCTGGTCGCGCACGATGCGCTGCGCCACGCCGAGCAGCCAGCGCGCTTCGCGGTCGTAGAGCGCTCGCAGGGCGAAGCGCTCGCCGCGCGCGCACGCCTCGAGCGCCGACTCGTAGTCGAAGGCGTCGGCGGCGTTGGCGAACATCGTCATGGGTGGGCAGGCAATGGCGCGCATTCTAGGCAGGCCGGCGTTGCCGCCGGGTATTTGGTTCGTGGGGGTGCGGACGCGGCGCCGGCCGGTCGCGGACAGCCCGGCTGGCGCCGCGGTGCTGCAATGCAATGCGGGCCGGCGATCACGCCGCCCGCGTTTGACAGCGTTAACTCAGAACGTGATCGCCAAGTCGATCAGCGCCGGCCCGGCGGCGCCACCGATCTGCGCCGCCTGCGCGTTCAGGCATTGACTTCCTACGGCCTTGTGGCGAGCAGCTTCGTCAAGCACTCACGCAGCGGCACCAAGTCGTCGCGGACGATGCCCCAGAGCGTGTCGTCGTCAATGCCGAGGTAACCATGAATCAGCCTATTGCGCACGGCGATGACCATGCGCCACGGCACGTCGGGTGCCGTCGCCCGCACGTCGGCAGGTACATGAGTGGCCGCCTCGCCGATCAGCTCGAGATCGCCGAGCGTTGCGTCGTAGCGCATTGCGTCGGCCGCGAAAGAGCGCGCTCGAAGCCCCGCGTGTACGTGAGAACCTTGTCGCAGAAGACCCCCATGTCTTCGACGTAGAACCGCCATTCGCGCGGCAGCGAAGCTTCAGACATGGATCGCGTCGCGCTCGACGGAGGGACGCAGCTGGGGTCGCAGCGCCTTCTCGGCCACCAGATCGACCGGGCAACCCAGCAGGTCTTCAAGATAGAACTGGAGGCCGAAATAGCGCGTCGAGTTGGCCGGGCCATCGAAGGCGACCAAGAAGTCGGCATCGCTGTCTTCGCGCGCGTGCTCTCGAGTTTTCACTCCCCGCTGGATTTCCATTGGGGCTCAGATTTCTTCGTACAGCGGCAAGGTCAGAAACTCCGCAAACTCGTCCTGCGTGCTCATCTGCTCGAAGATCCGCGCCGCGCGGTCGATCGTGGTGCCCTGATAGCCGGCCTCCTTGATGCCGGCCAGCTCCTCGGCCACCATCTTGCGCACCATCTCGGCGGTGATCTTGCGGCCGTCCTCGAGCACGCCCTTGTGCGAGCGGATCCACTGCCACACCTGCGAGCGCGAGATCTCGGCGGTGGCGGCGTCTTCCATCAAGTTGTAGATCGGCACGCAGCCGTTGCCGGCCAGCCAGGAGCCGAGGTAGTAGATGCCCACGTTGATGTTCATGCGCAAGCCGGCCTCGGTGATCGGCGTCTCGGGCTTGAAGTCAATAAGGTGCGCGGCGGTGATGTACACGTAGGGCTTCTTGCGCTCGATCTGGTTGGGCCGCTCGCCCAGCACGTCGACGAATTCCTTCATCGCCGACTCCACCAGGCCGGGGTGCGCGACCCAGCCGCCGTCATAGCCGTCCATCGCGTCGCGGCGCTTGTCCTTGATGATCCCTTCCATCGCCACGGCGTTTTTCTCGGGGTCGTTCTTGATCGGGATCAGCGCGCTCATGCCGCCGATGGCCGGCGCGTTGCGGTGGTGACAGGTCTTGAGCAGCAAGAGCGCGTAAGCGCGCATGAACGGCGCTTTCATCGTGACCTTGGCGCGGTCAGCCAGGCAGAAGTCGCGGTCCATCTTGAACTTCTTGATGCACGAGAAGATGTAGTCCCAGCGCCCGGCATTGAGGCCGGCCGAGTGCTCGCGCAGCTCAAAGAGGATTTCGTCCATCTCGAAGGCCGCGAGGATGGTCTCGATCAGCACCGTCGCCTTGATCGTGCCTTGCGGCAGGCCGAGTTCGGTTTGCGTCATCACGAAGACGTCGTTCCACAGGCGCGCCTCGAGATGGCTTTCGAGCTTGGGCAAATAGAAGTAGGGGCCGGCGCCGCGCGAAAGTTGTTCCTTGGCGTTGTGAAACATGAACAGCGCAAAGTCGAAGATGCCGCCGTGGACCCGCGTGCCGTCGACCAGCACGTGCTTCTCGTCGAGGTGCCAGCCGCGTGGGCGCACCTGCAAGGTGGCGATCTTGTCGTTGAGCTTGTAGGTCTTGCCCGCCTGGCCCACGGTGAGCGTGCGCCGAATCGCCTTGTAGAGGTTGATCTGGCCCTGGATCAGGTTGGACCACACCGGCGAGTTGCTGTCCTCGAAGTCGGTCATGTAGCTGTCCGCCCCCGAGTTGTAGGCGTTGATGATCATCTTGGCTTCCACCGGCCCGGTGATCTCCACGCGGCGGCATTCCAGCGCCTTGGGCAGCTTTGCGATGGTCCAGTCGCCCTCGCGGATGGCTTTCGTCTCGGGCAGGAAGTCCGGGCGCTCACCGGCGTCGAGCCGCTTCGCGCGCGCCGCACGTGCGGCCAGCAGCGCCTGGCGCCGCGGCTCGAAGGCGCGGTGCAGCTTGGCCACGAGTTCGAGCGCGCCGGGCGTGAGGATGGTCTCGAAGCCGGGCAGCAGCGGCGCGTTGATCTGCACGCCAGCGGGCAGGTTCAGGGTCGTCATGGCAATCTCCTCGCTCATCAACAGGTCAGGTGTTCAGGAAAAAAACGCAGCACGTCACGCAGGCTGCTGCCGGTTTGCGTGGGCTCGGTGTCGAGCGCTTCGAGCGGCAGCTTCGCGCGGTTGACCCACAGCGTGGTGTAGCCGAACCAAGTGGCGCCGATCGCGTCCCAGCCGTTGCTCGACACGAACAGGATTTGCCTGGCCGGCTTGCCGAGCGCCTGGGTGCCCAGCGCGTAGGTGGCCGGGTCGGTCTTGTAGCGCTGCACCGCGTCGGCGCTGATCACGTGGTCGAAGAGGCCCTCGAAGCCGGCGCTTCGCACCGCGATGCCCAGCATCTCGGGGTCGCCGTTGCTGAGGATGCCGGTTTCGATGCCGCGCGCCTTCAAGGCCTGCAGCACCGGCTTGTTCTCGGGAAAGGCGCTGAGATGGCGGTATTGGTTGAGCAGCTGCGTCTCGTGCTCGGCACTCAGCGCCAGGCCCAGGCGTGCCGCGGCGAAGCGCAGGCCGGCGCGCGTCAGTTCCCAGAACGGGCGATAGCGCTGGCTCATCGAGGTGAGCCGCGTGTAGTCGATCTGCTTGTCGCGCCACAGCAGGGCCAGCGCCTCGCCCTTGCCGGGGAACAGTTGCTCGGCAAGCGCGCCGACGCTGTAGACGTCGAACAGCGTTCCGTAGGCGTCGAACAGGACGGCCTGGACGGGCGGCAAGGAGATGCTCGGCTTCATGATGGCAGCACTGTATTGCGAACCGGAGCGATGATTCCCAGACCAATCGGCGCTTTATCTTTTACTTTTCGGGATTTAATGGCGGGCATGGATCGCCTCAAACAGATCGAGTCCTTTGCCTCGACCGCCACCAAGGGCAGCCTCACCGCCGCTGCCCACGCCGAGGGCGTGGCGCCCGCGGTGATCGGCCGGCGCATCGACGCGCTCGAGGAGCGGTTGGGCGTGAAGCTGCTGGTGCGCACCACGCGGCGCATCAGCCTGACACACGAAGGCAGCGCCTTTCTGGAAGATGCGCAGCGCGTGCTGGCCGACCTGGCCAACGCCGAGGCCAGCGTCAGCGCCGGCGGGGTGAAGGCCAGCGGGCACCTGCGCATTGCCGCGCCGGCCGGCTTTGGGCGCCGCCATGTCGCACCGCTCGTGCCCCGGTTCGCGCTCCAGCACGGCGAGGTGTCGGTCTCGCTCAATCTCAGCGACCGCGTGGTCGACATCGTCAACGAGGGCTTCGACTGCGCGGTGCGCGTGGGCGACCTGCCCGATTCCAGTCTGGTGAGCCTGCGCCTGGCCGACAACCGACGCCTGTGCGTGGCCGCGCCCGGCTACCTGCAGCACGCCGGCACGCCGCGGCACCCGAGCGAACTGGCGCGCCACCAGTGCCTCACGCTCAGCTCCAACGCCAGCCAGGCGCACGGCTGGGCGTTCACGATCGACGGCGAGATGGCGCACCTGCGACCGAGCGGACGCTATGACTGCTCGGACGGACAGGTCCTGCACGACTGGTGCATGGCGGGCCACGGCATCGCCTGGCGCAGTACCTGGGAGGTGGAGCAGGAAGTGGCGGCAGGCACGCTGGTCACGCTGCTCGACGATTTTGCGGCGCCGGCCAACGGTATCTACGCCGTGTTCCCGCAGCGCAAGCATTTGCCGCTGCGCGTGCGGCTGTGGATCGACTTCCTCAAGCACACCTACGGCGACACCGCGTATTGGTCGGCATCGGATCAGCAATCAGTGCCTGCGCACTGATTGCCCGGCGCGCTCGCAGCGCGCCAAATTGCAGTGACGTGAAGCGCTAGATCACGCCGGCTTGCCGCCGCTCAGGCAGGTCTTCATGAAGGCCTTGCGCTCTTCGCCCTTCTTGCCGGTGGCGTCGGCGTTGCAGGTCTTCATCTTGTTCTGCTGCGTGGCTTGCTTGGAAGACAGGCACTCCTTCATGAAGGCCTTGCGCTCGTCGCCCTTCTTTCCGGTGGCGTCCTTGTTGCAGGTGGCCATCTTGCCCTGCTGTGCGGTGGGTGCCTTGTCGGCGGCTGGCGCCATCTTGTCTGCAGCCTGCGCGCTCAGAACGGCGGCGCACAGGGCCACGGCGGTCAACAAATTCTTCATGAAGTCTCCTTGCCTCTCGGGGGCTTTCGGCGAAATTGCCGCTTTTATTGAAGCACGGGCCCCCGCCGCGCCACAAGCTGATGAACGTGAGGCGGCCGCAGGCGTTGACCGCCTGAAGGGTGGTTGTCAGCCAACGGCGTTGGCCGTGCTCAGCCCGCGCCGGGCCGCCCCAAGGGGGCTGAGCGCCCCCTCGGGGGGCAGCACCGCAGGTGCGTGGGGGTCGTCACCTCAGAGGATGCGCCGCGGATGCGCAAGCGCTTCGTGCGCGACGTGAAGCCGGCGCACCAGCACGCGGATGAAGGCCTCGTCGAACAGATGCCGGCAGCCCGGGCTCAGCCGCGCCATCGACTCGGGTGTGAACGAGACGGTGGTGGCCGGCTCGACTACCACCACGTCGGCGCTGTGGCGGCGCAGCTCCAGGTTGGGCGCGAGGTAGGCCATTTCGCCCACGGACGTGCCGGCGCCCAGGTGTGCCACGCGCTGCCCGTCGCGGTGTACGTCGACCGCACCGGCCGCGATGATGTGAAAAGTGTTGCCGTCCTCGCCGCGGCGGTAGATCGGGTGGCCCACCGGATGGCGTTGCCAGGCGGCGCGGTGTACCACTTCCCACAACTCCACGTCACCGAACTGACTGAAAAACTCCAGCGCGCGCAACAGCGTGAAGCGCTCGGAGTCGAGCACGCCCTGGGCCTGGCCGCGCGGCACTTGGTGGTTGGCAACCAGCGCCGAGAGTGCCTGCGCAAAGGCGTCCCAGCCAGCGTAGCGCGCGTCGGGAGATTTTTCGAGCGCGCGTTGCACGGCCCGGTCGAGCGCTGGGTCGACGCCGCTGCGCAGCGCCGTGAGCGGCGTCGGCTCGGCCGTGTAGATCTGCGCCATCAGTGCCGATTGCGCCTGCGCCTCGAACGGTGGACGCCCGGCGATGAGGTGGTAGAGCACGGCGCCAAGCGAGTAGATGTCGGCACGCGCGTCGAGCGCTCCGCCGTCGAGTTGCTCGGGCGACATGTAGGCCAGCGAGCCGACGCGAAACACCTGCGTGGTGTCGGCCTGCAGGTTGAGCACGCTGCCAAAGTCGCTCACCTTCACGTCGACGATGTCCTCGCCTGCCATCACGGCCAGCAGGTTGGCCGGCTTCACGTCGCGATGGATCAGGCCCTGGCGCGACACATACCCCAGCGCCATCGCGCACTTGAAGCCGATTTCCACCACCTGGTCGAGCGGCAGCAGCTGGTCGGTGCGGCAAAACGGCCGCAAGGTGGTGCCCGGCACGTACTCCATCACTACATAGGGCTCGTGGCGGTCGGGCACGGCGTCGAAGATCTGCACCACGTTCGGGTGCTGCAAGCGGCCCACCAGCGCGGCTTCGGCGGCAAAGAAGCGCGCCTGCAAGGCGCCGCCGCTCACGTCAGCCAGGGCGATGGCGCGCACGCGCTTGACCGCGACCTCGCGGTCCTTGAAGTCGTCGCGGCAGAGAAATACCTCGCTGGTCGCGCCTTCGCCGAGCTTGCGCAGCACGCGGTACTTGCCGATGAATTCGGGCAGCGGCGCGAGGGTCGT
The DNA here is from genome assembly GCF_031393925.1 of Methylibium sp. Classification (GTDB taxonomy): domain Bacteria; phylum Pseudomonadota; class Gammaproteobacteria; order Burkholderiales; family Burkholderiaceae_C; genus Methylibium. The sequence continues at coordinate 36,232 of NZ_JANMWL010000073.1, read as the reverse complement.
CGTGGTTGTCGAGAGGGCAGGCAGCATCGAGGCGATCATCGTGCAATGGCGCATCTTTCCATCGCGCGCGCCGGGCGGCAAGTCGCGCTGCAGTGCCGCCGCACGTGTCGTGACGCAGTGCTCATCGGGCAAGCTTCGTACTGCGTACTCCGATGTTCGCCTTCGGGCGGCCGTGCGTGCTCATGCGGGCGCTGCGAACCGCTCGGTAAAATCTTTCGATGATCCGTGCCCAACAAGAGCTGCGGGCTGCACTCGGCGATGCGCTCGCCGACATCGCGCCCGAGCAGACCCACGCTGCGCTCGCTACCTTCGAAAGCCCCAAGCAGGCTTTGCATGGCGACCTCGCCTGCACCGCCGCCATGCAGCTCGCCAAGCCGCTCAAGCGCAATCCGCGCGAGCTGGCGGGCGAGTTGATCGCGGCCTTGCAGCGTCAGGGGGCCGTGCAGCGCTGGGTCGAGTCGCTGGAGATCGCCGGCCCGGGCTTCATCAACCTGCGCCTGAAGGCCGCGACCCGCCAGCAAGTCATCGCCGAAGTGCTCGAAGCCGGTGAGGCGTTCGGGCACCAGCCCGCGAACGACCAGCGCGTGCTGGTGGAGTTTGTGTCGGCCAACCCGACCGGGCCGCTGCACGTCGGCCACGGCCGCCAGGCCGCGCTCGGCGACGCGGTGTGCCGGCTGTTTGAAAGCCAGGGCGCCGCGGTCACGCGCGAGTTCTATTACAACGACGCGGGCGTGCAGATCGCCACGCTCGCGGCGTCGACGCAGGCGCGCATCAAGGGTCTCGCCCCGGGCGACGCGCGGTGGCCCGAGTCGGCCTACAACGGTGATTACATCGCCGACATTGCGCGCGATTTCCTGGACAAGAAGACCGTCGCGGCCGACGACCGCGCGTTCACCGCATCGGGCGACGCCGATGACATGGACGGCATCCGCCAGTTCGCCGTGGCCTATCTGCGCCACGAGCAGGACCTCGACCTGCAGGCCTTCGGCGTGCGCTTCGACCACTACTTCCTCGAGTCGAGCCTGTACACGAGCGGGCGGGTCGAGGCGACGGTCGCGCGGCTGGTCGCTGCCGGCAAGACCTACGAGGAGGGCGGCGCCCTGTGGTTGCGCAGCACGGATTACGGCGACGACAAGGACCGCGTGATGCGCAAGTCGGGCGGCGACTACACCTACTTCGTGCCCGACGTCGCCTACCACGTCAACAAGTGGGAGCGCGGCTTTCGCAAGGTCATCAACATCCAGGGCAGCGACCACCACGGCACCATCGCGCGTGTGCGCGCCGGCTTGCAGGCGGTCGACGTGGGCATCCCGGCGGGCTTTCCCGACTACGTGTTGCACAAGATGGTGACCGTGATGCGTGGCGGTGAGGAGGTCAAGATCTCCAAGCGCGCCGGCAGCTACGTGACCCTGCGTGACCTGATCGAGTGGACCAGCCGCGACGCGGTGCGCTTCTTCCTCATCAGCCGCAAGGCCGACACCGAGTTCGTGTTCGATGTCGACTTGGCGCTGAAGCGCAACGACGAGAACCCGGTCTATTACGTGCAGTACGCGCATGCGCGCATCTGCTCGGTGCTGGCGCAAGGCGGCGCGGCCGCAGCCGACGGCAAGGCCGATTTGTCGCGACTCGTCGCACCGACCGAGGCCGCGCTGATGCTCAAGCTGGCGGCCTTCGAGGCCATGCTCACTGCTGCTGCCAAAGATCTGGCGCCGCATGACGTGGCTTTTTACCTGCGCGATCTTGCGGCGGCTTTCCACACCTATTACGCCGCCGAGCGGTTTCTCGGTGACGACGCGGACTTGACGCGCGCGCGGCTGGCCCTGCTGGCTGCCACCGCGCAGGTGCTCGAGAACGGGCTCACGCTGATCGGCGTTGGCGCCCCCGAGAAAATGTGACGACCGGAGCTTCAATGCCATTTCCTTCCTCTCAACGCGGCGGTTTCATCATCGGCATGGTGGTCGGCCTGCTGGTCGGCCTGGCGCTCGCGCTCGGCGTGGCGCTCTATGTCACCAAAGTGCCGGTGCCTTTCATCAACAAGGTGCCGCAGCGCAGCGCCGATCAGGACGCCGCGGAGGCCGAGAAAAACCGCAACTGGGACCCGAACGCGCCGCTGGCCGGCAAGAACCCGGCTCGCCCGGCCTCCGCGCCCGCTTCGGCCGCGGGGCCGACGGCGGCCGCGTCTGCGCCGCGCACCGCGCGCGATGCGCCGTCGCTGGGCGGCCCGGCCGTGCCGGGGTCCAGCCTGTCCACCACCGGGACGGCTGACGCGTTTGTCTATTTCGTGCAGGCCGGCGCTTATGCCCGCACCGAGGAGGCCGAGGCACAGCGCGCCAAGCTGGCGATTCAGGGGTTCGAATCAAGGATCACCGAGCGCGAGCAGGCGGGGCGCGTCATGTACCGTGTGCGCATCGGCCCGTTCAACCAGCGCGCCGATGCCGAGGCCGCCAAGACCTTGCTTGACGGCGCCGGCATGACCGCGGCGCTGGTGCGGGTGCAAAGGCAGTAGCCGCTGAACTTTGCGGCGGCACCCCGACTCCACTGCGCGTCGATTGATTCAGCTCTGACTGTCCTGTGTTTGCAAAGCCGAAAAGGGAGTTGCTCATGAACCGTCGTGAATTCACGACCCTGTCTGCCGGCGCCGTCATCGGCGCCACGATTGGCGGCCTCTGGCTGCCCGGCACGGCCTGGGCCCAGGGTGGCCCGGTCGAGGGCAAGGACTACGTCAAGCTGCCGCAGCGTCAGCCGACCCAGGACCCCAAGAAGATCGAGGTGGTCGAGTTCTTCTGGTACGGCTGCCCGCACTGCTACACCTTCGAGCCCGTGCTCGACGCGTGGCAGAAAAAACTGCCGGCCGATGTCACTTTCCGGCGCCTGCCGGTGGCCTTCCGCGAAGTGCCGTTCGTGCTGCATCAAAAGCTCTATTTCGCACTGGAGGCCATGGGCCTCGTGGAGCAACTGCACCGCAAGGTATTCAGCGCCATGCATGTCGAGCACTTGAAGCTCGACACGCCCGAGGCGGTTGGCGACTTCGTCGCCAAGAATGGCGTCGATCGCGTCAAGTTCCTCGACACGATGAATTCGTTTTCGGTGCAAGCCAAGGCACGCCAGGCGGCAGCCTTGTCGGCCGGCTACAAGATCGACGGCACGCCGGCCATCGGCATCAACGGCAGCTACTACACGTCGGGCTCGCTGGCCGGTGGCAACGACCGCGCGCTGGCCGTCACCGAATACCTGATGGCGCAGGCCCGCAAGGGCGTCTGAGTCGAGGGCCGCGTCGCGGCGCAGTGGGTGCGCCGGGACGCCATTGGGCTGCGGCTTGCAGTTCAACACGCCCTAGAATCCGCAGCAAGATTCATGCCGATTCATTTGCGATGCGCTTCCTCTCTCTCGAATCGATGGCCCGGCCCTCGCTGCTTGCGGTGGCCTTGCTGTGCGCCCCGGCCTGGGCCGAGCGCGGCGACCGCAACCGGCCGCTGGCGTTTGCGGCCGATTCCGCCCGCGTCGACGAAGTGCGCCAGCTCAACGTGCTGTCGGGCAACGTCGAGATCACCAAGGGCAGCATTCTGATTCGGGCCGACCGCGTGGAGATCCGGCAGACCCCCGAGGGCTACCAGTCGGCCGTGGCGACCGGTGCGCCCAACAAACGCGCCTACTTCCGCCAAAAACGCCAGGGTAGCGACGAATACCTCGAGGGTGAGGCCGAGCGGCTCGAGTACGACAGCCGCAGCGACACCGTGCGGCTCGTCAACCAGGCGGTGATGCGGCGCTTTCGCGGCAGCACCCTGGCCGACGAAGTGGCCGGCAACACCATCACCTTCGACAACACCACCGAAGTCTTCCAGGTGCTCGGCGGTGCCTCGTCGGCGGCGCCTGCCGGTCGCGTGCGTGGCGTGCTCACGCCACGCGATGCGCCGGCCTCGGAGCCGGGCGCGCCGGGTGGAGGCATCGGCCAATGAGGCACCCGGTCGATCGGCCCAGGCACCCGTTGCATGAGGGGCCGCGATGAGTGCCCTGCCGCAGCCGGCGCCAAGCCGGCTGGAGGCACGGGGCTTGCAAAAGACCTACGGCGTGCGCAAGGTCGTCAGGAACGTTCACCTGGCCGTCAGTGCCGGCGAAGTGGTCGGTTTGCTCGGCCCCAACGGCGCCGGCAAGACGACGAGCTTCTACATGATCGTGGGGCTGGTGCGCGCCGATGCCGGCGAAATCACGCTCGACGGGCTGGCGATCGAGCGCCTGCCGATCCACAAGCGCGCGCGCCTGGGTCTGTCCTACCTGCCGCAGGAGGCGTCGATCTTTCGCAAGCTTACGGTGGAGGAAAATATCCGCGCCGTGCTGGAGCTGCAGATCGACGCGCGCGGCAAGCCCTTCGGCAAAGCGCGCATCGACGAACTGCTCGACGGCCTGCTGCATGACCTGTCGATCGACAAACTGCGCGACAGCCCGGCACCCGCGCTCTCGGGTGGCGAGCGGCGGCGCGTGGAGATCGCCCGCGCGCTGGCGACGCAGCCGCGCTTCATCCTGCTCGACGAGCCGTTCGCCGGGGTCGATCCCATCGCGGTGATCGAGATCCAACGCATCATCGGATTCCTGAAGAGCCGTGGCATCGGCGTGCTGATCACCGACCACAACGTGCGCGAAACCCTGGGCATCTGCCACCGCGCCTACATCATCAGCGAGGGAGTCGTGCTGGCCGAGGGCACGCCGCAGCAGATCGTCGAGAACCCCGACGTGCGCAAGGTCTACCTCGGCGAACACTTCCGGATGTGAGGCCATGAAGCCGGGACTTCAGCTGCGCTTCTCGCAGCACCTCGCGCTCACGCCGCAGTTGCAGCAGTCGATCCGGCTGTTGCAACTCTCCACGCTCGAGCTGCAGCAAGAGGTCGACCAGATGCTCGAGCAGAACCCCTTCCTCGAAGTCGAGGAAGAGGCGGCGAGTGGCTTCGACGCGCCGCCCGAGCGCGCGGCGGCGAGCGAACGCCAGGCCGACGAAGTGTGGGAAGGCGCCAGCGCCGAGGCGGGCGCGGACCCCGAGCCGCCAACGGTCGACGTGGTCGAGTTCGGCGCCAGCGAGCGTGAGGACTGGGAAAACGGCACCGAGCGCGAAGACTTCGACGGCATCCGCGAGACGCCCGGCAAGGCCGCCAGCAACAACGACAACGACGACTTCGACCCGATGGAGCGCAGCACGGCGGGCGTGAGCCTGCAGGACCACCTGCGCGAGCAGCTGCGCGGCATGCGCCTTTCGCCCGCCGACCGCGCGGCGGTGATGGTGCTGATCGAGTCGCTTGACGAGGACGGCTATCTGGCCGACGCGCTTGAAGACATCGCCGAGCGCCTTACCGCCGAAGACGGCCCGGACGCCACCGAGGAACTGCTCGACCGCCTGCGCTGCGCGCTCAAGTGGCTGCAAAACCTCGAGCCGCTGGGCGTTGGCGCGCGTGATTTGTCGGAGTGCCTGGTGCTGCAGCTGCGCGCCGGTGCGCGCTGCGAGGCGCAGATGATCGCCATCCTGATCAGCAAGAACCACCTGGAGCTGCTGGCGCGGCGCGACGCCAAGAAACTGATGGCTTCAACCGGCTGCGACGAGGCGATGCTCAAGGCCGCGCAGGCCTTGATCGTGCGCTGCGAGCCCAAGCCGGGCCGGCCCTTCACCAAGGCCGAGGCCAACATCGTGGTGCCCGACGTGGTGGTGCAGAAGTCAGGGCGCGGCTGGAAGGTGGTGTTGAACCCCGACGTGATGCCCAAGCTGCGCATCAACGACCTGTATGCGCAGGCCATCAAGCAGCAGCGGGGCCGCCGCGGCAGCGGTGGCAGTGGCAGCGAAGCCGCGGCCGGCCTGAGCTCGCGGCTGCAGGAAGCGCGCTGGTTCATGAAGAACATCCTGCAGCGCTTCGACACCATCCAGCGCGTGAGCCAGGCGATCGTGGAGCGCCAGAAGTCCTTCTTTACGCACGGCGCCATCGCGATGAAGCCGCTGGTGTTGCGCGAGATCGCCGACGAGCTGGGCCTGCACGAGTCGACCATCTCGCGCGTGACCACCGCCAAGTACATGTCCACGCCTTACGGTACCTACGAACTCAAGTACTTCTTCGGCAGCTCGCTCAACACCGAGGCCGGCGGCAACGCGTCGAGCACGGCGGTGCGCGCGCTCATCAAGCAGTTGGTCGGCGCCGAGGACGACAAGAAGCCGCTGTCGGACAGCCAATTGAGCCACATGCTCGAAGAGCAGGGCATCCAGGTGGCGCGGCGCACCGTCGCCAAGTACCGCGAGGCGCTCAAGATCGCGCCGGCCAACCTGCGGCGCAGCCTGTGAGCGCCCACCTACCTGCTGCTTTGCGCCAGGCCCCCCGCGCAGGACAAGGAAACTCGGGATCGGCCCTTCGTTTCCTTGTGAGCGCGCCACGCCAGATTCCAGGGTCATCATGAATTCAGCCTTGTTCCTGCCTTGCGCCGCGGGCGTCGAAGGCCTGCTTGCCGGCGAAGTGGCGCGGCTGCTGCCGGGCGCGGCCGCGAGCACGCGCCGCGGCGGCGTCGAGCTGGCCGGCGGCGCACACGAAGCGATGGCGCTCAACCTCGGCAGCCGCCTCGCGCAGCGCGTGCTGTGGCGCGTCGCCGAGGCGCCCTACCGCAGCGAAGACGATCTCTACGCGCTCGCCTGCAGCGTGCGCTGGGCCGACTGGGTGACGCCCACGCAGACCATCAAGGTCGATGTGACGGCGCAGCGCGCGCCGCTCAAGAGCCTCAATTTCGCCGCGCTGCGCATCAAGGACGGCGTGTGCGACGTGATGCGCGAGGCCGCCGGCGCGCGCCCGAGCGTCGACACGCGCCGCCCCGACCTGCCGCTGCTGCTGCACCTGACCGAGCGCCACGCCACGCTCTATGTCGACACCTCCGGCGAGGCGCTGTTCAAGCGCGGCTGGCGTGAAGACAAGGGCGAGGCACCGCTCAAGGAGACGCTCGCCGCGGCCATGCTGGCGGCGGCCGGCTGGCAGGGCCGCGAGTCCGACGGGCCGCTGCTCGACCCGGTGTGCGGCTCCGGCACCATCGCCATCGAAGCGGCGCAGATCGCCTGCGGCATCGCGGCGGGATCGCAGCGCCGCTTTGCCTTCGAGCGGCTCACGCCGTTTCGCGAGACCGGCATGCAGCGCCAATGGCGCGATTTGCGCGAGGCCGCGCGCGCTGCCGAACACGCGAGCGCGGTGCCCATCCATGCCGGCGACGTGTCGTTTCGCATGACCGACTTCGCGGCGCGCAACGCCGAGAGGGCCGGCGTGCGAAGCGCCATCGACCTGAAGACCGCCGACGTGCTGCAGCGCCTGCCGCCCGCCGAGCACGGCACGATGATGCTCAACCCGCCCTATGGCGAGCGCATCGAGCCCAAGGGCTCGCGCGGCGAGCCCGTGCAGCGGTCCGGCTCGCGCGGCGGGACCGAACAGCCGCTCGGCCCGAGGGCCGAGGCCGAGTCCTGGCTGGATCCGCACGACCCGCCGGTTCATCGCAGCGGCGCCCGCGAAGGCTTCGAAGACGGCGCCTCGGCGCAAGACTTCTTCGCGCGCCTGGCGGCACACTGGAAACGCACCTACCCAGGCTGGACCGCCTGGGTCCTGAGCCCGGACATGAAGCTGCCGCAGGCGATGCGCCTGAAGGAAAGCCAACGCGTGCCGATGTGGAACGGCCCGATTGAATGCCGGCTGTTTCGCTTCGACATGGTCGCGGGCTCGATGCGCGCGGACCCGCCAGCCGACGCGAGCCAGCGCGCCTAGCCAAGATGGCTTTGTGAATCGAGGCGGCCCCTTCCCTGCGACCGGCCGCAGCGCCTGGCGGCTCGGTGGATCGCGATCTCAGGCAGCCGGCTTCGGCATCCCGGCGATCAGCTCGTCAAGCTCTGCAATCACCGCACGCGCGGCGTCACCCTCGGGAATGGGGCGGCCCGAGTCGCGCCATTCCACCGCGGCCTTGAACCCGTGGACCTGCGAATAACGCCGGAACCACATCCCCTCGGGGTTGTGCCGTGTGATCCCATCGAACAGCGTGGCCAGGGTCTGGCTCGCCAGCAAGCCCATCCGCTCGATGCTTTCGTTGACCACCATCTTCTGCATCGTCAACATGCCGCTCGGAATGCTGGCGATGCGGTCAGCCAAGGCATCCACAGCGGCGTCGAGTTGCTCGCCCGGTACTGACTCGCTGACGAGCCCCCATTTTTCCGCGGTCACGCCGTCGATCAGGTTGCCAGTCAGGAGCATCCTCTTGGCGCGCTCGGGTCCGAGGCGATAGGTCCAGTGCGCGGTGGTCGGGCAACCCCATACGCGCACGGGCATGTAACCCATTCGGGCCGTGTTTTCCACGACGACCTGATCGCAGCAAAGAGCGATGTCCGAGCCGCCTGCGATGGCGTACTTGTGGACCCGCGCGATGGTTGGCTTGGGCGAGCGCCACAGAGACATGAAGTCATCGGTATAGCCGCGCATGGCCCGGTAGTCGACCATCGGGTCCCACGGTTTTGACTCCTGCTTGCACGGGTGCTCGTCGGTGCCTTCACCGAAGAGGCCGATGTCGTAGCCGGCGCAAAACGCGGGACCTGCTCCCTGCAACACGATCACGTGAAGGTCGCGCTGGAGATTGACCGCGTCGACCGCCCGGCGGATCTCGCCGGGCGTCTGAAACGTGATGGCGTTGAGGCGGTGCGGACGGTTAAACGTGATCCTCGCGATTCGCGGGTTCCGCGCGTCCCTTCGCACCGTCAAAGTGTCGAATTCACCGACTGCACCGATCGGCTCGCCGTTCTGCGGGTTCGCGCCTGTGGCAAGGGTCATTTAATTTGTTCCTCGCATTGTGAGAATCGCCCCGAGTTTGCAGCGCCGCAAATTAACCTGGCCTCGCCACGTTGCGGCTGGCTACCGCAGCACCGGCGCGTCGGGCAGTTCGTTGCGGTTGTCGGCGCCTTCGGCGAGCGCGAAATGCGCACGCAGCAGCGCATCGACCGCGTCGATCGCGGCATTGAGGCCGTCCTCGAAGCGCCGCTCGCGAAACGCGGTGCTCATGCCGGCGACGATCGCCTGCCAACGGGCCGCATCGACCACGCGGTCGATGCCGCGATCGGCCACGATCTCGATGCGATGCTCGGCCAGCAGCAGGTAGATCAGCACGCCGCTGTTGTGCTCGGTGTCCCACACGCGCAGCTTGCCGAACAGGGTGACGGCACGCTGCCTGGCCGTGAGGTCGCGCCACAAATAGCCCAGCGGCAGGCCGGCTTCGATGCAGACGCGGATCTCGCCGCTGTGGTGCGTTTCGCTGGCGCGCACGCGCGTTTCAATGCGCGCGAGCGCCACCGGCCCGAGCGCGCGGCGCGCGTCGTCCTCGTCGAACCAGCGGTGGCGCAGCAGGCGGGTGATGCGGTTCATCGGTACACGCTCCCCTACCAGTCGCCCGAAGCGCCGCCGCCGCCGAAGTCGCCACCGCCGCCGGACGAAAAACCCCCGCCGCCGCCACCGCCCCAACCGCCGCCGCCGCCCCCAATCACCGGCGGAAAGCCCAGGCCGCCGCCGCCGCGCCGCGCCGCGCCGACGCCCAGCACGCCGACGAGCACCAGCGCCACCAACGCCGCGCCGCCCGTGACCAGCAGGCTTGCGCTCGCCAGCCAGGCAAGGCCGCCAGCACCCAGGCCGGTGGCCGCGGTGCCGAGCTTGCGGCCGAGCACGCGCGTCGCCAACGAGCCGATCACCGGCACGCCGAGCAGGAAGAACAGCGCCAGGTCGGGCCATTGCGTGCCCTGCTGTGAGCGTTGCGCTCCCGCACGCGGCGCAGCGGGCAGCGGCAGCGCCTCGCCGCGGATGCGAGCGCCGAGCGAGTCGATGGCGGCGTTGAGTCCGCCCGCGTAATCGCCGGCGCGAAACGCCGGGGTCAGCGCGCGGTCGATGATCTGCTTGGCCGCCAGGTCGGGCACTGCGCCTTCGAGCGCCTTGGCAACTTCGATGCGCAGCTTCTTGTCGTCCTTGGCGACGACGATCAGGAGGCCGTCACCGACCTCGCGGCGGCCGATCTTCCAGGCCTCGCCCACACGCTGCGCGAAGCTCGCGATGTCTTCTGGCAAGGTGCTCGTCACGATGAGCACCACCAACTGCGAGCCGGCCTCGCGCTCGAAGGCCGCCAGCTTGGCCTCCAGCGCGCTCACCTGGGTGGGCGTGAGCGTCGCGGTCTGGTCGATCACGCTGGCGCTGAGCACCGGCACCGCGCGCAGCTCCTGCGCGAAGGCCGCGTCGCCCAGCCAAGCGCAAGCGGCCAGCAGCAGCGCGACGAGGCTCCAGCGGCGCATCAACGGGGCCCGGCGATGCGCGGCTCGCGCACGGTTCAGCCGCGGCTCACTTGGACGCCGGCTTCTCGAAACTCACGGCCGGCGGCGCGCTGATCTGCGCTTCGTTCTGCACCGTGAAGTTGGCCTTCGGGGCGTAGTTGAAGAGCATCGCGGTCAGGTTGCTCGGGAAACTGCGCGCCAGCACGTTGTAGTCCTGCACCGCCTTGATGTAGCGGTTGCGCGCCACCGTGATGCGGTTTTCGGTGCCTTCGAGCTGCACGCGCAAATCCTGGAAGCCCTGGTTGGCCTTGAGGTTGGGGTAGTTCTCGGTCACCACCAAGAGGCGACTCAACGCGCCGCTGAGTTCGCCCTGCGCGGCCTGGAACTTCTGGAACGCCGCGGGGTTGTTGACCAGCTCGGGCGTGGCCTGGATGCTGGTGGCCTTGGCGCGTGCCTCGACCACCTTGGTGAGCGTCTCCTGCTCGAAGTTGGCCTCGCCCTTGACGGTGGCCACGACGTTGGGAATGAGGTCGGCGCGGCGTTGGTACTGGTTGATCACTTCCGACCAGGCCGACTTGGTCTGCTCGTCCAGGCGCTGGAAGTCGTTGTAGCCGCAGCCGCCGAGCGCGAGGCTGGCGACGAGGGCAAGAGCGGCGAGGGTTGAGCGAAGCATGGGCTCGTCCTTTCGGGGCGACAAATGACGCTGGCTATCCTAACCACTGCGAAGCCCGGACCGCGCTGCGATGCCTTGCGCGCTGCGCGCCGCGGCGGCGGCGCTGGAGTGAGCGCCGAATTGCGCTCGTGCCGCCAGGAGGAGTCGCCGGGCGCCGGGTCGGATCGCGCGCAGCAAGGACCTTCAGCGACGCGAACCCTCACGCGCCGTGCGCGCAGCCGGCGGCGTCCAGTCGCGCAGCGCCGCCAGTTGCTCGGCGCGCCGCTCGGCCGAGAGCGGCCCGCGCAGGCTGGCCAGCACCCAGCTCACGCGCTGCACGTCGACGTGCCGCTCGCCGTCCACGCTGCCCTGCAGCAGGCTCGCGAGCCAGGCGGCTTCCAGCGGGCTGAGCAATGCGGCGGGTTTGCGCAGGTAGTGCCGCGCGGCCGCCTCGGCGCCGCACACCCCTTCGCCCCACGGCGCCATCGCCAGGTAGAGCTGCAGGATGCGGCCCTTGCCGAGCGTGCGTTCCATCTCCACCGCGTAGAGCAGCTCGCGCAGCTTGCGTGCGGCGCTGCGCTCGTCGCCGGTGTAGAGCCACTTGGCGAGCTGCTGGGTCAAGGTGCTGGCGCCCTGCGCGGCGCTCGCGGCGTCGTGGTTGAGCTGCGCGGCGGCGAGCAGCTGCACGAGGTCGTAGCCGGTGTGTTCCTGGAAGCGCTGGTCCTCGGCGGCGACCACGGCGCGCGGCAGCCAGCCGGTCACGCGCGCTTCGCTGGCTTGCCGGCCCAGGCCCGATGAGGCGGCGCAGCGTGAGGGCGGTGCGGCATGGAGCAACTGCTCGGTACCCAGGCCGTCGACCTCGAAGCCATCGATGCGCGGGTGCAGGTCCAGGCGGCGCTCGGGTAGGGCCAGGCGCAGGCTGGCGCTCAGCGTGCCGCCGATGCGTGCGCTGGCCAGCTCGGGAATCGAGGCGCTGCCGAAGGCGGCGTAGGCGTCGGCCAGCGGCACGGTCGGCAGTTGCGCGTCGATCACCAGGGCGCTCGCGGTCAAGGTGGCGCGCCAACGCAGGGCCAGCGTGCGCTCGCCTTGACCCAGGTCAAGCGTGCCGCGAAAGCGGCTCTGCGCGTCGCGCTGCAGTTCGAGCGCGGCACGTGGCATGGTCAGGGGCGCCGGGCCGAGTGCGGCGAGCTGCAAGGTGCAGGGCGCGCACACGCCGACCAGGCGATCGCCCGGCCCGCGCCGCCACGCCCAGCGGCCCAGCGGCGTGGTGGTGCTGCGGCCGTCGAGCAGGGCAAGGCCCACCGGGTGCGTGGCGATGCGAATCAGCGCCGGCACGCTTAGCGGGCGCGTGAAGGGCCCCAGGCGCAGCGCCAGCGTCCATTCGCCCGGCTGCGGCGCCAGCGCATGCAACGCCGTCGCCACCAGTGCGAGCGTCACGGCCAGCAAGGTGAGCGGCAGGCCGAGCAGTGTCCAAAGCCAAGATCTTGGCGGGCGCGGCACGCGCAGCGCCGCGCCAAGGGCGCTGAGCGTTCGCTGCAGTGATCGAAGCGAGCGTGAGGGCTTCATCTCACAGCACCTCGACGGTGGTGACGGCCTGCCAGGGGCCGACCGAGCGCTCGAACAGCGCCGCCCAGAACCAGGCCGAGGTGTCGGTGAAGGCGCCGCCCTGGGCGTCTTCGATGCGCTCGCACACGCGCAGGCGCGGTCCGTCTGCCTTGCCGCGCGTGGCCTCGAAGCAGCGCCACAGCCGCTCGCTCGCGTCGCGTTCGAGCCGGGTCGCGGCAATCGTGTAGCCCAGTCCGCGGTAGCAGTCGGCGGCCGGGTGCAGCATGCGCGTCGGGCGCTGCACGGCGCGCAGCACCAGCAGGCGTTCGCCGTCGCTGAAGCGGCCGATCGCCCCTGGAAACGCCGCCGCGAAGCGCAGCTCCACCGCGCTCATCGCCAAGGGCCGCAGCGGCCGGCCGTCGAACTGCCGGGGCCACTCGAAGCCGTCGGCGTGTCGCGGCGCTTGCGGCGCTTCGGCGGCACCCGTGCGGCGGGCCAGCGGCAGCAAGGCGCAGGCGAGCAGCAGCAGGGCCAGGCCCGCGAGTCGCAGCGCCCCGACGTGTGGCCGCGGCCGGGTCGCGCCGACGCCGCGCGCCACCCCCCACGCAGCCACACACCCGACAACGCAAGCCGCCAGACGCGCCAGCATCCCGTGTGGCCGGCATTCAATGATTCGCTGCATCGTCGCTCCTCGTGATGATCCACAACACCGCCATGCACACGGCCGCCAGCACCCCCACGCCGATGGCTTGGTGCAGTGCTTCGCTCACCGGCTCGGGCCGCGTCTGCAGCGCCACCAGCACGGTGTTGCGCAGCACGTTGCCCGCGAGCACGACGCCGGCCACCAGCGGCAGTCGGCGCAGCAGCGCGGCGTCGCCAAGGCCACCCCACGCCGCGGCGCTGCAGGCCGTGAAGTAGCCCAGCCAGACCAGTTGCACGCCCGAGCAGGGCGCATCGACGATCACCAGCCGGCCCTCGACCGTCATCGCCGCGCCGCTGCGCTCGGCGGCCAGGCCCGCCGCCTGCAAAACCCAGCTGCTGAACTCGGCCGTCAGCACGCGCAGCGGGTAGCCGCCGTAGTACTGCAGCGAGGCGATCAGCGGCAGCGCCAGCAGCGCCAGGCCGGCCAGCGGCAGGCGCGCCACGCCAACCGGCAACCAGGCCGCCAGCGCCGCGCTGAACGCGGCCGCGGCGAGCAGCGCGGCGACGAGCGGCGGCAGCCACCACAGCGCGAGCGTGGCGAGCACCGTCAGCGCCGCGCTGCCGGCCAGCCAGGCCGGCCGTGGCGACTCGACCAAGGCGGGCGCCAGGCGCAGCAGCGCGAGCGCCAGCATGAGCAGCGCCGCCAGGCCGAGCGGGTCGTCCGATCCATCGGCCATGCGCGCTGCCGCCCAGCGGCCGTGGGGCCAAAGTGCTGCCGCCTGCAGCGTCAGCCAGCCCCAGGCCGGCAGGCGCGCCAGGCCACGCGGGCCGGCAAGACTCAGGGTGTTGATCATTGCGGTCCTTGTCGTTCTGATCGCTCGTTCGGGCGGGGTGCGTGGGCCGAATTCGCTCACCCCCGCCCTCTCCCACGAGTACGCGGGAGAGGGCGCCAAAAACTCTCAGCGCAGCCGCCTCGGCAGGCGCCACAGCCGCTTGGCGCTCGCGCCGCCGCGGCGCCATGCGGCGGCGACCAGCAGCCCGATCACCACCAGCAGCGCCAGCCACGCCGAAGGCTCCGGCGTGCTCGGCACCTCGGCGCCGATGGCCAGGTTGCTCACACCCGCGGGCATCGGCTGCGGGTGATCGACCGTGGTGCTGGCCGCGGGCAGCGGATTGCGCACCACCTTGTCGATGGCGATGAAGCTGGTGTACTGCGTGAGCAGGCTGTAGCGCAGCCCGAGCGCGGTGATCGCGTCGCGCTCGCCACCGCCGCCCTGCAGCGCTTCCTGGTCGGAGAGTTGCGCGATGCGTTGGCGCGCCCACAGGTGACGCAGCGCCACCGCCTCGCCATCAGGGGCGCCGACCGGCAGCACCGCTTGCCAGCTGCCGCTCGCGGCTTGGCCGTCGAGCACGAGCTGGCCGCTCGGGGCTTGCGCGTTGGCCGCGCGCCATTTGCCGAACATCACCACCGGGCGGCCGCCGAGCACGTCGGGCAAGTGCTGCGGCTCGACGTCGTAGACATCAAGGCCGTCGAAGCGCGCCTTCACCTGCGTCAGCACCGGGGCGTCGATCATCTTGCGCAGCCGCTCGGCCTGCGCCGAGGCATGCTCGGGCTTGGTGACGATGAAAGCCTCACCCTGGCCGGCGCGCGCAATGCCTTCGATGAGGTGGCGGTTCACCGACGAGCCGATGCCGAAGGCGAACACATTGGCCTGGCCGAGGTTCTTGCGCACCAGCGCGAACACTTCGTTCTCGACCGTCACGTAGCCGTCGGTCACCACGATGATGCTGCGCGACACGTCCGGCGCCTTGGGCAGCGCAGCCACGCGTTTGAGCGCCGGCACGATCTCGGTGCTGCCGCCACCGCCCATCGCTTCGATGGTGCGCAGCGCGCGCTCGATGTTGGCGGCAGTGGCCGGCACCGAGCTCTCATGCAGCACGCGGTTGCTGCCCGAGAACAGCAGCACATTGAAGGTGTCGCTGGCGCGCAGTTGGCCGATCAGGTGGCGCAGCAGCGTCTTGGCGGTCTCCAGCGGGTAGCCGTGCATGGAGCCCGAGATGTCGACCACGAAGATGTAGTCGCGCGGGTTGATCTGCGCCGCGGCGATGGCCTTGGGCGGCTCCACCATGGCGAGGAAAAAGTTCTCCTCGTCCGGTGTGGCGCCGCGGTAGAGCATCAACCCCGAGCTGATGGTGTCGCCCGCGAGCCGGTAGTCGAGCATGAAGTCGCGGTCGTTGCGCGTCGTCTCACCGGTCAGCGCCACGCGCGCGCCGTTGCTGCCTTCACCTTCGATCTCGATGCCGTGCGAGGAGGAGCGCAGCTCGGTCACCGGCAGCGGCGACGCAAAAGCCACGCGCAGGTCGAAGCGGGCCGTGGAAGCCACGCCTTGTTCCAGGTAAGGCGAGGCGACGAAATCGCTGCTGCCGCCCGCGCTCTTGGGCCGGTGGTAGCGCGGGCCGGCGACGGTCGGGAACACGAACTGGTAGCGGCCTTCGGTCGGCACGATCAGTTCGGTGTAGCGCAGCTCCACCGCGACCTCGTCGCCGGGCAGGATGTTGGCCACGTTCATCTGGAACACGTTGGGCCGGTGCTGCTCGAGCAGCGCGCTGGTGCGGCCCTCCTTCTTGGCCGTTTCGTACTCGATGCGCGCACGCTGCTTCTCGCGGATGTTGGCAACCAGCAGTCGCTCGCCCAGGCGCACCTGCATGGCGTGGACGGCGGCGCGGGTGGAGCCGGGGAACACGTAGCGCGCCTCGATCGCGCGCTGGCCTTCGTTGCGGTAGCGCTGCGTGACCGTCACGTCGGCGATCACCCCGGCGATGCGCACCTCGACCTCGGTCGACTTCAGCGGCAGCCGGTCGGTGGACGGGTCGTCGCTGGCGACGAAGAAATATGGCGCTTCGGGCTTTTGCGCCTCGGCGTCGTCGGCGCGCGAGTCGGTCGCGACCAGCAACAGTGCGGCGGCACACGCCGCGCCGAGCACTGCCGCCCAAAGGCGGGCGGGGCGCGAAAGCGGCTGCAGCGGAAAGCGCAAGCGCGGGGCGAGGGACGGCATGGAGGACTCCTGCGATCAGTGGCGTGCCCAAGCCGGGCACGGGATCGAGGTTCGGTCGCTCGCGAGAAGCGCGTAGGAAGTGCGCGCGGGGTGTGTGAAGGGCGAGTGAAGTCGCCGTGAAGCGGCTCCTTCCCCCGTTTGGGGGAAGGAGGGGATGGGGGCCGGACGCGCGTCGGACTGCACCGGCCCCCACCCCGCCCTTCCCAGCGGGGGTGGGCGCAATGCCCAGCACGGCGATGGCGAAGGGAGCGATGCTCAGCCGGCGTTGGCGGTCAGCCGCGGTAGCGTCAGGGTCGCGACCGCGCCGCCCTCCGCCGCATTGCGCAGGCTCACGCGGCCCCGGTGCAGCTCGGCGATCTCTTTCACGAACGACAGTCCCAGACCGGTGCTCTTCTTCTGCGAATGCGGGCGCGCGAGCGAATAGAACTTCTCGAACACCTTGTCGTCGGCGTAGTCGGGGATGCCGGGGCCGTGGTCGGCCACGCTCACCTCGACGCGCTTTGGCAGCACGCGCAGCGCCAGTTCGACGCGCCCGCCGGCCGGCGAAAAATCGAGTGCGTTGTCCAGCAGGTTGCCGACCGCGCGGCGCAGCAGCAGCACGTCGCCTTCGACCTTGGCGTCCTCGGGCGCGGCCAGTTCGATCGTGATGCGCCGCGGCACGCCGGCCGCTCGGGCACTGTCCACCAGATCTTCGAGCAAGGGCCGCAGCGCCACCGGCTCGGCGCGCTCGAGCTGGCGGCGCGACTCGAGCGCGGCGAGTTCCATCATCCTGTCGACCAACTCCTGGATGCGCTCGGTCTCGCGGCCGATGTGGCCCAGGAAGCGCTGACGGTCGGCCTCGGGCATGGGCTCATGCAGCAGCTCGGCCGCGCCGCGTATTGCCGACAGCGGGCTCTTGATCTCGTGCGTCAGGGTCTGCACATAGTCGGCGGCATGGCTGCGCCCGGCCAGCGCATCGCGCATCTCGTCGTAGGCGCTGGCGATGGTGGCGAGCGCACGCCGGCTCAGGCGCGGCAGGCTGAAGCTGCGCTGCGCACGCACGTAGCGCACGTAGTCGGCCACCAGGCCGAACGGCCGCACCAGCCACACCGACAAAATCACCACCAGCAGCAGCACGGCGATCACCGAGGTGGCGCCGACCAGCAGCGTCTTCTTGCGCGCCTTTGCCACGAACTGGCCGAAGCTCTGCACCGGCTTGCCGATCGACACCGCGCCGACGATGCCCCCCGGCCCACGGACGGGTGCTGCGACGTACATCACCGAGGTGGCGGCATCGCCGTCGACGTCGGGCGAGGTGCGCGCACCGTACTGGCCGGCCAGGGCCATGCGCGTGTCGCGCCAGCGCGAATGGTCTTCGCCCTCATGGCGGCCGAGCGAGTCGAACACCACGCGGCCCTCGCGGTCGACCACGGTCGCGCGCAGCTCGATGCGGGTCTTGATGAAGCCGAAGATGTCGGCCTCCAGCTCGCGGGCGTAGAGCGAGCGGAACACCGGCCGCAGCGTGCCCTGCACCACGCTCGCCAGCGACGCGGCGTCGGGCCCCTGCGCTTCGATCACGCTGGCCATGAGGTGGGCGGTCTCCACCAGCGACTCCTCGGCCGACTCGCGGTAGCGCGGGTCGATGTCGGCCAGCAGGCGCCACATCAAGAAGCCGACGCCGAGCGCGTAGGCGAGCAGGATGCCGATGAAGATGCGATTGCGCTGGCTCACAACGCGGCCGGCAGGTCGTCGGCCAGCGCATAGCCGCTGCCGCGGTGCGTGCGGATCGGCTGGATGGCGGGCGCCACCGCCTTGAGCTTGGCGCGCAAGGTCTTCACGTGCGCATCGACGGTGCGGTCGAAGCTTTGGCCGGGGTCGTCCCACACCTGTGCGAGCAGCGCTTCGCGGCTGTAGACGTGACCGGGCCGCGCCGCCAGCGTCCGCAGCAGCCCGTACTCGTAGCGCGACAGATCCAGCAGGCGGCCGTAGAAGCGGATGCGTCGGCGGCTGTCGTCGATCTCGATCGGCGTCGTGGTCGGCGCAGCCGCGGGAGCGGATGCCGGCGCCGCGCTCGGACGCGCCGAGCGCCGCAGCACGCCCCGCACGCGCGCCACCAGCTCGCGCGGCGAGAACGGCTTGGCGACATAGTCGTCGGCACCCAGCTCCAGGCCGACCACACGGTCGATCTCGTCGCTGCGCGCGGTCAAGAACACGACAGGCACGTCCGAGCGCGCACGAATCAACTTGAACAGCTCGAAGCCGCTCAGGTCGGGCAGCCCCACGTCCAAAATCACCAGGGCCGGCGCACGGCGCGCCAGCGACTGGAGCGCCGCTTCGCCGGTGGCGCAGCACAGCGGCTCGAAGCCCTCGGTGCCGAGCGCATAGGCCAGCGTGTCGGCGATGCCGGGTTCGTCTTCGACGATCAGGATCAGCGGTTTGGCGAGCATGGGCGCTGGCGATGATAGAGGCCGCGCCGGGCGCCGACCGCAGGGTGGCACGGATAATCCCGCGATGATCGAAAACCCCTCCGAGCCGCGCCTGCCGCCGCTGGCCAACGACCGTTTCCTGCGCGCCTGCCTGCGCCTGCCCACCGATTGCACGCCGGTGTGGCTGATGCGCCAGGCCGGCCGCTACCTGCCCGAGTACCGTGCCACGCGCGAGCGCGCCGGCAGCTTCATGGGCCTGGCCACCAACCCGGCCTTCGCCACCGAGGTGACCTTGCAGCCGCTGGACCGCTACGCACTCGACGCCGCGATCCTGTTTTCAGACATCCTCACCGTGCCCGACGCCATGGGCCTGGGCCTGAGCTTCACGCCGGGCGAGGGCCCGCGCTTTGCCCGGCCGCTGAAGGACGAGGCCGACGTCGCCCGGCTCGCGGTGCCCGACATGAACAAGCTGCGCTACGTGTTCGATGCGGTGTCGTCGATCCGCCGCGCGCTCACGCAGGACGGTCGCGGTCGCGTGCCGCTGATCGGCTTTTCGGGCAGTCCCTGGACCTTGGCCTGCTACATGGTCGAAGGCGGCGGCAGCGACGACTACCGGCTCGTCAAGACCATGCTCTATCGCCGCCCCGAGCTGATGCATCGCATCCTCGCCGTCAACGCCGACGCGGTGGCGGCCTACCTCAACGCGCAGATCGAGGCCGGCGCCCAGGCGGTGATGATCTTCGACAGTTGGGGCGGGGTGCTGGCCGACGGCGCCTTTCAGCGCTTCAGCCTGGCCTACACCGAGCGCGTGCTGCGGCAATTGAAGCGCGAGCACGAGGGCCTCTGCATTCCCCGGCTCGTGTTCACCAAGGGCGGCGGTCCGTGGCTGGAGCTGGTCGCGGCCAGCGGCTGCGACGTGGTCGGGCTCGACTGGACCGTGGACTTGGGAGCGGCGCGCCGACGCATCGGAGAGCGCGTGGCGCTGCAGGGCAACCTGGACCCGATGGCGTTGTTTGCCGAACCCGAGCAGGTTCATGCCGAAGTGGCGCGGGTGCTGCAGGCCTTCGGTGCGCCGTCGGCCGGTGCCGGCCATGTGTTCAACCTGGGCCACGGCATCAACCAGCACACACCGCCGGACAACGTGGCCGTGCTGGTCGATGCGGTGCATGAACTGTCGCGCCGATCGGCGTGAACAGCAGCAGAAACTGGCAAGCCGGGTTTACCCTAGGCGCGCCGGGCGTCTGTTGACATATCCCCAGATTCTTGACTGCGGCTGCGGCACGTCAGGCGCGTCAAAAGCCTCCCCCTAGATCATGGGAGTACGTGATAAGTTATTGATTTTAAAGAGAAATTATTGCCGCCAAAAATGCCGCTCCGGCGCGCCCTGCTACGCGGCGTAGCGGTCAGCAGCACCGGTGTCAAGGTTTCCCACAAAGTTTTCCACAGGCCCGATGACTATTTGCAAAACCTCTTTTCCATCAAGCACTTGCCGGGCTTCTCTGAAAAGCGCCTGAGCTTTGGACGGCAAGTTGAACGCTTCGGAGCTTGAAGTCCGGACCCAGGCAGACCATCGTTGTGCGGTGGTCGTCGACGCGCCGCAACACAGCGGGCTCGAGTCCACGCTCGACTATCTGAGCGAGCGGTCGCTGGCGCCAGGCAGCCTGGTACGGGTGCCGCTCGGCCGCCGCGAACTGCTCGGGATCGTCTGGGACCGCGCCGAGCCTTCAGGACGAGACCTGTGGCGGGTGCGCGACGCGCCCGCCACGATGACGCTGCGTGCGGTGATCGAGGTGCTTGACGCCTTGCCCGTCCTGCCAACGGCGTGGCGCGAGCTGGTGTCGTTCGCCGCCACCTATTACCAGCGCAGCCCGGGTGAGTTGGCGCTGGCTGTATTGCCGCCAGAACTGCGCAAGCTGAGCGCCGCCACGCTGACACGGCGTCTGGTGCGGCTGCGCACCCGCTTGGCGCAGTCGGCAGCGGCAGGTGCGGTGCATGAGCCCGCCGCGCGAGCCGCACGGCCCGAGCCCAGCGCCGAGCAAGCCCTGGCCCTCGCCGCGCTGGCGGCCGACGCGTCGGCCGCGGTGACGCTGCTGCACGGCAGCACCGGCAGCGGCAAGACCGAGGTCTATCTGCGCGAGGCCGAGCGGGCGCTCGACGCCGGGCGCCAAGCGCTGGTGCTGGTGCCCGAGATCAACCTGACGCCGCAGCTCGAGGCGCGCTTCATCGAGCGCTTTCCGGCGCGGCGCGTCGTCTCGCTGCACAGCGGCCTCGCGCCCGCGCAGCGCTTGAACCACTGGTTGCTGGCCCTGCTCGGCGAGGCCGACCTCGTGCTCGGCACGCGGCTGGCGGTGTTTGCGCCGCTGCCGCGGCTCGGCCTGATCGTGGTCGATGAGGAGCACGACCCTTCGTACAAACAGCAGGAAGGCGCGCGCTACTCTGCGCGCGACCTGGCGGTGGTGCGCGGGCGCATCGAGCAGGTGCCGGTGCTGCTCGGCTCGGCTACGCCGTCGCTGGAGAGTTGGCACAACGCGCTGCCCGCAGCCGCGGGCGGTGCCGGGCGCTACCGGCGGCTGAGCTTGGCCTCGCGCATCGGCGGCGGTGCGCTGCCGACCTTGAAAGTGGTCGACATGAGCCGGCTGCCGCGCGAGCAACTGCGTGCCAGCCCGCTGGCGCCGCCACTGCTGGCCGCGCTCGGCCAGCGCATAGCGCGCGGCGAGCAGAGCCTCGTGTTCCTCAACCGCCGCGGCTATGCGCCGGTGTTGCAATGCACCGAGTGCGGCTGGCAGAGCGGTTGCCCGCATTGCAGCGCCTGGCGCGTGTTCCACAAGCTCGACCGCAGCTTGCGTTGCCACCACTGCGGTTTTGCCGAGCGCGTGCCGCGCGCTTGCCCCGACTGCGGCAACGCCGACATCCAGCCGGTGGGCCGCGGCACCGAAAGGCTCGAAGAACAGCTCGCCGAGTTGTTGCCGGGCGCCCGCGTCGCTCGCATCGACGCCGACACCGCCCGGCGCAGTGGTGCCCTCGAGCTTGCGTTGCAGCGCGTGCATGCCGGCGAGGTCGACGTGTTGGTGGGCACGCAGATGATCGCCAAGGGCCACGACTTCCGCCGCATCACCTTGGTCGCGGCGGTGAACCCGGATGCGGCGCTGTTCTCGAGCGACTTTCGCGCACCGGAGCGCCAGTTCGCCTTGCTGCTGCAAGTGGCAGGCCGTGCCGGGCGCGACGCCGAGCATGCGGCGGGCGCCGAGATGTGGGTGCAGACCTGGCATCCGCAGCACCCGCTCTACGCGGCGCTGCGGCGCCACGATTACGCGGCCTTCGCCAGCAGCCAGCTCGACGAACGACGCGCTGCCGGCCTGCCTCCCTACGCCCACCTGGCGCTGCTGCGCGCCGATGCGCGCACCCAGGCGGTCGCCCAGGGCTGGTTGCAGGCGGTGAGCGAGGCCGGGGCGGAGCTCGCCCAGCGCCTGCAAGTCACGCTCTATTCGCCGGTGCCACTGTCGGTGCAGCGCGTGGCCGACGTGGAGCGTGCGCAGATGCTGGTGGAGTGCGTGTCGCGGCCGGCCTTGCAGCACTTCCTGTCGGCCTGGCGCGAGGTGCTACAGGGCAAGCGGACCGAGCAAAAAGGTTTGCTGCGCTGGGCGGTGGACGTGGACCCGCTGGCCATTTGACGGCGCGCCGTCGGCGGTGGTCAAAAGCCGCCCGGCAAGCGCTTTCGGCTCACGCCGGCCGCGCGCCGAACCACCAAGCCAGCGCCGAAAAACTCAGAAACGCGAGTGCCGTCGGGCTGATGATGATGCGTGCCACGCGGCCGTTGTCGGCGCCGTAGCGCTCGGCCAGGATCGACATGTTGCTGGCCGAGGGCAGGGCGGCGACGAGCGTGAGCACCCCCGGGTCGGCGTGCGCCGGCGGCAGCCCCAGCCCGATGGCGGCGCGCTGCCCAGCGCGAACACCAGCGCCGGGTACAGACCGAGCTTGATCAGCGCCACCGGCACATAGCGCGCCACCGGCGTTCGGGTGGGGGCGTGCCGGCCGGCCCGGCAGCGCACGGCGCCGACTTCCCGCCCCGTTGCTGGCTATGATCGCCCGCCCTGCCACCTGCCCGCCCCATCCCCCTTGTCCGCGCCCGCCTCGCTCAACCCCGCCCAGATGCAGGCGGTGCATCACCTCGACGGGCCTTGCCTGGTGCTGGCCGGCGCCGGCTCCGGCAAGACGCGCGTGATCGTGCACAAGATCGCGCGGCTGTTGCAGCGCGGGCCGGGCGCGGAGTTGGCGCCGAGCCAGATCGCGGCCATCACCTTCACCAACAAGGCCGCGGCCGAGATGCGCGAGCGTGCCAAGGCGCTGGTCGGCGCCAAGGCGGCCAAGGGCCTCGTCATCAGCACCTTTCACGCGCTCGGCGTGCGCCTGCTGCGCGCGGACGGTGCGGCGCTCGGCCTCAAGCCCACCTTCTCGATCCTCGATTCGGACGACGTACACGGCATCCTGCGCGACGCCGGTGGCACCACCGACGCGGCCACCGCGCGCCGCTGGCAGTGGGCCATCAGCCTGTGGAAGAACCAGGGCCTGGACGCCGCGCAAGCCGAGGCGCAGGCGGCCAACCCCGACGAGATCCAGGCCGCCCGCGTGATGGCGCGCTACCAGGAGCGCCTCTCGGCCTACCAGGCGGTCGACTTCGACGACCTGATCGGCCTGCCGGTGGCGCTGCTCACGCGCGAGGCCGAGGTGCGCGGCAAATGGCAGGCTGCGCTCGGCCATGTGCTGGTCGACGAGTACCAGGACACCAACGCGCAGCAGTACGCGCTGCTGCGGCTCTTGACCGGCGAGCGCGCCATGTTCACCGCGGTGGGCGACGACGACCAGTCCATCTACGGTTGGCGCGGCGCCACCATCGACAACCTGAAGCGCCTGCCCGAGGACTACCCGAAGCTGAAGGTGATCGCGCTGGAGCAGAACTACCGCTCCACCGGCAACATCCTGCGCGCGGCCAATTGCGTGATCGCCGCCAACCCGAAGATCTTCGAGAAAAAACTCTGGAGCGATCACGGCGACGGCGATCCGGTGCGCGTGATCGAGTGCGACAGCGAAGAACACCAGGCCGAGCGCGCGGTGGCGCGCATCCAGGCACTG
This sequence comes from Methylibium sp., assembly GCF_031393925.1. Lineage (GTDB taxonomy): Bacteria > Pseudomonadota > Gammaproteobacteria > Burkholderiales > Burkholderiaceae_C > Methylibium. The sequence continues at coordinate 12,511 of NZ_JANMWL010000073.1, read as the reverse complement.
CGCGCGCAGGGCGGTGCGGTGCTCGGCGCGGGCGCGCCCGAAGGCCAGGCCATAGAGTGGAAGGACTTCGCCATCCTCTACCGCGCCAACCACCAGGCGCGCGTGTTCGAGCAGGCGCTGCGCAAGGCGCAGATTCCGTACAAGGTGTCGGGCGGGCAGAGCTACTTCGACCGCGCCGAGATCAAGGACCTGTGCGCCTGGCTGCGCCTCTTGGTCAACCAGGACGACGACCCGGCCTTCCTGCGCGCGGTGACCACGCCCAAGCGTGGCATCGGCCACCAGACGCTGGCCGCGCTCGGCCAATTTGCCGGCCAGTGGAAGGTGTCTCTTTACGAGGCGCTGTTCGCTGATTCACTGGGTACGGCGCTCACCGCCAAGGCGCTGGGCTCGCTGCATGAGTTCGGCCGTTTCGTCAACGATCTGGAGCAGCGCGCACGCCACACCCGCGGCGCCGAAGAAGCCAGGCCGCTGCTGCTGGGCTGGTTGAAGGACATCGACTACGAGCAGCACCTGCACGACGGTGAAGACAGCGAAAAGCTGGCGACCGCGCGCTGGACCAACGTGCTCGACTTCGTCGACTGGATCGCCAAGCGCTGCGGCGGCGAGATGGTGCAGGACGTGGGCGGCACCGTCGAGACCGAGAAGAAAAGCGTGCTCGAAGTCGCCCAGACCATCGCCGTGATCCTGAGCCTGGCCGAGCGCGGCGACGAGCAGAACGTGCTGACGCTGTCCACGCTCCACGCCGCCAAGGGGCTGGAATGGCCGCACGTCATGCTGGTGGGCGTCAACGAGGGCTTGCTGCCGTTCAAGATGGACGACGAGTCGCTCACGCCCGAGTCGCTGGTGCAGCGGCTCGAGGAAGAGCGCCGCCTGATGTACGTGGGCATCACGCGCGCGCGCAGCACCTTGGCGGTGAGCTGGCTCAAGCGCAGGAAGCGCGGTCGCGAGACGGTGGCCGGCGCGCCGAGCCGCTTCATCGCCGAGATGAAGCTCGACGAGAACCGCGTGCAGGAAGACCCGCGCGAGCGCTTGAAGGCGCTGCGCGCGCAATTCGCGGCGCGCGCTGCTGCGGCGCCTACATCCCCTTGAACAACTGCGCGTAGCTGCGGCTCACTTCCAGCTTTTCGGGATGGCCTTTCACGGCCACCAGTTGGCGCCCCCGCAGGTCGCGGCTCACGCCGGCAATCGCCTTGGTGTTGACCAGCGTGGAGCGGTGGATCTGCCAGAACAGTTGCGGGTCCAGCTCGTCGACCAGTTCCTTGATCGGCTTCCTGATCAGCGCTTCTATCGTCGCCGTCTGCACGCGCGTGTACTTCTCGTCGGAGATGAAGAACAGCACCTCCTCGACCGCGATCATCTGGATCTGCTGGCCGACCGTCGCCTGGATCCAGCGCAGATAGCTCGGCGCGGTCGCGCCCGGGTTCAGGCGCTGGGTGAGCTGGTGCAGCAACTGCTGCAAGGGCAGAGCGCGGCGCTCGTCGGCGCTCGCTGGCAAGGTGCCGGGCTGGCCGGCCGGCGCGGGCAAGCTGTCGCGGCGCTGGGCCAACCGCCCTTGGAGCCGCGCCACGGTGAGCGCGAGCCGCTCGCGCTCGGCGGGCTTCAACACGTAGTCGACCGCGCCCTGCTCGAAGGCTTCGACCGCGTACTCGTCGTAGGCGGTGATGAAGACGATCTCGCAGCCGTCCCAGTCGTCGTCGCCTAGCTGCACGATCTCGCGCGCCGCCTCGATGCCGGTCATGCCCGGCATGCGGATGTCCAGCAACACCAGGTCGGGCCGGTGCTCGCGCACCAGGGCGAGGGCCTCGGCGCCGTTCTTCGCTTCGGCCACGATCTCGAGTTCGGGCCAGACCTCGGCGAGCCGCGCGCGCAATTGCTCGCGCATCAGCCGCTCGTCGTCGGCCAGCACGGCGCGCCATGCGCCCGCGGTGGAGGGCGTGTCGCTCATGCGTGCATCGCAGGGGCTGCCGGCGACTTGCCGCGACGCACCAGCCACACCAGCGCGAGCACCACCAATGCCACCGGCGCCAGCAGCACGGCGCCAATGGCGAGCAGTGCGAACAGCGGCAGGCCGAACGCGAGCAGCAGCACGCCCAGCATCAGTCCCAACCCCAGCAGCAGCATCGCCGCCAGCAGCGGCAGCCCGACCAGCAAGGCCAGCGCCAGCATCACGCGCTGCGCGAGCGGCCACGACGCCAGGTCGACGCGGGCCTGCTCGACGCCGTCGATCGTCACCGCGAGCGGCAGGTCGAAGGCGCGCAGAGCCTCGGCGCCGAACAGCGCCAGGCCGCCGAGCAGGGCAATCAGGAGCAATGCGAACGCCGCGAGTCCGATCAGCCAGCGGCCCCAACGCGAGCCGTGAGCCCCGTGCGGGTCGCGGCGCACCGAACGCGCTGCGGTAAGCGGAGTAGTCGTGTTCATCGGAGGGCCCTTAATCCTGCGCGCTGCGGTCTTCGCTCCTGGGGCCGTGCGGGCTCATCAGGGTAGCTTCATCCTGCGCACTGCGGTCTTCGCTCTTCGGGCTCATGCGCTCGCTCCTTCTGCGTCGGTGCGCAGCCGGTAGGGCACCGTGATCGTTGCCACCGTGCCGCTCGGCTGGTTCTCGGTGAGGGTGAGTTGCGCGTGCTTGCCGTACAGCAGCGCGAGACGCTCGCGGATGTTGGCCAGGCCGGTGCCGGTGCCGGCGGTGGCCGCCTTGCCGAAGCCCAGGCCGGTGTCGGCGACGGTGAGCGCCAGCATGCCGTGCAGCACCTCGGCCTTCACGGCAAGCGTGCCGCCTTCGGGCTTGGGTTCGAGGCCGTGCTTGATGGCGTTTTCAACCAGCGACTGCAACATCATCGGCGGGAACTCGGCCGAGTGCAGGCCCTCGGGCACGTCGATCATGGTCTGCAGGCGCTCCTCCATGCGCACCTTCAGTATCTCCAGATAAGGCCGGATGACCGCCAGTTCGTGGGCAAGGGCGCGCGTCCCCTGAGCATTGGCCTCGCGCAGCGTCGGCAGGCTCGCGCGCAGCAGCGCGATCAGGTTCTTTTGCATGGTGCTGGCGCGCGCCGGGTCGGTCTCGATCAGGTGGTCGATGCTGGCCAGCGTGTTGAACAGGAAGTGCGGCTCCACCTGGGCCTGCATGGCCGCCATGCGCGCCTCGATCACCTGGCGCTTGAGCGATTCGGACTCCGCCACCTCGGTGGCCTGCGCCGCCTTCACTTCGGCCTGCATGCGGCCCTTGTAAGTGCCCTTGATGAAGGCCGAGGCAACGATCCACAGGAACGCCAGGTCGGTCAGCGGGTCGCCGTGGTCGACGACGCGGATGCGCTCGCGCTCGCGCTTGCGTCCCGTGGCGTCGCTGGCCGCTTGGGTGGCGTCGCGGCGCGCCTCTTCGGCGTCCTTGATCGCTTCGATGACCGCGCTGCGCGCTTCCTCGACGGCTTCACGCACGGTGTCGCTGTCAGCGCCGGGCGGCAGGCCGATGGTGACCGCCGGCACGTCGCTGCCCGGCTTGCCTTGCGGTGCCGAGGCCACCGCTGGGGCCGATGCGCCCGTATCGACCGTGCTCGCCGCTGCCTGCGACTTGCCCTGCCTGATGCGCACGCCGCGCTCGTCGATCGAGATTTCAACGCCGTCGGTGTCGTTGCCGAAGACCTCGGGCTTTTCGATCTTGATTACCCGGCGCGGCGGCGTCGGCGCCTGCGGCGCGGCGGGCGACATCGGCAGCTCGGCGCGGGGGCGCTCGGTGATGGTCTCGGTGACGCGCCAGCTGAAGGGCGGCAGTTTCTGCAGGATCGACATCGCCACAAGCAGCAGCAGCGCATAAAGCAGGAAGCGCTTCCAACTCAGGCCCGCGAGCCACGTCGCATAGCCGTGAAAGGTCTGCACCGTTGCGGCGGCGGCCGCCTGCCAGCGGCTGTGGCCGTCGGCGGGGGAAGGAGGTGAGGCAACCGGCGGGTCCATGCAGGCACTTTACGGACGATGGAGCGCCCACTCCAGCGCGTCGCGACACGTTGGAGTGGGCGCTGACAGGCTGCAACGGTGGCGGACAGGCGGTGCGCCGAGGGCGCGGTGCGCGGCGCGTTCAAGTCTTCACCCGGCTACCCGGCCTGGAATCCACGACCTGTACCTCCCACCGGCGCGGCCGGCTCGCCACCGTAGGCGAGGCAGTGGCGCCGACCTGCGCACCATGAGCTAGGTCTCAAGCGCGCGGAGGCACCAGCAAGGTTAGTTGCGAGCGCGCGAGTAGCTTCTTGAAATCGCGGTCGAAGGTGACTAGGTGCTCGCCCAGTTGATGGGTTGCCGCAGCCAACCATGCTTCGGGCAGGTCGTTGCCGCTGAGGCTCTTGTCCAGGCAGAGCTGCCGTAGCACCGGCCATTCGGCACCGAGCCGCGCCAGTTCGACGCCCGGCGCTGCCAGCAACGCATCGACAAAGCCGATCGCGTCTGCCAACGGGGTGGGTTGGCTGAAAACTCTCGGGCTGGTGACGAGCCGCAAGAAGCTGGTGATCACCATCGGCATGAGCGTGACCGACGCGCCGGCCGCAGCCGGAACCACCGCCTGCTCCAGCCAGGCACGGGCCACCGCGTGGTGAGGATGATCGCTGCGCGACGCAGCCACCAGCACGTTGACGTCAGGCGTCATCGTCCAGCGCGTTCAACAATGACTTGTTGCTAAGCGGGTTCACCCCTTCGACGAGTCCGCCGCGCCCCTTGAATACCGGCAGGCGGAGCTTGCCGCGTGGCGTCGCAGACACCGGCGTGCGCAGACGCAGCGTGAGCCCTTCTTCGATCAAGCGCGTCAGGCTCACTCGTTGACGGGCTGCCAGCGCCTTGGCGTCGGCAAGCAAGTGGTCATTGATGTTGAGCGCGGTCTTCATGCGGGAATGATACAGATTTCTGTATTTCAAGCGCCCGCTGCCGGCGCGCGCATCAACCGCCAGACCATCAACGCCAGTGCCGCCACGCCGACGAGCAGCACCGCCCACAGCAGCCACGGCCGCAGCGCGGCGAGCTGCTCGGCGGTCTCGGCCTGACGCGCGACGGCCGCGACCTCGCTCCATGCGCCGAGCGTGGCGCGGCCAAAGCGGGGTCGTTCTTCGTCGAGCTGCGGCACCAAGGTGGCCAGCGGCAGGGCGCCGGGCCCGGGCTGGGCCGCGCCGGCCCACAGCGTGAAGGGCGCCTCGCCCTGGCGCGCAAATACCAGGCGGGTGAGTTGCGCCTGCACCGCCAAATGGGTTTGCGCCGGGTCGAGCGCGGCCGAGCGTTCGTCGGGGACCACGCGCAGGAATCGCAGCTCGGTGCGCAGCGCCAGCGGCGGTGACACGCTCACCGCGCCGCCGCGCTCGAAGCGGTAGAACACGGCCGGCGCCAGCTCGCGCCACGGCGCGTCGGCGCGGCTGCGGCCTTGCAGGCGCACGGGTGCGACGCGCGTGCCGGCGCCGAGTTGCAGGTCGAGCTGGACCACGGGAAGGACCGCACCGAGGTCGAAGTGCAGGGCGTGCTTGGGCTCGTCGGTGGCGACGGTTCGCAACCCGGGCGCAGGCGCAGGCGTTGGAGCAAGGACCAGCTCGGTCGGCGCGTCCAGTGGCGTCGCAAGGGGGCGTTGCGCCAGCGCCTCGGCGCGGGTCAGCGTGGGCGCGCTGGTCGGCTCCAACCAGACCAGCCGCACGAAGCGAGCGACGTTGGCCGGCAGCAAGACCGTGGGTTGGGTCAACGGGCCGGTGGGCGATGCGAGCGCCAGCAACTGGCCGCTGCCCGCGCCGCGCCACTGGCGCAGGTCGTCGCTGGTCTGGAGGTCAAAGCCGGCACTGAACTCGCCCGGCGCCGACCAGGCCAGCCGCAGCGACTGCGTGGGCGGATCGGCGCTCGTGCGTCGCCCGAGGTCGAACACCCAGCCGCCCGAATGCGCCGCAGCGCCAAGCATCGCCTGCGCCGCCGTCGTGGCGCCGCCGCGCTTGATGGTGATGCGCTCGCCCTGCACGATGATTTCGAGCGGCACGCTCCATTCGCCATTGGCCGCGGGCCGCTGCGGCAGCGCGTACATCGCTGCCTCGCGCGTTTGCTCGGTGGTGGTGATCTCGGCGTCGCGCGGCGCGAGAAAGGCAAACGGCACCCGCTCGCCGCGTGCGTCGACGATGCGCAGGTCGGCCAGGCCGCTCAGCTGGCTGCGGCCGTAGGCGCTCGGCGTCAGCGGCAGTTGCACCAGCGGCGCATCCTGCTGCACCTGGATCGGTGCGCTGAAGCGCCAGCCGGCAGGGTCGGCCGCGGCGACCAGGGCGAGCGTCGCCAGCCCCCCGATGAGTCCATCACGCCACTGCATGCGCTTGCTCCTTGGCCGGCAACGGCGCCACGAAACCGATCACCAGCATCAAGCCGCCGACGCCGATGAACGAGACGATGCGGGTCACCGTGCCGGCACCCGACAAATCGACCAGCAGCAGCTTGATCACCACCGCGGCGAGCAGCGCCGCACCGATCATCCACGGCGCTCGCACCCTGCGCCGCGCCGAAAGCCACATCAGCACCAGCGCGGTGAAGCTCCACAGCAGCGTGATGCCGGTGTGGACCGCCAGCGACGCCGTCCAGGCATTGAAGCGGTAGGGCACGTCGCCATAGTGATGAAAGCCGCGCACCAGCATCGCGTTGAGCCAGACGAAGCCGGCCAGCGCAATTGCCCGCTTAAAAAATAGCGGCGTGGCCTCACCGGCCTGCTGCGCGGCGTCGCTGCGCAGCCATCGCCAGGTCGCCAGCAAGGCAACGCCGACGCCGAGATCGAGCGGGTTGAGAAGCGGCAGGTGCGGCAACGGCCGAGCCGAGCCGTCGGAGGCGACGTTGGCGATCACCGTCCACAGCAGTGCGGCCAAGGCCAGCAGCGCGGCGGCCACCGTTCGGTAGGCAAGCGGTGCCGCCGTGATAGGCCAGCCCTGCCGGCTGCCGGGCCGCGGCAACAGCATCAGGATCAGCGAGGGCGCCACCATCCAGCCGAGCCACGGCCAGGCGCTGGCCGCGTCGCCCCAATCGGCGGTGATGGCGCGGCCCTGCAGCGCGCCCAGCGCCGCGAGCACGAGCACGCCGCCGGTATGGGTTGCGTCGCGCACTGGCTGCGGCCAGTGCGGCGCGGCTCGCGCCAGCACGACGAGGTGCATCGCCAGGGCCAGCGGCCAGGCCCACCAGCCGCCGGCTTGCATGGGACTGTTCAGCACGACCGGATTGACGCCCACGCCGATGAGCATCAGCGGGGCGTGGCCGACGGCCAGCAACGCCACCTTCGGCCAATCGAGTCGCACGCACAGCGCGGTGCCGGTGAGCGCCAGTGCGCTCGAGAACGCAAGCCAGGCGGCGGGCACGAAGCGGGCGGCGACGAAGGTGTCGATCTGCCATGCCGCCGTGGCGACCAGCCAGAGCGCAGCCCAGGCGATGAGCAGCGGCTCGGCCGCGGCTTCGGATGCGTCGGCATGGCGCCGCACCAACAAGGCCGCGATCAGCGATGCGGCGGCGGCGAGCAGCGCGTTGAACAGCACGGCGTTGAACACCCCGCTCGGCGCAGCGTGACGCTCGAAGGCGACCAGCATCGAGCCGCCAGCCAGCAACAGCAGCGCATAGCCGAAGGCGCGCGACCTGCGACGCGACTGCCGAAAGCCCAGCCACACCAGTCCGGCGCCCTCGAGCGCCCATGCGCCGGCCGTGCTGCGGGCGTCCAGCGCAAACGGAATCACCAAGGTGAGGAACACCGTGCCGACCGCCAGGCTGCCTTCGAACAGGACGGCCAGGCGCGGGCGCGCGTACATCCACCTGGCCAGCAGCACGTAAAAGCCCGCGAGCAGCAGCGCCGAGATCGCGGTGCCGTACTCGGTGTGCCGCACCAGCCCGTGCTGCAAGGCAAACACGATGGTGGGCAGTCCGAACATCAGGCTGCCCTGAACCCAGGCGTCGCTGCGGTGCGCTGTGTTGGCGGCGCTGCCCGCGTCGGCGCCCGCCCCGAGAGGGCGTCGCGCGGGCAGCAGCAGGATCACGATGAACAGCAAGAAGAAGGCAATCAGGAATCCCTGGCTCGTGGCGTACTGCTCGGGGCGGTATTTCAGGACGCCCCAGGCGCTGCCGACGCCGAAGGTAGCGACGAAGCCGATCAGGTTGAGCGAGCGCCAGGTGCGGTGCCACGCCACGGCGGCAATGCCCAGGTCGAGCACCAGGTAGTAGCCAAACAGCGCCGCTGCGTTGCCGCCGCCGGTGGACAGGAGCAAGGGCGTGGCAAAGCCGCCGAGCGCGCCGATGACGGCCAGCGCGCGCGCGTTCTGCAGCACCGCGAGCGCGGCAGCCAGTGCGGCGACGGCAGCCATCAGCACGAACACCGGCGCGACCGCCAGCACGCCGTAGAAGCGAAACGCCGCGAACAAGGTCAGGTACAGCACCGCGACCGCACCGCCCTGCAGCACCTGCGCATAGGCGGCGTGGCGATGGCGCAGCCGCCAGCCCACGACCATCAGCACGACCGCGACACCGGCGATGCTGGCCAGGCGCAACTCGACGGGCACCTGCACGTGTTCGCTGGCGAACTTGGCGAGGAAGGCCAGGCCGATGAACAGGATGCCGACGCCGACCTTGACGATCGCGTTGGCACCGGCGAGCCAGCGATTGAGCGGCGCCAGCGCGTCGGACAGCGGTGACGGTGGCGGTGCTGTGGGCGGCGTGGCGGCCTGGCGCCCTCGTGCCAACGCGGGTGAGCTATCGCCCCAAACCGCCGCGGTCTTGGCGGCCTCGATGCGGGCCGGCTCCTGCGCCCATTGCGCAGGGTCCATTGCGGGCGTTGTGACGAGGGGTGGCGCCATCGGGCGCGGCGCGGGCGGTGGGCTGGCCGCCGCCGGAGCCGGCGCGGCCGGCGCCCCCGGGGCAGGCGCCGCCACCAAGGTCTGCGCGTGGGCGACCAGCGCTTGTTGGGCGAGCGCCGTCTTCAAATTGGCGATGTCACGGCCCTGCTCCTGCAGGCGCACCAGCAGCCAGCCCAACAGCGCACCGACCACCAGGCCGAAGCTGCCACTCGAGGCCAGCCCGACCCCGCCCCCCACGAGCATCGCGATGATGTTCATCCTGCCCCCACGTTCTTGTTGGAACGACTCTAGCAGCGGCGCTGGGCGAGCCTGTCTTCAACGGCGACTGCTCGGCTGACACCGGCACCTTCGTGCGCGACCCATCGCAATCGCAAACGGCGTCGCCGTTTCTCTGCGAGAAGAGCCACAGCCCGTTGACCGCGCAGCGGGCAGAAGGGCGAGTTCTGCGCTCGCCCCGGGGCCCGAACATCGCAGGGGAGTCCAAGCGCAGCGGAGACCGCCACAGTGAAGTGGAGCACGCCGCCCGCCCGCGGCTTTGGGCAGCCCGCCCCGTCGGCCCCCATCCGAACCTTCCCCGCGAGGGGGGAGGAGCAAAGACCAGCCGACCTTGGGTGCGGCGTTTTGTCCCCGTCACGCCTTCAAGTGCCTGCGCGCCCGATCGCTCAGGGCGTTGGGAAAGTAAAGCGCGGAGAGGCTCTTGCTGTGGACCGGCGAGTGGCCGTCGGCATGGGCGAGCTTGGGGTCGTCGGCGTAGCGGCGCCAGTCGCGCACCCAGTGGATGGCTTCGCACACTTCGAGCAGTCCGAAGGTTTCGCGGTCGCCGACGAGCACGCCCTGCACGCGCAGGCCGTGGCGCAGGCGGGCCGCGTCCAGGCGTTGCAGCGTCGCCTCGGTGCAGCCGAATTCGCCGTCGCTCACGATCAGCAGGTCGGCCTGGCGCCACGCCGCGCTTTCCACCGCTTCCACCGCGCGGGCGATCGGCGCGGCCAGGTCGGTGCCACCCTCGAAGGCCTGGCCGATGAAATCGAGCAGCGCGTCCAGCCCCTGCGGCGTGAAAGCCAGGTCGTGCATCAGCACTTCGTCGGGCCCGCCGAAGGCGATCAGGCGGCAGCCGCGCCGCTCGCGGTGCGCGGTGCGCGCCGCTTCCAGCACCACCGCCTTGGCCAGCAGCTCGGGCGCGCCGCGCATCGAGCCGGAGGTGTCCACGCACACCAGCATGGGCCCGCGCGCGTCGGGCGGTGGCTCGGGGGCAGTTGCGCATTTGATCGGCTCGACGCCGCCGCGTCGCGGCTCGCGCAGCACCGCCTCTTCGTCCCACACCATCAGCCGCGCCTCGGCCAGCTTGGCGCGCCAGAGCTTGTGCAAGAGCGGGTGGCGCAGTTGCATCGCCTCGCTGGGCAGCATGCGCGCGAGGCTGCGGCCCAGGCGCACGCCGAGCAACTCACCCGGCGCGTCGGGCAGGCGCGTCTCGACCCAGTGGCCGCTGCTGCGCTCGCGCCCCGGGTCGAGCGGTGCGGCCTCGGGCGGTGCGGTGCGTGGCAGGCCGCGGCCGAGCGCTGCGATCAGCGCCGCGAGCTGCGGCACCCGCGCGATCAGCGCGGACAGGCGCTCGGCCTCGCGCCACTCGCGCCGTTGCAGCCGCCCGCGCATCGCGTCCGAGCGCAAGGTGGCCAGCTCGCCCAGGCCCTGCAGCAGCGCGAGGATGTCCTCCCAGCCGCTGCGTTGCTCGAGCCATTCGGCGCGAAACGCCGCCGCCATGTCGGCAATGGCCGTCTCGCGCGAGGTGGTGACGGGCCGGTCGACCAGCCGGTCCAGATGCCACAGCGCGGTGCGCAGCACCTGCTGCGCGGCTGAGGGCACGCCGGCCGCAAACGCGGGCAGCGCCAGCTCACCGACGGCCAAGCGCAGCGGCGCGAGCGCCTGGGCGTCGCCGAAGTCGAGCGTGGCCAGCGGCAGCTCGCCGGCTTGCAGCGCCGCCAGCCACGCGGCGGCGTGGTGCAGGCGCGCCTGGCTCTCGCCCACCGAGCTGACGAGCGCCGGCAACCACACCTCGCGCGGCAGCGGCTCGAGTGCGTCGTAGGGGTGGTCGAGCGCGGCGGCGGTGCCGTGCATCGGCGGCGGTCTCGCGTCGACCCTGGGCCGCTCCCGAGTTGACTCAACCCCCTCGGGGGGCCTGGCGTGAAGCGACAGGTCTGGGGGCGTTCTGGAGTCAACGAAGGGCCGCTCCCGAGTTGACTCAACCCCCTCGGGGGGCCTGGCGTGAAGCGACAGGTCTGGGGGCGTTATCACGCGGGTGCGACCACGCGAGGCGCGGGCTTCAGGCGGCGGCGGCTTCGTCCCAGCGCAGCGGCGCCGGTGCGCTGGCGGCCAGTGCTGCGTCCACCGGCAGCGCCGCGAAACCGGCACGCACCACCTGCAGCCGGCCCACCAGCGTGGCCACCGTTTGCAGCGAAGCCGCATGCGCGCGGCCGATGCGACCGGCCAGCGCGGGCGGCATCCACAACTGCTGGCGCAAGGCCGACTGCATCGCCTGGGCGTGTTGGCCGAGCGGCGCCAGGTGCCGCTCGGTGCGTGCGAGCAACTCGTCGAGTTGCGCCACGCGGGCCTCGATGTGCAAGGGGCTGTAGCGACGGCGCATGCGTTCTTCCAGCGTGGCGGCGAATACGCGCGTCAGGCTGGCGCCTTCGCCGGGGCCGGCAATGGCGCGGGCCAGCGCAAGCTTGCCGGCGTCGCCGTCTTCTTGCTGCGCCTGCGTCTCCAGGCCCAGCTGCTGCTCGAAGGCCTCGATCGCGCGCGTGAGCCAGGGCGCATCGATCGGCGTTGCGCCGAGCAGCGTGTCGTGGACCCACGCGGCCAGCGGCGCGAGCTGCGCCGGCTGATCGGCCAGGCACCAGGGCAGCAGCCACAGGTCGAGCAGCGCCACGTCGCTGCGCCCACTGCTCGCCGCGGCCGTCTTGAGCAGCCCGACGGTCTGCCGCCAGCGGCGGTCGGAGACCGCGATGCGCTGCGTGCGCACCAGCGCGCGCGCCTCGGCCAGCGCGGCCACCACCGGCTCGCCCAGCCTCACCGCGTCGCGCGCGACCACCAATGCAGCGCGCTCGGCCTCGGTGATCGGCGCAGACGGCAGTAGCGGCGCATCGCCTTCGAGTGTGAGCAGTTGCGCAAAGCCCGCATCGCTCACCGGCACGACCGGCACGCGCAGCAAGAAGCGGTCGTAGAAAGCCTGCAGCGCCTCGTCGGCCGGCACCTCGTTGGTGGCACCGACGACGCATACCAGCGGCGTGCGCACGCGCTCGCGGCCGTTGTCAAACTCGCGCTCGTTGAGCAAGGTCAACAGCGCGTTGAGGATGGCCGAATTGGCCTTGAACACCTCGTCCAGAAACGCGATGCCCGCGGTGGGCAGGTAGCCGTCGGTGAGGCGCTCGTAACGGTCGTCTTCCAGCGCCTTGAGCGAGAGCGGCCCGAACAGCTCCTCGGGGATCGAAAAGCGCGTGAGCAGCCGCTCGAAATAACGCGCGCCTAGAAACGCGTGCTGCAGCCGCCGCGCCAACGCGCTCTTGGCGGTGCCGGGCGGGCCGATCAGCAGCACATGCTCTCCCGCCAGCGCGGCCAGCAGCGCCAGGCGCACGGCCTCGCTGCGCTCGAGCAGGCCGGCCTCGAGGGCATGGATGAGGGAGTGAAGGCGCTCGGGGCTGGGCATC
>NZ_JANMWL010000056.1:0-4790 GCF_031393925.1 Methylibium sp. | reverse complement strand
CGCCTTCAACGCCCGCCTCGCGCAAGGTGCCGGTGACCATCCTCACCGGCTTTCTCGGCGCCGGCAAGACGACGCTGCTCAACCGCATCCTGCGCGAGCGCCACGGCGAGCGCATCGCCGTGATCGAGAACGAATTCGGCGAGGCCGGCGTCGACAACGACCTGCTGCTCACCAGCGGCGACGAGCAGATCGTCGAGATGAACAACGGCTGCATCTGCTGCACCGTGCGCGGCGACCTCGTGCGCATCCTCGGCGAACTGCGGCAGCGGCGCGAGGCCGCGCCCGGCGCGTTCGATCGCGTCATCATCGAAACCACCGGGCTGGCCGATCCCGCGCCCGTCGCCCAGACCTTCTTCATCGACGACGACATCGCCGCGTACTACGCGCTCGACGCGATCGTGACCGTTGTCGATGCCATGCACGCCCCGACCCAGCTCGACGAGTGCCATGAGGCCGAGGAGCAGGTCGCCTTCGCCGACCGCATCCTGCTGAGCAAGACAGACCTGGTGAGCGCCCTGGAGCGCGAACGCTTGCGCGCCCGGTTGGTCCGCATCAACCCGCGGGCGGCGATCGCGGCGGTCGATTTCGGCCAGACGCCGATCGCCGATCTGCTCGACATCGGCGGCTTCTCGCTCGACAGCATCCTCGAGATCGAGCCCGGCTTTCTGGGCGAGAACCAGCATGAGCACGACGACGCGGTGCGGTCGTTCGTCTTCACCAGCGCGGCGCCGCTCGACCCGGGCCGGCTGCAGGCGTTCTTTCGCGAGGCGATCGCGGCGCACGCCAAGGATCTGATGCGCTACAAGGGCATCGTCGCTTTCGAGGGGCTGGCCCACCGCGTCGTGCTGCAGGGCGTGCACATGCTGATGAACTCGGACATCGGCCGGCCGTGGGCCGAGGGCGAAGCGCGCGAATCGAAGCTCGTCTTCATCGGCCGCAACCTGCCGCACGACGAGTTCGCGGCCAGCTTGGCGCGCTGCCGGGTGAGCTGAAGGGCGACCATGCGACCGGGCCGACGCTGCCAGGTTCACACCAGACGGAGCGGGACGGTTCGACCGTCGCCGCAGGACCAGCCATGCAAGCCGAGTTGATTTCTTTTTCCGGGCTGGTGCTGATGTTCGTCCTTGGCCTGCGTCACGGGCTCGATCCCGATCACATCGCGTGCATCGACGGCCTGACGTGGCGCGCGCTGAATCAAGACCACGAACATGCGCACTGGATCGGCAGCTTGTTCGCCATCGGCCATGGCCTGCTGGTCACCGGCATCGCGGTGGGCGTGAGTCAGCTGACGCATTCGGTGTCGGTGCCCGAGCCCGTCGTGTTGGTGTTCGGCTGGGTTCCGACCGTGCTGCTGCTGCTGGTGGGCACGCTCAACCTGCGCCTGCTGCTTCGCCAGGACCCGGCGTTCGTGCCGACCGGCTGGAAGTTGAAGCTGATTCCGCAGCGCCTGCGCAACCACTCCAGCCCCTGGGCGGTGGTCGTGATCGGCGTGCTGTTTGCCACCGTCTTTGACACGGCCACCCAGGCGTCGGCCTGGGGTTACGTCGCCAGCAACCGGGGCGGCGGACTGCTCGCCGCCTTTCTTGCGGGCCTGGTCTTCACCCTGGGCATGGTCATCACCGACACGCTCGACGGGCGCCTCATCTGCCGCATCGGCCGCGGCGCTGACGGCCAGGCCACCGGCCGGCGCTTTCGCCGCACGCTGGGCTGGCTGATCGTGGCGATCTCGTATGGCGTGGCCGCCTACAACCTCGGCAAGGCATGGTTTCCTGCCATCGAGTTGGGCGACTTCGCGTTCTCGCTCGCCGGCTTCTCGCTGATCGCGCTGATGTTCATGGTCTGGCTCTGGAGCAGCCGTTCAACCAGGCCGTGAAGAAGGCCCCGTAGCGCCTCATCCGCCCTCACCCGATTGACGGCAAAACGCCCCCCACACACACTGACGCGATCCCCACCACTCACGCCCCAGGAGTTTTCATGGCCATCAAGCGCCCCACCCTCGAGCAGCTGCAAGACGTCGCACTCAGCTTGGGCATCCACTTGTCCGAACAGCAGGCGGGCAGCTACCTCGAGCTGCTGCAACCCAACTTCGACGCCTACGACCTGGTCGACTCGTTGCCCGATTACGTGCCAGTGGTCAAGTACCCGCGCACGCCGGGCTATCGGCCGAGCGGCGAGGAGAACAAGTACGGCGCCTGGTACACCAAGAGCACGATCAAGGGCGCTGCCCGCGGCAAACTAGCCGGCAAGACGGTCGCGATCAAGGACAACGTCTGCGTCGCGGGCGTGCAGATGATGAACGGCGCTTCGACGCTCGAAGGCTACGTGCCCAATATCGACGCCACCGTCGTGACCCGGCTGCTCGACGCGGGCGCGACGATCCTGGGCAAGTCGGTGTGCGAGTGCTTCTGCTTCTCGGGCGGCTCGCACACCAGCGCGTCGGGGCCGGTACACAACCCGCGCCGCATGGGCTACTCGGCCGGCGGGTCCTCGTCGGGCAGCGCGGCGCTGGTGGCGTGCGGCGAGGTCGACCTGGCCATCGGCGGCGACCAGGGCGGTTCGGTGCGCATCCCGGCCGCCTACTGCGGCATCTACGGCATGAAGCCCTCGCACGGGCTCGTGCCCTACACCGGGATCATGCCGATCGAGCTGACCATCGACCACACCGGCCCGATCACCGCGAACGTGACCGACAACGCGCTCATGCTCGAGGTGCTGGCCGGCCCCGACGGGCTCGACCCGCGCCAGCATGCCGGCCGCGAATCGCAGCCGTACAGCGAGCTCATGAAGGCCGGCGTGAAGGGGCTCAAGATCGGCATCGTGACCGAAGGCTTCGGCTGGCCGAACTCGATGCCGGCGCTGGACGCGCAGGTGCGCAAGGCGGCCGAGCGCTTCAGCAAGCTCGGCGCCAAGGTGTCCGAGGTGTCGGTGCCGATGCACCGCATGGGCCTGGCGATCTGGTTGCCGGTGCCGCCGAGGGTGCGACGCAGCAGATGATGAAGGACAACGGCCACGGCTTTAACTGGAAGGGCCTGTACGTCACCAGCATGGTCGACTGGCATGCCGGCTGGAAGGCGCGCGCCGACGAACTGTCCGACCCGCTCAAGCTGACGATGGTGCTCGGCGAATATTTCATCAAGCACTACCGCGGCCACTTCTACGCCAAGGCACAGAACCTGACGCGCCAGTTGACCGAGGCCTACGACGACGCGCTGAAGGACTTCGACCTGCTGCTGATGCCCACCCTGCCGATCACCGCCACCAAGCTGCCGGCGCCCGGTGCGTCGATCGAAGAGATCGTCGGGCGCGCGTTCGAGATGGTGGCCAATACCGCCCCGTTCGACAGCACCGGCCACCCGGCGATGAGCATTCCCTGTGGCCTGGTCGATGGCCTGCCGGTGGGCATGATGCTGGTCGGGCGGCGCTACGAAGAGGCGACCATTTACCGCGGCGCTTATGCCTTCGAGCAGGCGGGCGATTGGGAGCAGGTTTAAGACCTTATCGCTTTCAATCGAATGAGTCCGACGGTGCTCAGGTGGCCCGTTGCTGACCTGCGTCGAGTTCCTTGGGTTCTTTGGGAGGTTCGGGGGACGCGGCAGGCGGCGTGGGGGTGCGTCACAAGAACCCACGCTGTGTCCCGAAAGCGCCCCTGGCAGCCGCCCCGCCGTGTACCGCGCGCCATACGCCATGCGCCATGCGCCGCGCGGAGACCTCGACGTCGGTTTTTCAACGCTCGAGACCACCGTGTTTGCAAAGGCGCGCCCGGGCAGGCGGCAGCGCTTCATCGAGGCGGTCTCCGCTTTGCTGCGACTGCCTTGCGGTGCTCGGGCTCGTGGCCCGTCGCGCAACTCACTGCGCTCACTGCGTTCAAACAAGCGCGACGAATCAGATGACCAAGCGCGCTGCGCGCGCGGCCACGAGCCCTGTGCTCCGCAGCGCCTCGAAGGCGCGCTGCCGCCTGCCGCGTTGCGCGAACCTTCCGATCAACCCCTGAACAACCCCCGAACAACCCGACCCCGGCCACGCGTCCCCGGCCTTGCCGTCAGCAGCCTGCAGATCGTCACGCCTGGTGCAACCTGCTTCGATCGCTTGAGCACATGCCGCCGGTATGTTCCTTGCGTATGAAAAACCCGCGCGGGCTCTCGGTCCCACCCGCGCCCACAAGGTTTGCCCATGATTCAACTGCCCGCCGCCCCGCGGCGTTTCGACGGCGCCGCGGCATGGCTTGCCGCCTGCGTGCTGTTGCTCGCGTGTGGCGCCAACGCAGGCGCCGCTTTCGACCTCAACACGCTCGGTGAGCGTGCGCGCGTGCTGGCCGACCGGCCCTACCAGCCGCCGCCAGCCAGCGGCAACGCCAAGCTCGCCGCGCTGAACTACGACGACTACCGCGACATCCGCTACCGGCCGGCCGCCTCGTGGTGGCGCGACGCCGGGTTGCCGTTCGAGCTGCAGTTTTTTCATGTCGGCGGCAGCTACACCCGGCCGGTGCAACTGCACGAATTGGTCGACGGTCGCGAGCAGCCGCTGGAGGTGCCGCGCAGTGCCTTCGATTACGGCCGTGCAGCGCCCGCCATGGCCGGCGAGCGTGGCGCGCAAGTGGCCGGCTTTCGGGTGCATTACGCGCTCAATGATGGTGCCTACAAGGACGAGGTGCTGCTGTTCCAGGGCGCGAGCTACCTGCGCGCGGTCGGTGCCGGGCAGCATTACGGCCTGTCGGCGCGCGGCCTGGCCATCGACACCGTCGGCGGCGCGGGCGAGGAGTTCCCGGCCTTCGAGGCGTTCTGGCTGGAGCG
>NZ_JANMWL010000053.1:0-3063 GCF_031393925.1 Methylibium sp. | reverse complement strand
CTGCCAGAGCCTGAACGTGCGCGGCCTCTACCCGGCCGGCGAAGGCGCGGGTTATGCCGGCGGCATCATGTCGGCGGCGGTCGACGGCATCGAGGTGGCCGAAGCGCTCGGCGCGCACCTGTTGGGATTGCACGCCTGAGCTAGGCCGCTTCGCCGGCACACGCGGCATGCCGCTTGCCGCACACTGGTCGCTGCTCCCCGCCGGTGCGGGTGGCCAAGGAGACCCCCATGGACGAAGAGAGCTTCAACATCAGCATCCGCAAGTTCCTCAAGATGGTCGGCGTGAGCTCGCAGCGCGAGATCGAACACGCCGTCGCCAAGGCCGTCGCCGACGGCACGATCGCGGGCCATGAAACCTTCCCGGCCAAGGTGACCTTGGAAGTCGCCGGCCTGAAGCTCGCCGTCACCTTCGACGGTGAGATCAAGCTGCAGTAGCGCCGTGACCGCACGCCTTGCCCCCTCTCCCGCCTGGCGGGAGAGGCTTGGGGGAGGGTGTGTCGTACCAGGCCCGCCCCGCCCACCGCGCATCACACCGGCATCGGTGCCGCCGCGCCGCCGTCACCAATGCACCCCGCGGCGCTAGCGGCGTAGAGCTGCTCGACCAGCGCCGCGCGGCACGCCAGCACGGCGCGCTGGTTGATCGAGCCCTTGTCGGTGATCTCGCCGCGGTCAATGGACGGCGGCTCGCGCAGCACATGCAACCACGCGGGGCGGGTCGCGCTGCCGCTGGCAGCCCTGCACACGCGCTCGAGCACGCGCTCGAAGAACGCCGTCACCGCCGCGTGCGACAGCACCTCGTCGCTCGCCGCACCCGGCGCCAGGCCGGCGAGCGCGCGGCATTCGTCGAGGTGGGCGAACACGAGCAGGCCGAGCGCGTCGCGGCCCAGGCCCGTCACCACCACGTCCTGCACGCAGGGGCTGCCGGCGCCGATGACGCGCGCGCGCAGCGGCCCCACGCTGACAAAGCTGCCCGAGGAGAGCTTGAAGTCCTCGGCGATGCGCCCGTCGAACATCAGGCCGCGCGAGGGGTCGGCCGCGTCGACCCAGCGACCGGCGTCGCCGCTGCGCAGAAAGCCTTCGTCGTCGAAGGCCTCGGCGCTGAGCAGCGGCGCACGCCAGTAGCCCGGCATCACGTTGGGCCCGCGAAAGCGGAGCTCGCGCTTGTCGCCCTGGCCCGGCGACTCGGGCACGAGCTTGATCTCCACGCCGGGCAGCGGCAGGCCGATGTGCCCGGCCTGGATGTCGGGACGCCAGGCGAGCGTGCAGGCCGGCGCGGTCTCGGTCATGCCCAGGCTCGACAGCATGCGGATGCGCTCGCCGACCGTCGCCTCGGCCTGCTGGTCCAGGCGGTCCCACACCGCCTGCGGCAAGCCCGCGCCGGCAAAGAAAAACGCCTGGATGCGGCTGAAGAGCTTGCGTCGCAGCGCCTCGTCCCCGTTCATCGCCGCGACGATCTCCTCGTAGCCCTTGGGCACGTTGAAGTAGATCGTGGGTGCGATTTCGCGCAGGTTGCGCAAGGTGGTCGCCATGCCCGCCGACGTGGGCTTGCCGTCGTCGATGTAGAGCGTGCCGCCGTTGAACAGCACCATGCCCAGGTTGTGGTTGCCGCCGAAGGTGTGGTGCCAGGGCAGCCAGTCGACCAGCACCGGCGGCTGCCCGGCCAGGAAGGCAAAGCACTGCGCGATCATTTGCTGGTTGGCACAGAGCATGCGGTGGGTGTTGATCACGCCCTTGGGCTGCAGGGTCGAACCCGAGGTGAACAGCAGCTTGACGATGGTGTCGGGCGTGACCCGCTGGTGCGCGGCGTCGGCCGCCGCGCCCGCCGCGCCGGCCAGCAGGGCGTCGAAGCGTGTAGTGGCGCGGCCGTCGAGCGTGCCGTGCGTGAGCACCACCTCCACCTCGTCCGGCACCGCAGCGGCAATGGCGCGCGCATAGGCCGCCCCGCTCGCGAACACCAGCCCCGGCGTCACGCTGCCCAGGATGTGCTTTAACTTGCCGTGGTCCTGCGACACCAGCGAATAGGCCGGCGATACCGGCACCAGCGGCACGCCGGCCCACATCGCGCCCATTTGCAGCGTCAGGTGTTCGAGGTCGTTTTCGCTCAGCACCACCAGCGGCCGCTCGGCGCCGAGCCCGCGCGCGAGCAGCGCGGTGGCGACGCGGCGGGCTCGCTCCAGCATGGCAGCGTAAGCAATGCACTGCCAGTCGCCACCGCCGGCCACCGCCGCGTCGCGTCGCGCCGCGAACACGCGCTCGGGCGCGACCGCGGCCCAGTGCGCGAGCCGGTCGCTCAGGCGCCGCGGCGGCGCTTGCAAGGCTTCGGGCGAGCGCAGCCGCTGAATGCCGCCAGCCTCGCCGCTGACCCGCACCTCGCTCACGCCGTTGATGCGGATCGGGCGGTAGCGCACGCCGCTCATGAGGGCTTGCCGACCTTGCCGGCGCGCTTGTCCAGGAAGGCGCGCACGCGCTCCCTGGCGTCGTCGCTGCTCTCGGTCACCGCCGCCATCAATGATTCGACGAACAGGCCGTCGCCGTGCGACATGTCGGCGATGCGCGGCAGCGCCTGCAGCACCGCAAAGTTCGACAGCGGCGCGTTCGAGGCGATGCGCGCCGCCAGCTCGCAGGCGGTGGCGAAACCGGCGCCGTCGGCGACGCGGTAGTGAACCAGGCCGCGCCGCTGGCCTTCGTCGGCGTCGAGCACACGGCCGGTCAGCATCATGTCGGTCATGCAGGCCACGCCGACCAGCCGCGACACCCGCACCGAGGCGCCACCGCCGACGAAGATGCCACGCTGGCCTTCAGGCAGCGCAAAGTAAGCACTATCTTCGGCAACACGAATGTGGGCCGCCGCCGCCAGCTCCAGCCCGCCGCCGACCACCGCGCCGTGCAACACCACGACCACCGGCGCGCGGCCGAACTGCAGCTGATCCATCGCCGCATGCCAGCGGCGCGAATGGTGCATGCCGCTCTCCACGCTGCGCTCGGCCAGCTCGGACAGGTCGAGCCCGGCGCAGAAATGCTCGCCCTCGCCGCTCAGCACCACCGCCCGCACTTCGGCCGGCA
>NZ_JANMWL010000050.1:0-8520 GCF_031393925.1 Methylibium sp. | reverse complement strand
GCACCGCGGCTACGACACGCTGCGTGAGGGCTCGCTGCAGCTGCGTGATCGCGCCGCCTATGCGGGCGAGCGCAGCATGCGCTACGTACGCGACGAGCCGGTCAAGTCGGTGGTGATCGCCGCCGTGGCGGCGGGCGCGCTGATGGCGCTGGCGCACTGGCTGTCGCGTCGCAGCGACCGCTGAGGCGCACACCTCCTACAGTGCCGTGCGCCGACCGGCTGCGGCGCCTCGTTTTCCCACGGCGGGTCGGCGCAGGCACGGCACATGCTGCAGGGTGGCCGGCGCTGCCCGCCCTGGAAAACGGCCGCCATCCACCGACCACCACCGAGGATTTCAAATGCAAAGAACCAAGGCACCGATGCAGGATGCGACCGGCGACAGCAGCAACGACTCTTCGCTTCGTCTGGACGAGGCCGCCATCAAGCAGGCCGCCACTCAGCTCGACGGCGGCGCCGTGACACCCGGCTACGGCCAATGGCGCGACCAGATCGTCAAGCTGCTCAACGATTCGCTCGCCACCGAACTGGTGTGCGTGCTGCGCTACAAGCGTCATTACTTCACCGCGCAAGGCATTGCCTCGTCGGCGGTGGCTGAAGAATTTCTGGAGCATGCCAACGCCGAAGCGGGCCACGCCGACCGCATCGCGGCGCGCATCGTGCAGCTCGGCGGCGAGCCCGACTTCAACCCCGACACGCTGACTCAGCGCAGCCACGCCGACTACGACACCTCGTCGGACCTCAAGGCGATGATCCGAGCCAACCTGGTGGCCGAGCGCATTGCGGTGGAAACCTACCGCCAGATGGTGCAGATCATCGGCGACAAGGATCCAACCACGCGCCGCATCCTCGAAGACGTGCTGGCCGACGAGGAAGAGCATGCCGACGAGATGAAGGACCTGCTCTCGCTTTAGCTTGCGGCGCAGCACTGCAACGCGCCGTGGGGCGGCCCGAGCGGCGTGCCTACGCGCAGCTGCCGCCCGCCTTAAACCGCGAGCAGATGCTCGCGGTAGTGGACGAGCTCGTCGATCGATTCGTGTACGTCGGCCAGCGCCGTGTGCGCCTGGGCCTTCTTGACGCCCTCGAGGATGGCCGGCTTCCAACGGCGGGCCAGTTCCTTGAGCGTGCTCACGTCGAGATTGCGGTAGTGGAAGAAGGCTTCCAGCGCCGGCATGTCCTTGGCGAGAAAGCGCCGGTCCTGACAGATGGAGTTGCCGCACATCGGCGATTTGCCGGCGCCGACATAGGCCTTCAGGAAGGCCATCACCTGCGCCTCGGCCGAGGCCTCGTCGATGGTCGACGCCTTCACGCGCTCGATCAGGCCGCTTTTGCCGTGCGTGCCCTTGTTCCAGGCGTCCATGCCGTCGAGCACGGCGTCGCTCTGGTGAATGGCGAACACCGGCCCTTCGACGCGCGTCGCCAGGTTCGCGTCGGTCACCACCACCGCGATCTCGATGATGCGGTCGCTCCGCGGGTCCAGGCCGGTCATCTCGAGATCGATCCAGACCAGGTTCTGTTCGTTTTTTGCCAGCGCAACGGCGGCGGTGTCCGGGGTATCGGTCATGGGGGTCTCAGCGTGCTTTCGAGCGGCGCATTGTCGGCCAACATTTACACTCCAAGCCCATGTCGTCCCCCCTTCTGACCCTGCTGTTCACCGTGTTTCTGGCGGCTTCGGTGTTGCTGCGGCTGTGGCTCGCCAGCCGGCAGATACGGCATGTGGCGGCGCACCGCGCTGCCGTGCCCAATGCCTTTGAAGCCACCGTGACGCTGGCGGCCCACCAGCGCGCCGCCGACTACACCATCGCCAAGCTGCGCCTGGGCATCTTCACCATGGCCTTCGGCGCCGCCATGCTGCTCGGCTGGACCTTGCTTGGCGGTCTCGACGCGCTCAATGCGTGGCTGCTCGAGCATGCGCACCCGCGGCTGGGCGACCTCGGCTACCAGCTCGCGCTGCTGGCGGCGTTTGCCGCCATCAGCAGCCTCATCGAACTACCGCTTGAAGCCTGGAGCACCTTCGGGCTCGAGCAGCGCCACGGCTTCAACCACATGAAGCCCGGCCTGTGGTGGGCCGACCAGTTGAAGTCGCTCGCGCTCGCCACGGCGGTCGGCCTGCCGCTGGCCGCGCTCATGCTCTGGCTCATGGCTGCGGCCGGGCCGGGGTGGTGGCTCTGGGGCTTCGGCGTGTGGGTGGCCTTCAGCCTGCTCGCGCTGCTGGTCTACCCGAGCGTCATTGCGCCCTTGTTCAACAAATTCCAGCCGCTCGAAGACGGCGCACTCAAGGCCCGCGTGGAGTCGCTCATGGCGCGCTGCGGTTTCGCTGCCCAGGGCCTGTTCGTGATGGACGGCAGCCGCCGCTCGGCCCATGCCAACGCCTACTTCACCGGTTTCGGTAAGGCCAAGCGCGTGGTGTTCTTCGACACCCTGCTGGCCAAGCTCTCGCCCACCGAGGTCGAGGCGGTGCTCGCGCACGAACTGGGCCACTTCAAGCACCGCCATGTGGTCAAGCGCGTTGCCATGTTGTTCGCGCTCAGCCTGGCTGCGTTCGCGCTGCTCGGCTGGCTCTCGCAGCAGGTCGGCTTCTACACCGGCCTGGGCGTCGCGCCCGCGCTCGGCGTGCCCAACGACGCGCTCGCGCTGCTGTTGTTCCTGCTGGCCGGGCCGGTGTTCGGCTTCTTCGTCACGCCGCTGTTCGCCCGCCTCTCGCGCCGCCATGAGTTCGAGGCAGACGCCTACGCCTGCGCGCAGACGAGCGCGCGCGACCTGGGCGCTGCCCTGCTCAAGCTCTACGAGGACAACGCCTCGACACTCACGCCCGACCGGCTCTACGTGCGCTTCTACTACTCGCACCCGCCGGCCTCCGAGCGGCTGGCGGCGATGGGCGCGCTCGGCGCCGCGGCGCCTTGATGAAAGCCAGCGCTTGAGCCGCACGGTCGAACTCGACCTCGGGCTGGTGGTCGCCGGCCACGGCCGCCACTACATCATCGAGACGCCCGAGGGCCGGCGCCTGATCTGCCATCCACGCGGCAAGAAAAGCGACGCCGTGGTGGGCGACCGCGTGCGCTGGCAATCCACCGGCGGCGACCACGATGAAGGCGTGATCGAACAGCTGGAGCCGCGCCGCAACCTGCTGTTCCGGCAGGACGAGTGGAAGACCAAGTCCTTTGCCGCCAACCTCGACCTGCTGCTGGTGTGGGTGGCGGTGGACCCGCAGTTCAGCGAGTCCCAACTCGCGCGCTCGCTGATCGCGGCTGAATCGGCCGGCATTGCGGCGAGCATCGTGCTCAACAAGAGCGACCTGCCCGATGCGCCCGCACAGCTCGAGCGCCTGGCGCCCTACCGCGCGATGGGCTACCACGTCATCGAGCTGTCGCTCAAGGACGAGCGTGACGCGGCAGAGGCAGTGCTCAAGCCGGCCCTGGCCGGCCGCACGACACTCGTGCTCGGGCCTTCGGGCACCGGCAAGAGCACCCTGATCAACGCACTGATCCCCAATGCCAAGGCGCAGGTCGGCGAAATTTCCAAGGCGCTCAACTCCGGCCGCCACACCACCACCACCACGCAGTGGTACTGGCTCGAGCGCGAGACGCAAACCGCGCTGATCGACTCGCCGGGCTTCCAGGAATTCGGCCTCCAGCAGATCGCGCCGACCGAACTGCCCGGCTACATGCCCGACCTGCGCGAACACGCCGACGGCTGCCGCTTCTACAACTGCGCTCATCGCCATGAGCCGGGCTGTTCGGTGATTGCCGCGGTGGAGCGCGGCGCGATCACCGCCAATCGCTGGCGCATCTACGGGCAGTTGATGGACGAGCTGTCGAGCGGGCCGAGGCGCTAGCCGGGCAAGCATTGGCTCGTCGCCCCGCCGGGGAAGAGCCTCAGTGAGGGCGTCGCGCCAAGCCGCACGGGCCCACCGCGGCCCTCTCCTTGAAGCGGCGAGGGAGCCAGCGGGGCCGCGCGGCGCGGTCGCTACTCGAGCGTGAAGCCGACCTTGAGCGACACCTGCCAGTGCCCCACCTTGCCATCGACGACGTGGCCGCGCGTCTCGGTGACCACGAACCAGTGGATGTTGCGCACCGTTTCGCTGGCCTTGGCGACGGCTTTTTGCACCGCGTCTTCGATGCTGATGGCCGACGAGCCGGTCAGCTCGAGCAGTTTGTAGACGTGTTCGCTCATCGCTTGCTCCTGGGTGTGGACGTGGCCGTCTCGGCCGGTTTCGCGCCGCCTTGCTGCAGGGCTTCGGACATGCCGATCAGCACGCCACTCACCAGCGCCGCATAGCTGTCCATCATGGCCTGCCCGGCGCGCAGGCTCATCGCCCGGCTGTCGCGCAAGGCGGTCTGCGCCTGCGTCATCAGCTGCTCGACCGCCGCGCTCGCCTGCGTGCCGGTGTCGGTGCCTTTGAGCTTCATCGACTCGAGCACCTGGCTCCACGGGCCCTGCAGCGGCGCCGCAGCGCCCTGCGCGGCCTTGCCGACGGTGGCGAACAGCGTGTCCTCCATCTTCTCGATCTCGGCAAGTGCGGTCTTGAGCCGCCCCTCCTGCAGGCCCATGCCCTGGTCGACGAACTGCTGCAGTGCGCGGCGGTTGGCCTCCACCGCTTGCAGCAATGCCGCGTCCATGCCGCCAAAGGCACTGCCGAGCATGGACTCGATGTCGGGCGCGCGCGCGTCATTCTTGGCCGCCCCGGCGCTCGCCGCCTGCGTCACCGTCTTGAGCACGCTGCGAATGTTGGAAAGTGTCAGCTCACGCCCCTGCAGGGCGCGCAGGGTGGCGGTGCTGACGGCCGTGCGCAGCGCCTCGCCCTGCTTGGCGGTGGCCTGCGAAAACATGTCGATCAGTGCGTCTTGGTCGATACCGGCGGTCTTGGCCATGGTGGTCCTCGTGGTGGTGAAAAAGGAATGCGCAGTGTGAGCCGAGCGCGTGCCCGAGACAAGCGCTGAACCGTCGCGATCTGGCCCACGCACGCAAGCCGTGGTGCGGCGTTCGCTCAGGCCGGGCGGCTCTTGCGAGCCGGCATGAAGCGCTTGGCCGCGTGTACCGCCGCCAGCACCAGCGCGCCGGCCACCAGGCCCACGACCGCATTGGCGAGCAGTGGTAGCAGCGCATGCAGCACGCCGCCGAGGCCACCGAACGCGGTGGCGCGCTCGGCCAGGCCTTCGATGGCATGCCCCAGCGGCGCTATGCCGTGGACGAGGATGCCGCCGCCCACCAGGAACATGGCCGCGGTGCCGGCCACCGACAAGAACCTCATCAGCCACGGCGCCGCGGTGAGGATGCCGCGCCCGATCGACTGCGCCAAGGCACCCGGGCGCCGGCTGAGCCACAGGCCGCCGTCGTCGAGCTTGACGATGCCCGCCACGAGACCGTAGACGCCCACCGTCATGATGAGCGCGATGCCGCCGAGCACGGCCACCTGCGTCATGAAGGGCTGGGCCGCCACCGTGCCGAGCGTGATGGCGATGATCTCGGCCGAGAGAATGAAGTCGGTGCGCACGGCGCCCTTGATCTTGTCCTTCTCCACCGCCACCAGGTCGGTCGTCGGGTCGGCCACGGCGCGTGCCAGTTCGGCGCGGTGGGCGTCGTCCTCGGCGTCGTGCAAGAACCTGTGCGCCAGCTTCTCGAAGCCCTCGAAGCAGAGGAAGGCGCCGCCGACCATCAGCAGCGGCGTCACCGCCCACGGCGCAAAGGCGCTGATCGCCAGCGCCGCCGGCACCAGGATGCCCTTGTTGATGAACGAGCCCTTGGCCACCGCCCACACCACCGGCAACTCGCGCTCGGCCTTCACGCCGGCCACCTGCTGCGCGTTGAGCGCCAGGTCGTCGCCCAGCACGCCGGCCGTCTTCTTGGCAGCCACCTTGGTGAGCAGCGACACGTCGTCGAGCACCGAGGCAATGTCGTCGATCAGGAGCAGCAGGCTGCTGGCGGCCATCGGGGGTCCTCGTCTCGTGGTGTTGGCGGTCAGCCGTGAGCGTCACGCACGCACTGCGCCTGCAACTCGGCCCAGCCGCGCGGGCCGAGCGCCCGCAGGCGGCGGATGTTGTTCTCGTAAATGGCGTCGGCCTCGGGAAACGCCTGCACCGCGCGCTCGACGCTCGCCTCGCGCAACAGGTGCAAGGTCGGGTAGGGCGAGCGGTTGGTGGCGTTGCCCAGGTCGCGGGCCTCGGTTGCGGCAAAGCGGTAATCGGGGTGGAAGCTCGCCACCTGCAACACCCCCGCGAGGCCGAGCTGCGCGAGCGCTGCGTCGGCCACGCCCAGAAAGTCGTTGAAGTCGGCGAAGTCGCCCAGCACGTGGGGGTGGATCAGCAAGCTGGTCTCGATCTGCGCTGGCTCGGCCTGCACGAGCAGGCGCATTTCGTCGCACAGCACGGCCAGCAGGGTGTCGGTGTCACGCGCAACGCATAGCAAATAGCGCACCTGCTGCTTCACCTGCACCGCCCGCGCGAACGGGCAGAGGTTCAGGCCGATGACCGCGCGCTCGACCCAGGCGCGGGTGTGGGCGATGGGGTCGAGTACGGCGGTGGGGTCGGGGTTCATCGGCGGGCCATGCGGTGGGCTGCGCAAAATGCGGGTGACGAGGCTAACAGCCGCTCACCCTGAAATGATGCCGACCCCTTCCCCCGAAGCCCTGCTTCACAGCCCCGCCGCCGAGCGCAACCAAGCGGCGATCCTCGACGTGCTGCAGCGTGTGCTGCCGGCCATGGGTGCGGCACTGGAGATCGCCAGCGGCACCGGGCAGCATGTCTGCCACTTCGCGGCCGCCCTGCCGGGCTGGGTCTGGCAGCCGAGCGATCCGGACCCGGCGGCGCTGGCGTCGACGGCGGCCCGGGTGGCGCACGCCGGCCTGGGCAACGTGCGTGTACCGCTGCGGCTCGACGTGACGGCTGTGCCGTGGCCGGTGGGCGAAGTCGATGCGATCTATTGCGCCAACTTGCTGCACATCGCGCCGTGGGCCGCCTGTGAGGCGCTGATGGTCGGCGCGGCGCGGCATCTGTCGGCGCGCGGCGTGCTGGTGACCTACGGGCCCTACTTCGTCGACGGCGAGCCGGCGGCGCCGGGCAACCTGTCCTTCGACGCCGACCTGCGCGCACGCGACACGGCATGGGGCGTGCGCCGCTTGCGCGACGTGGTGGCCCAGGCCGGGCGAGCGGGCCTTGCGCTGCGCGAACGTGTCTCGATGCCGGCCAACAACCTGGTGTTGGTGTTCGCGCGCGCCGCGCCCGTAATTGGACTTGACCCGCATCGACCGCATTGACGTGACGACCGCGCTGGCGGTGGTGTCAGACGTCGGCACGGACATAACCCGCTTCGCTAACCGATAAAGCACTTCACCTCATCACGGCTTGACCACCTGAAGCACGTACGAGTAAAAAACCAGGTCAAAAATCAGCAGTACCCACGGTAGCGTTCGCATCAGTAGGCGCTCTTGCGCCCAGCGGCTAAAAGAAGCACCCAGAGCAAAGAACGTAACACCCAAGCTGATCAATACCCACCCGGCTAGAACGGCGTGATGACCGCGTAGCTCCTGGTGCCCGAACATCCATTGGCCAAACTCAGGCCCCATCATGGGCAGAAGGACGCCGGTCGCAACTGCTCTCGAACCAGGCCAGATCAGCAGGAGCGCGAAGGGCGACACAACGATCATCAACAGGGCCGTATGGGCCCAGGTTGGCAGGTCGTCATCTTGAATCCATCCACTGGCCATGTGTGTCACCTAAGGTCGTAGGTCAGGCGCGACCGGAGGCCGTCGTCTCTGGGCTGACCAGTTAGCCAGCATAGGGGAGTAGCGTTGCACCATAGTTAGGCTCCGCATTTAGCAGCCGCATGCGCCAGCGCCTTGGTAGTTGATGACTTGACCGCTGCGGAAGCGGAGTGAGACCTGCGCTCGAATGTTCGTAAATTCGCAGCCGTCTGTCTTGGTCTTGGGGCAAGTGCTGGCAGCGGGGCTGTACTGGACTGTTGCCTTGAGCATTGGGGATGAATACACGTCGGTTGAGTGTCCTGGGGGATCGCCCTTGATAGAGGTTCCGAAGTGGCTTACGTGCGCGATGCTCAGTTCCTCGCCATCCAGCGTGATGAGGAGCGGTGCGTTTGGCTGTAATTCAGTGAAGAGGTGAGGTTGACTTGAGAAAGCTTGCTTTGTGCAGGGCACACCCGCAAGACGAATGCTGCATCCGCAGACGAGCCTCTCGGGTGCGATGCAAGCAAGCACTGGTGCCTTCAGCGTTAGCAACTGCGCATGCGCCGTGATCAATGCGGACAGGAGAGCCACGCAGATCGCGAGAATGCCTGGATGCATGTTTTTTGCGGAGCCTAACGAAGTTAACCGGTACTTTGCGGTAGGCCGAGTTTTGGCAAGAATGAAATGAAGCCCAAACTTGGACTGCCGCAATGTGTCCGGTTGAGCGAATGGTTAGGCCGCTGCTCATTGGTGCGGAAAAGCATTTGGCTTAGGTTCCAAGGCCAACCACGCTGCCAGTTTGGCGGCGCACTCACTAGCAGTGGTATTTGTTGTTTCAATGTCTA
>NZ_JANMWL010000022.1:0-32528 GCF_031393925.1 Methylibium sp. | reverse complement strand
GTTCTGGTTGATGTTGATGAAGCCGACCGTGGCGTCCATCAGGAAGTTGATCTTGTCGAACAGGAAGGCGGTGTGCGAGTCGAGCGAATCGATGTCGCGCAGGATCTGCCTCGCCTCCTCGAACTGCTCGGCATTGAGCAGGCGGCTGCGCATCATGAAGCTCAGCGCGCGGCGCGTGTCCATCACATTGCGGCGAATGCGGCCGTTCAAGTCTTCCTGGCGCGCGATGGCCGCCAGCACCTCGGCGGCGGCCTGGTCATCGACCTTGGACTGCAGCACGCGCGCCGACACTTTCTCCAAGCCGTCGTAGATGCCCTCGAGCGCGTCGGCAGAGTATTCGGCATCGGCGTCGTAGAGCTTCAAGAGCACGTCCTTGGCGTCGTCAATCAGCGCCGGGATACGGCGCGCGCGCATGCGCAGCAGGCGAAACACCGGCAGGTCCTCGGCGTGAACCGAAAAAAGCACCTTGTCGTGAAGGATGAACGCCACGCGCACATTGCGTGCGCCGCGCCCGTCGGCGCCGGTGTCTTCATCGATCAGGAAGTCCGAGCGCAGGTGCAGTTCGCCGTTGTCTTCTTCGTAGAAGCGCGCCGACTCTTCCAGATCGTCGTCGACGATGTTTTCGGGGATGCGAAGGCCAAAACGCTGCGCGATCCAGTCCTTTTCCTCGGCCGTCGGGGCTTCGAGGTCGACCCACACCGGCTGCACATGGGCCAGCGCGTCGGCGGTTGCTATTTCTTCCTGGAACAGCCGCCCACTGGCAAGCGTGAAGACGTTGAGCATTGCGAACTCCAACGACCTGAGGGCGCAGCGCGCCGCAGACAAGGGCCCCGAGAGTGCTCGGGACCAACCGGAATGGGCAACCGCCTCACTCCCGGCAGCACCGCGCCGTGCAGGCGCGGGGTCGATTGGAGTGGACGGTCACCGAGAGGGGGTGCTGTCCAACAAAAGCTCCGAAGACGAAACCGGCGGATTATGTCACCGGGGAGCGCCCGCTCCGGTGCGTGTAGCCCCCGTTCGGGCTCGGTCATCGGCTTGTCACCGAGGCGAGCCGGGCGCAAACTGGCCCGACCCGATGCACCGCGCTTCAGTGCTTGCCATCGGCGCATCGGGCGCCCTTCGGCCTCTGTGAAAGGAAGACCTATGAACCTGACGATCAGCGGACATCACCTTGAAGTGACGGCATCGTTGAGAGAGTACGTGCTTACAAAACTGGATCGGGTCACACGCCACTTCGACCAAGTGGTCGACGTCAACGTCCTGCTGAGCGTGGAGAAGCAAAAGGAAAAGGAAAGGCGACAAAAGGCGGAGGTGACCTTGCATGTCAAGGGCCGCGACATCTTTGTCGAGTCCGCGCACCAAGACCTGTATGCGGCGATCGACGAATTGATGGACAAACTCGACCGCCAGGTCTGCCGGCACAAGGACCGCATGCAGGATCATCATCACGCCACGGCCAAGCGCCTCGACGCCGCCGACCTTCAGTGAGCCTTGCGTATCGCGCTTCGCAGACGAGCGGCCTTCGGGCCGCTTTTTCGTGCCCGGCGGAACCCCGCCGTTGCCAGACTGCAACCGGTGCCCCGCAAACGAGCCGCATATGGAGCCCGATCTCCAGTATTGGCGGGGAGCGGCTTCCTATAATTTGCCAACCTCTTCAGAGAAGCGCCAGCCAAGGCTTACCCAGCCGAAACTGGCGCGGCCGTCGATGAATCGTCTTACCGCCATCCTGCCGTCCAGCAATGTGCTGCTGGATGTGGACGCGACCAGCAAGAAGCGCGTGTTCGAGCAGGCCGGCCTGCTGTTCGAGAACCGGCACGCCATTGCCCGCTCCACCGTCACCGACAACCTGTTCGCCCGCGAGCGGCTCGGCTCCACCGGTCTGGGCCACGGCGTGGCCATTCCGCACGGCCGCATCAAGGGTTTGAAGAATCCGGTGGCCGCCGTCGTGCGCATGCAGCAGCCGATCAGCTTCGATGCGCCGGACGACGAAGCGGTGTCGCTGCTGATCTTTCTGCTGGTGCCCGAGGCGGCGACGCAACGCCATCTCGAGATCCTTTCCGAGATCGCCGAGCTGCTGAGCGACCGAGTGCTGCGCGAAAAGCTCAAGAGCGAACCCGATGCGGCCAAGGTGCATGAATTGATCACCCACTGGGAGCCACTGAAATCGGTGGCTTGAGCGTCGGCCGATGAAGCCGACCGTCATCAGCGCCGAGGCGCTGTTCGAGGCGCATCGCACATCGCTGCGCTGGGAATGGCTGGCCGGGCACGCCCACCCTGAGCGTCGCTTCGACGAGCTGGCCGTGCGCGACGCGCAGTCGGCCGC
The DNA here is from genome assembly GCF_031393925.1 of Methylibium sp. Lineage (GTDB taxonomy): Bacteria > Pseudomonadota > Gammaproteobacteria > Burkholderiales > Burkholderiaceae_C > Methylibium. Next base: position 30,205 of record NZ_JANMWL010000022.1, on the reverse strand, counting down.
CGACCTGGTCGGCTACCTCAACTACATCCACCCCTACCGTGTTCAGATCGTGGGCCGCCGCGAGGTGCGCTATCTCATCGACGTGGCGCCCGAGGACCAAGCGCGTCGCATCGCGCGCATCGTGACGCTCGAACCGCCGGTGCTGATCGTGGCCGACAAGCAGGTGCCACCCGAGCGGCTGGTGGCGATGTGCGAACGCGCCGACATACCGCTGTTTGTCACCGAGGAATCGGCCGGTCATGTGATCGACGTGCTGCGTGCCCACCTGAGCCAGCATTTCGCCGACCGAACCACGCGCCACGGCGTCTTCATGGACATCCTGGGGCTGGGGGTGCTGCTCACCGGCGAGTCGGGCCTGGGCAAGAGCGAGCTCGGCTTGGAGCTGATCTCGCGCAGCCACGGCCTGGTGGCCGACGACGCCGTCGACCTCTACCGCGTCTCGCAGACTGCCATCGAAGGCCGCTGCCCCGAGCTGCTGATGAATCTGCTGGAAGTGCGCGGCATCGGCCTGCTCGACATCAAGGCCATCTTCGGCGAGACGGCAGTGCGTCGCAAGATGCGGCTCAAGCTCATCGTGCACCTGGTTCGCAAAGAGACCATGGAGCGCGACTTTGACCGCCTGCCCTACGAGCCGCTGTACGAAGAGGTGCTCGGGGTGCCCGTGCGCAAGGCGGTGATCGCGGTCGACGCCGGACGCAATCTGGCGGTGCTGGTCGAGGCCGCAGTGCGCAACACCATCCTCCAGTTGCGCGGCATCGACACCTACCGCGAGTTCGTGGCCCGCCACCGCATTGCGATGCAAAGCGGCGAGGAGCCGTAGCCGCGCAGACGTGGGCGAGCCAGCTAGCCGCGGGTGCGCACCGGTCGGTGCGGGCAGGCGGGCTTGGTGCAGTTGGCGTAGAGCGAAAGTGCATGCTCCTGCAGCGCGAAACCGCGGGCCTGCGCCACCGAACGCTGGCGCACCTCGATTTCGGCGTCGAAGAACTCCTCGACGCGGCCGCAGTCCAGGCACACGAGGTGATCGTGGTGCTGGCCCTCGTCGAGCTCGAACACGGACTTGCCGGACTCGAAGTGGTTGCGCGAGAGGATGCCGGCCTGCTCGAACTGCATGAGCACCCGGTAGACCGTGGCCAGGCCGATGTCGGAGTGCTCGGCCAGCAACTGCTTGTAGACGTCCTCGGCCGTCAGGTGCCGCACCGACGAGGTCTGGAACACCTCCAGGATCTTGATGCGCGGCAGCGTGGCCTTCAGGCCGCTGCTCTTGAGTTCGTCGGCGTGGCTCATCGGCAGGGTCCTGGCAAAGACGGGTCCACTAGAATTCCTCGCATGATATCGAGCCGGTGGCGCTTGCCCGCACCGCGTCCCCCATGCGCCTGTTTGCCTTGTTTCGTGTTTGTTCCGTGTGGATGGTGCCGCTGGCGCTCGTGGCTTGCGGCTCCCTGCGATCGCCGGAAAGCCTGTTCGGCCTCGTCACGCCCTACCGCGTCGAAATCGTACAGGGCAACGTGGTCACCCAGGAGATGGCAGCGCTCATCAAGCCCGGCTTGAGCCGCTCGCAGGTGCGCGACGCGCTCGGCTCACCGTTGCTGACCGACATTTTCCACGCCGACCGCTGGGACTACGTGTTCACCATCAGGCGCCAGGGCGCGCCCTACCAGCAACGCCGCGTCACCGTGCTGTTTGAGGGTGACAGCATGAAGTCCTTCGAGGCCGACGAGCTTCCGAGCGAGCGTGATTTCGTCGCCTCGATCGACACGAGCAAGCTCAGCGGCAACTTGCCAACGCTGGCACTCACCGACGCGCAGTTGCAGGCCTTACCCCTGCCGCCCAAGCCTTCGGCCAGCGCCGCGGGGGCCGAGCCGCAAGGCCCGGCGCGCAGCTATCCGCCGCTGGAGGCAACGCGGTGAACCCACCGCGACGCATTGCCGTCGCGGGGGCCTCTGGACGGATGGGCCGCATGTTGATCGAGGCGGTGATCGCCTCGCCCGACTGCGTGCTCGTCGGTGCGCTGGAGCGACCCGGCAGCCCGGCGCTCGGCCAGGACGCAGCGGCGTTCCTCGGGCAGGCAAGCGGCATCGTTATCGCCGATGAGTTGAGTGGGGGTCTGGCCGCGGCGGACGTGCTGATCGACTTCACCCGGCCCGAGGCCACGCTCGAGCATGTGCGCGCCTGCGGCGAGCGCGGCGTGCAATTGGTGATCGGTACCACCGGTTTCGACGCGGCCGGCAAGGCCGCCATCGCGGCGGCTGCCGAGCGCATCGCCATCGTGATGTCGCCCAACATGAGCGTGGGCGTCAACGTCGTGCTCAAGCTGATCGCCGACGCCGCCCGGGCGCTGCGCGAGGGCTACGACATCGAGATCATCGAGGCCCATCACCGCCACAAGGTCGACGCGCCCAGCGGCACCGCGCTGAAGATGGGCGAGGTGATCGCCGACGCACTCGGCCGCGAGCTGGCCCGCTGCGCGGTCTACGGCCGCGAAGGCATGACCGGCGAACGCGACCCTCAGACGATCGGCTTCGCGACGCTGCGCGGCGGCGACATCGTCGGCGACCATACCGTGCTGTTTGCCGGCATCGGAGAGCGCATCGAGATCAGCCACAAAGCCTCGAGCCGCGCCACGTATGCGCAAGGCAGCCTGCGCGCGGCGCGCTTCCTGGCCACACGCCAGAGCGGCCTGTACGGCATGAGTGACGTGCTCGCCGTCGCTGCGCACTGAAGCGGGCGATGGGCGACTTCGGCCGGTTCTGGTCCGATGGCGATGCGATCACGCGGGCGGTGGCGGCCTTGCTGCTGGCCATGTCGGTCAGCGCCTGGGTGGTCATCCTGTGGAAGTCGTGGCTGTTGCGCCGCGTCAAGCGCGACCTCGCTCGCGCCGTACCGGCGTTCTGGGCGGCGCCCGATCTCGTCGGCGCACGCACCCAGTTGCAGGCCTTTGACCGCGAGGCTGCGTTGATCCCGCTGCTCGACGCTGGCACATTGGCCGCGCGCGGCGGCACGCTCGAAGCCACCAGCGCGCGCGGCTCGCAACTCACGCGGCGGCTGCGCGACGCACTGCATGGCGTGTTGCGCGAGCTTCAGTTCGGCCAAGTGCTGCTGGCCTCGATCGGCGCGACGGCGCCGTTCGTCGGCCTGTTCGGAACGGTCTGGGGCATCTATCACGCGCTCATCGGCATCGCCAGCGCCGGCAACCAGGGCATCGACCGCATTGCGGGCCCGGTCGGCGAGGCGCTCATCATGACGGCCGCCGGGCTGGCCGTGGCAATCCCCGCCGTGTTGGCCTACAACGTGTTCGGCAAGCTCGTCGGCGCCTGCGAAGCAGAACTGGAAGGTTTTGCCCACGACCTGCGCGAGATGCTGCTCGAGCAGGACCATCAAGGTGAATAATTTTTTTGCTCACATCGTTCGCTGCAACGCCCGCTGACATGGCCTTCGGTCGCCTCGAACGCACCCAGCTGCCGCAGCCGATGAGCGACATCAACATGACGCCGCTCATCGACGTCATGCTCGTGCTGTTGGTGATCTTCATGATCACCGCGCCGCTGATGAGTTCGAGCCTGCGACTCGACCTGCCGACAAGCGACGCTGCCACACCGAGCAAGGCGCCTGACTTCATCGCGGTGTCACTCACGCCAGACGGCCGGCTCCACTTGGGCGAAGAAGCCCTCGACGATGCCAGCTTCGATGCCCGCATCAAGGCGGCCGCCCAGCGCCAAAGCGGCCTCGAAGTGCATTTGCGGGCCGACCAGGCGGTGCCCTATGGCCGCGTGGCCGCGCTGATCGGCCGGCTGCAGCAGGCGGGGCTCAATCGCATCGCGTTCGTCGCGCAGCCCGGGCCCTAGAATTCAAAGTACCCCTTCGACCTAGAGAGACCGGCACCGCTTGGCGCCGGCCCGTGCATGAGCGCTGCCAGCCCCGCCCCCGCGAATTCCTACGACCCGCGTTCCATCGAGTCGGCTGCCCACGCGCACTGGCGCGAGCGCGACGCCGACCGCGTCGTCGAAGACACGGGCAAACCCAAGTTCTACGCCTGCTCGATGCTGCCCTACCCGAGCGGCAAGCTCCACATGGGCCATGTGCGCAACTACACCATCAACGACATGATGGCGCGCTACCTGCGCATGAAGGGCTACAACGTGCTCATGCCGATGGGCTGGGACGCCTTCGGCCTACCGGCCGAGAACGCGGCGATGGACAAGAACGTGGCGCCGGCCCAATGGACGCGCGACAACATCGCCGACATGAAGTCGCAGATGGAGCCACTGGGCCTGTCGTTCGACTGGACGCGCGAGCTCGCCACCTGTGACCCGAGCTACTACAAGTGGAACCAGTGGTTCTTCCTGAAGATGCTCGAAAAGGGCATTGCCTACCGTCGCACGCAGGTCGTCAACTGGGACCCGGTCGACCAGACCGTGCTTGCCAATGAACAGGTGATCGACGGCCGCGGCTGGCGCTCCGGTGCCTTGATCGAGAAGCGCGAAATTCCCGGCTATTACCTGGCCATCACGCAGTACGCCGACGAGCTGCTCGCCAACGTGGCCGACCCGGCCGACCCGGCCTACCTGCACGGCTGGCCCGAGCGCGTGCGGCTGATGCAGGAGCACTGGATCGGCAAGAGCGAGGGCGTGCGCTTCGCCTTCCCGCACGAGCTCCGCGACACGAGCGGCGCGCTGATCGGCGATGGCCGCCTGTTCGTCTTCACCACGCGCGCCGACACCATCATGGGCGTGACCTTCTGCGCGGTGGCGCCCGAGCATCCGCTGGCCACGCATGCGGCGGCATCGAACCCCGAACTGGCCACATTCATCGAACAGTGCAAGGCCGGCGGCACGACCGAGGCGGAACTCGCCACCCGGGAAAAGGAGGGCCGCCCCACCGGCCTGTCCGTGCAGCACCCACTTACGCACGAGCCGGTCGCGCTGTGGGTCGGCAACTATGTGCTCATGGGCTATGGCGACGGTGCCGTGATGGGTGTGCCCGCGCATGACGAACGCGACTTCGCCTTCGCCAAGAAATACCGGCTCGACATCCTGCAGGTCGTGCATGTCGATGGCGAGCACTTCAGCTACGACCACTGGCAGGACTGGTACGCCGACAAATCGCGCGGCGTGAGCATCAACTCCGACTACTTCAGCGGACTGCACTACAAGGACGCCACCGACGCCGTCGCTGCCGCGCTCGACCACCGCGGCCTGGGCGGCAAGAAAACCACCTGGCGCCTGCGCGACTGGGGCATCAGCCGCCAGCGCTACTGGGGCACGCCCATCCCGATCATCCATTGCGAAGGCGGTGGGCCCGACTCCGACGCGCCCGGATGCGGCGCCGTGCCGGTGCCCGAGCGGGACTTGCCGGTGCGTCTGCCCGAAGACCTCATTCCTGACGGCTCCGGCAATCCGCTCACCAAGAGCGCGGCCTTCCTGAACGTGGCCTGCCCGCGCTGCGGCCGCCCGGCGCAGCGCGAAACCGACACGATGGACACCTTCGTGGATTCGGCCTGGTACTACATGCGCTATTGCTGCCCCGACAGCGAGCACGCCATGGTCGATGCGCGCAACGACCACTGGATGCCGATGGACCAGTACATCGGCGGCATTGAGCACGCGGTGCTGCACCTGCTGTATGCGCGCTTCTGGACCAAGGCGATGCGCGACTGCGGCTTGGTGAGCTTCGGCGAGCCGTTCACCAAGCTGTTCACGCAAGGCATGCTGCTCAACGAGTCGTATTACCGCGAAGACGGCGCGGGCAAGAAGCGCTGGTTCTACCCCGCCGAAGTGGAGGTGCGCCGCGACGACAAGGGCCACCCCGTCGGCGCGGTGGCGCGCGAGGACGGCCAGCCGGTGCGGCTGGGCGGCATTGAGAAGATGTCGAAGTCCAAGAACAACGTGGTCGAGCCGCGCGACATCATCGCCAGGTTCGGCGCCGACACCGCGCGGCTGTTCACTATGTTCGCCGGCCCGCCCGACCAGAGCGCCGCCTGGTCCGACTCCGGTGCCGAGGGCAGCTTTCGCTACCTGCGGCGACTGTGGGCCTTCGCCATCAAGCAGCGCGAGGCAATCGCCGCCGCCGGCATGTCGTTCGCCGGTGCCAGCGCGGGGGCGACCGACCTGCGCCGCGAGGTCCACACCCTGCTGCGCCAGGTGAGCCACGACTACGACCGCCTGCAATACAACACCGTCGTCTCCGGCGCCATGAAACTGCTCAACGCGCTCGAGGCCGCAGCGCTGCAGCCCACGCCGGCCGACCGCGCGGCGCTGCAAGAAAGCGTCGGCATCCTGCTGCGCGCGCTGTACCCGGCCGCGCCGCACATCGCCCACGCGCTCTGGAGCGAGCTTGGCTATGCCCGGCGGCTCGGCGACCTGCTCGACGCGCCCTGGCCCGCGGTCGACGACGCCGCGCTGGAGCGCGCCGAGCTCGAGCTGGTGCTGCAGGTCAACGGCAAGCTGCGCGGCGCACTCACCGTGTCCTCGTCGGCCGACAAAGCGGCCATCGAGCGGGCCGCGCTGGCGAGCGAAGAAGTGCATCGCTTCTCCGAGGGGCGCAGGCCGAAGAAGGTCATCATCGTGCCCGGCCGCCTCGTCAACGTGGTCGTGTGAGGCGCACTGCCATGCCCACCCGTCGAACGAGCTTGCGGCTGCTGCCCGCCGCAGCCTTGCTGGTCGCAGGCTGCGGCTTTCGCCTGCGGCGCCCGCCCACGCTGAGCTTTGCCACCATCCAGCTGGTGGGTTTCCCGCCGCGCTCGCCGTTCACCGAAGAGCTGCGGCGCAGCATCGAAGCCAGCGGCAGCACGCGCGTGGTGGACTCGGTCGCAGCGGCGCGGGTCGTGCTGGAGGCGCTGGAGGACGCGCGCGATAAGTCGGTCGCCGCGCAGAGCGCCGCAGGCCAGGTGCGTGAGTTCACCCTGCGCACGCGGCTGCGCTTTCGCTTGCGCACACCGGCCGGCCGCGTGCTGATTCCCGACAACGAGCTGCTGCTTGCGCGCGACATGAGCTACAACGAGACCAATGCCCTGGCCAAGCAGCAGGAAGAAGCGGCGCTCTATCGCGGCATGCAAAGCGACATCGTCGAGCAGGTGATGCGCCGGCTCGCCGCGGTGCCGGCGCCTTGAGATAGGCCGCCCATGCGACTTCGGTGTTGCCTTCGGCGCCCCACCCGTCTTAGGCCCTGTGCCGCTGCACGCGCGCGGGGGTAGGCGCTGGCACGACCGTACATGCAGATCAAGCCCGACCAGCTCGCCGCGCAGCTGCAGCGCGGCTTGAAGCCGCTCTACACGCTGTACGGCGACGAGCCGCTGCTGGCGCTGGAGGCCGGTGACACGATCCGCGCCGCGGCGCGCGCCGCCGGCCACAGCGAACGCGCGGTCTACACCGTCGCAGGCGCCCACTTCGACTGGAGCACGCTGCTCGGCGCCGCCAGCTCGATGAGCCTGTTCGCCGAGTCACGCATCGTCGAGATCCGCATTCCGTCGGGCAAGCCCGGCAAGGATGGCTCGCAAGCCTTGCAGCAGTACTGCGCGCAGTTGCCCGAGGGCGTGCTCACGCTCGTCACCCTGCCGCGGCTGGACCGCCAGCAGCAGCAAAGCGCCTGGTTCGCCGCGCTGGAGGCGGCCGGCACCACCGTGCGCTTGGACGCGATCGAGCGCACTGCGCTGCCGCAGTGGCTGGCGCAGCGCCTGGCCGCGCAGAGCCAGCGCGTCGCGCCGGGCGACGAAGGGCAGCGCACGCTGGCGTTCTTCGCGGACCGCATAGAAGGCAACCTGCTGGCCGCGCAACAAGAGCTTGCCAAGCTCGGCCTGCTCTATCCGGCAGGCGAACTGGGCTTCGAACAGGTCGAGGCCGCGGTGCTCGACGTCGCGCGCTACGATGTCCGCAAGCTCGGCGAAGCCGTGCTCGCCGGCCAGGTGCCGCGCGTGCTGCGCATGCTCGAGGGCCTGCGTGCCGAGGGCGAGACGCCGGTGCTGGTGCACTGGGCGTTGGCAGAGGACATCCGCGCGCTGCGGCGCTGCAAGGACGCCATGGCCGGCGGCAAGCCGCTGCCGATGGCGCTGCGCGAGAACCGCGTCTGGGGGCAGAAGGAGCGGCTGTTCGAGCGGGCGCTGCCGCTGCTCGACACGGCGACACTGGAGCTGCTGCTCGAAGCGGCGCATGTGTGCGACGGCCTTATCAAGGGGCTCGCTCACCCCGCGTGGCCGAGCGAGCCATGGGCCGCGTTGCAGCGCCTGGCCTTGCTGCTCGCCCAGCCGCTGCAGGGTGCGCGCGGCACGGCATCGCGCACCGGCACAGCGCGGCTGGTGTTGCAGGGCTGACACCCTGCCTGCGGCCAGCGCACGGTCGAGCGTGCGATCCATCACCGCCGCCTGCGACACGTCACCCCACTGCCGCGATCACCCGTCGACACGGCCCAGGCTTGCCGCGATGATCGAACGATGACGGGCGACACGGGTCGCCCGTTGTGCCGCATTCCTGCCGCCCTCGCCCTCGCTCTCATGACCCCTCGCCACCCCCGCCTGTCCGCGTTGCTGTGCTTGCTTGGCGCCAACGTGTGCGGCGTGGCCGATGCGGCCGTGCTCACCGTCACCGTCAGCAGCGGGCAGGGCCTGCCGATGGCCGATGCGGTGGTCGCGGTGGAGGTACGCGGCGCCTCGACGCGCGCCGCACCCGGCATTCAGGCCGAGTTGGGGCAGCGCGGCAAACGCTTCACGCCTTCGGTGCTGGCAGTGCAGACCGGCACCGAAGTCAATTTCCCCAACTTCGACACGGTGCGGCATCACGTCTATTCGTTCTCGCCGATCAAGCCCTTCGAGCTCAAGCTCTATGCCGGCACGCCGGCCTCGCCGGTGCGCTTCGACAAACCAGGCGTCGCTGTGCTGGGCTGCAACATCCACGACAAGATGACCGCCTACGTGCGCGTCGTCGACACACCCTACTTTGCCCGCACCGACGCCGCGGGTCGCGCGCTGCTCGACGTGCCGCCCGGCGATCACCGGCTGACGATCTGGCATGCCGGCCTGAGCGTCGACACGCCACCACCAAGCCGGCCCCTCAAGCTCGGTGCCGCGCCGACCAGTTTGTCGGTCACGCTCGATGCGCCCTGAGCCGAGCCCCCACGCTCACTGCGTTCACACCCCCCGATGCGGCGCTCGGCGCCCTTGGGGCGGCCCGGCGGACGCTGAGACGGCCCGGCCCCCCGTCGTCGTGGCCGCCGAAGCCGCGCCCTATACCGAGGCGACTCCATTGACATGACGTTGCCGAAATTTCTGTCGCGCAACCGGCTGCAAGTGCGCATCGTCGGGCTGTTTCTCGGCTTGCTGCTGGTCGTTCAGGTCGCCAGTCTGCTGCTCATCGGCAACAGCATCGCCATCAATGCCCGCGCGTCGGTCGACGCGGAGCTGCACACCGCGGAGCGAGTCTTCGCGCGGCTGCTGGAGCAAAACGCCGGCAACCTGACTTCGGCCGCGCGGCTGCTGGCGGCCGACTTCGGCTTTCGCGAGGCCGTGGCAAGCAACGACGAGGCGACCCTGGCCTCGGCGCTCATCAACCACGGTGAGCGCATTGGCGCCAGCGTCGTGCTCATCACCGATGCCCAGTTCGCCCTGAAGGCCGCCACGCGCGACGGCGCGCAGCGCTTCGTGCCTGCGCTGCGCCGCCTGGCGAAGGCGCCGGAGAGTACGTCGAGCATGGTGCTGCTCGACGGCGAGCCCTACCAACTGGTGGCAGTGCCCGTCAAGGCACCGCTCACCATCGGCTGGGTGGCGATGGGCTTTCGCATCGAAGAAACATTGCTGCGCGAGATGCGTCAACTCTCCTCCATTGAAGTGGCCGTCATGAGCCGGCGCGGCGAGCCGCTGCGATGGAATCTGCTTCAGTCCACGCTGGGCGGCGAGGCGGCTGCGCCACTGCTCGACGCCTGGCTGCGTGCACGCGACGCGGAGGGCGCCCGCGGTGGCGCGCTCGCCGAGCGCAACTTGCTGCTCGAGCTGACCGACGTGGGCGCGATGAATGGCCACTCGCTGGCCCGCGAGATGGCGCTCGTCACCGAAGGCGAGCATCAGACCGTGGCGGTGCTGATTCGCTCGCTCGACGAAGCGACCGCGCCCTACCGTCGTCTGCAATGGACCTTGCTGGCCTTCACGCTGGTGGCGATCGGGGTGTTTGCCATCGGCGCCGTGTTCACTGCGCGGCGCATCACCACGCCGCTGCGCGCGCTCACGCGCTCGGCCGGCCGGCTCGGCCAGGGCGATTACGAGCAGGTGCTCGAGATCGAATCCAAGGACGAGATCGGCGAACTGGCGCGCGCGTTCGAGGCCATGCGCCAGGCGGTGCAGGCACGCGACGGCGAGGTGCGGCGCCTGGCCTACGAGGACGCGTTGACCAAGTTACCCAACCGCGAGAAGTTCCGCATCCTGTTGCGCCAGGCGATCGCTCATGCGCGCGCCGAGGTCGAGCCTTGCGCCATCATCATGCTCGACCTGGACCGCTTGAAGCATGTCAACGACGTGCTCGGCCACCGCTTCGGTGACCGGCTGCTGCGCCGTGTCGCGCGTCGACTGACGCAGGAGGCAGAGCGCAGCAACGACGTGGTGGCGCGCCTGGGCGGCGATGAGTTCGCGATGCTGCTGACGGGCGCCGACATCGACGTCGCCCAGGGCGTGGCCCACCGCATCCAGCAGGCCTTCGAGGTGCCGATCACGCTGGACAATCACACCGTCGACCTCGGCGCCGGCATAGGTGTGGCCTGCTGCCCCGACCACGGCATCGACGCCGACGCGCTGATGAGCCACGCCGAAGTGGCGATGTACGCGGCCAAGCGCAACCAGTCGGGCGTGGTGGTCTATACCGCCGCACTCGACTCGAGCAGCGAGGAGTCGCTGTCGCTGCTGAGCGAACTGCGCACCGCGGTGGACGGCGGGCAACTGCGCCTCTTCCTGCAGCCCAAGATCGCGCTGGCCACCGGCGCGGTGGTGGGTGCCGAAGCGCTGGTGCGTTGGGAACACCCGCAGCGCGGCCTGCTGCCGCCGATGCGCTTCATTCCCTTTGCCGAACGCACCGGCTTCATCCGCATGCTCACCGGCTGGATGATCGAGCGCTGTGCCCACGTGCTTCAACAGCTGCACGCGGCGGGCAAGCCACTGAAGCTCTCGGTCAACCTGTCCACGCGCGACCTGCTCGACCAAGAGCTTTCCGTCAAGCTACAGCGCCTGATCGAGGTCGAGCACATCGACCCTGCCACGCTCTGCCTCGAGATCACCGAAAGCGCCATCATGGACGACCCGCCGCGCGCGCTGCAGACGCTCGAGCGGCTGCACCAGATGGGCTTCAAGCTCGCGATCGACGACTTCGGCACCGGTTATTCGTCGCTGGCCTACCTCAAGCGGCTGCCGGTGGACGAACTCAAAATCGACCAGAGCTTCGTGCTCAACATGGAGCGCGACCTCGACGACGCCAAGATCGTGCGCTCCACCGTCGACCTGGCGCACAACCTGGGCCTGTCGGTGGTGGCCGAAGGTGTGGAAACCGCCAAGGCCTGGAAGCTGCTGCAGGCACTGGGCTGCGACGAGGCGCAGGGCTACTTCGTCGCCAAGCCGATGCCCGAGGCGCTGTTTGCCAACTGGGTCAGCGAATGGCGCGCGCCGCAGTTGCAATCGGTGCGGCTCGATTCGGGCTTCAGCCGGCTCGCCATCTAAAAGCGACGCAAGCAAGGCAGCGTGAACTCCGCACGTTGCCCGGCGCTGGCAACGACGTTCGCAGCGATGTGACACATGACGCTACACCCGGCAACGCCGCGACTGGGGACACTCTCTTCGGGTGATCAAGCTCCTCGTCCTCTTCATGTATCTGCTGGCGACCTGCACCGCCATCGGCGCCATCGTGCCGACCTGCACCTCTTGGGCAAGCTGTCCGCTTATCCGGTGCGCATCGCGCCGCCCAACCCCTTCGTGATGCGCCTGGTGAGCGCTGCGCTGCTGCTGCTCTACGCCAGCGGCGCGCTGCTGTTGTGGATGGGCCTGAGCGAAAGCGCGAGCTATCTCAATCCCAAGCTGCAGGCCAAGTTGCTGCTGGTGGGCCTGCTGAGCGCCAATGCGCTGGTGCTGCACTGGGTCAGCTTCCCGCGCCTGGTGCGACGCGGCCGGAGACTCACGCCACTGAACCTGCATGACGCCTGCGGTGTGGCGGCGCCGGTCGCACTGTCGAACTGCCTGTGGATGTACTGCGCCTTCCTCGGCATCGCGCGGCCCTGGAACCAGGGCGTCACGATGAGCGAAGTGCTGCTCGTGGGTGCATTGCTGTTCGCGCTCTCGTTCGCCAGCGTGCTGGTCGTGCTCACGCTGGCGTCGCGGGCACGACCGCGCGGCAAGCCGGACTGGGTCGACAGCCTCAAGGGCCGGCTCGGCGCACTCGGCGCGGCACTAGGCACCTGAGGCGAGCGCACCCGCGAGCCTGTCCGGCCGGGCATAACCCCTGGCACGCGGCGCTCACAGTCCGCAACGGGCGATGCAGACAGTCGATCTGCTGGACGAAGCGGCTCACGCGCGGGTGGCGGCTTCAATCAAGCGCTGCAAGGCACGCCGCACCGTCTGGCCGCGCACCGCCGCGCGGTCGCCGCCGAGTTGCAACAGTTCGGCGCGCGGCGGCAGGCCTTGCACGGCCACGCCGAGCCAGACCGTGCCCACCGGCTTGCCCGGGGTCGCGCCGCCGGGCCCGGCGATGCCGGTCACCGCGAGCGCCAGTGCCACGCGGCTGCGCTGCAGCGCGCCCTCGGCCATCGACAGTGCCACCTCGCGACTGACCGCCCCGTGCCGCTCGATGAGGGCAGCGGGCACGCCGAGCAGCTCGGTCTTGGCGGCATCGCTGTAGCTCACGACGCCACGCTCGAACCAGTCGCTCGAACCGCCGACGCTGGTGCAGGCGGCCGCGAGCAGCCCGCCGGTGCAACTCTCGGCAGTGGCCATGCGCCAGCCGCGCGCGCGCAGGGCATCGCCGAGTTGCGCGACCAGGCCTTCGTTCATGCAAGCTCGCTTTTCATGCGGTTTCTCCTGTCCACGCAGGCAGCCGGCTGCGGCTCTCGAGGAAACGCCGGGCCGCCCCGAGTTTCCTTGGCCCCGCGGGGGGCGGTCGCCGCACCGCGGTGGCCTGGGGCACTCAATACCGCCACAGCGCGATCACGAACAGCGTACACAGCGCCGCGACCGCGTCGTCGAGCAGGATGCCAAAGCCCTGCGCCCAACCGAAGTTGGTGCCGGGGCGTCGACGCTTGAAGCGCGCGTCGGCCCAGGCCACGGGGCCGGGCTTGGCGGCGTCGAAGAAACGAAACAGCACGAAAGCGCCGAGCTGAGCCGCCAGGCCGGCCGGTGTCACCAGCCACAGCACTGCCCAGAAGGCCAGCACTTCATCCCAGACGATGGCGCCGGGGTCGGCATCGTGCAGGTGGCGCGCGGTGAGCGCGCAGGCCCACCAGCCGATCAGCGTGCCGGCGCCGATCACGGCGGCCCATTGCGCGTCGCCAAGCCAGCGGTTGAGCACCGCGAAGCTGAGCCAGGCCCACAAGGTGCCCACCGTGCCGGGCGCCAGCGGGCTCAGGCCCGAGCCGAATCCCAGCGCAATGACGTGCGCCGGGTGGGCGAGCAGGAAGCGTACGTCGGGGCGCACCGGCGCGGGCGCCAGCGGCGGGTTCAAGGGCAACAGGGCGTTCATGTGCGGAAGTGGTCGAACGACTGCCAGTCATTGTCGAGCGCAACGCCGTGCGCGTCGACCAGACGCAGGCCCGGCTCGACTTCGACGCGCCCGATCGCCGTGACCGCCACGCCAACGTCGCGCGCCGCCGCCAGCACCTGTTCGCGCACGGCCTCTGGCGCCGTGAAAACCAACTCGTAATCGTCGCCGCCGGCCAGCGTACACAGGCGCTGCAGCGCCTGCGGCTGTGCGGCGAGGTCGGCGCTGCGTGGCACATGCTCGGTGTGCAGGCGGCACCCCACGCCCGAGCGGCGCAGCAGGTGAGACAAGTCGCCCAGCAGTCCGTCGGAGACATCGATCGCTGCGCTGGCCACGCCGCGCAGCGCCATGCCGAGCGCCACGCGCGGCTCGGGCATTTCCATGATGCGGCGCACGCGCTCGAACGCGTCGCCGCTCAATGCGACCAGGCCGCGAAACACCTCGAGCGCCAGCCGCGCATCGCCGAGCCCGCCGCCCGCCGCGTGGCTGACCCACACCGCGTCACCGGGCCGCGCGCCGCTGCGCAGCAGCGCCGCGCCCACCGGCACCTCGCCGAACACGGTGATGCAGACATTGAGCGGCCCGGCGGTCGTGTCGCCGCCGACCAGCTCGCAGCCGTGCCGCTCGGCCAGGGCGTGCAGGCCGCTCGAAAAGCCGGCCAGCCAGGCGGGGTCGACACGCGGCAGGGCCAGCGCCAGCGTGAAGGCCAGCGGCTCGGCGCCGCAGGCGGCAAGGTCCGACAGGTTGACCGCCAGCGCCTTGTGGCCCAGGCGCTGCGCATCGACGGTAGAAAGGAAGTGCCGGCCCTCGACCAGCATGTCGCAAGACACCGCCAGCTGCATGCCCGCGCGCGGCGCGAGCACCGCGCAGTCGTCGCCAGGGCCGACTGCGGCGCGCGTCGTGGGCCGCTTGAAGTAGCGCGCGATCAGCTCGAACTCGCCCAGACTCATCGTGAGACACCCACGGGAGCCCCGCCGCAGGGTGGCGTGTCGAGCGGCCCGATTCCCCGATCACCCGCAGCCAAAATTCGTTTTCGTCGAGGGGGTCCCACCGCTGCAAATCCGAGGCGACCCGGCCGATCAAACCTGATTTTCTTGAATTTCAACATGACGTACCGGTGACCCGACTTCGAGCGGCGTGCTTTCGATTGTCGCCGTGCCCTCGAGGCGCTCGCCTTCTCGGAGGCGGGCGCTGGGGTGGGGCGATGGTTCCCGGCCGCCGACCCAGGACAGCCATCGGCGCAGGCCGGTGACGGGCCGCGCGGACGGACAAGCGGCGAACACCGATGGGGTGGGGGCGCGCTGGGGACGGGACAGGGCGCAGTTTCGCGCATGCCCGCCGCCCCTGGATTGCGAAAACACGCCACCGCGCGGCGGCATGGCGAGCGGCCGCGCACGAAGCGCATTCCTACAATCGTGCTGACGCAGCCGCGTGCCGCACCCCGGAAGACTCACCATGCCCACCTTCGAAGAAAAGCGCTCCGAACTGCGCCAAGCGGCACTTGAATACCACGAGTTCCCGACGCCGGGCAAAGTGGCGATCGCGGCGACCAAACAACTTGTCAACCAGCGCGACCTGGCGCTGGCGTATTCGCCCGGCGTGGCCGCGGCCTGCGAGGAAATCGTCGCCGACCCGGCGAACGTCTACCGCTACACCTCGCGCGGCAACCTGGTGGCCGTGGTGACCAACGGCACCGCCGTGCTTGGCCTGGGCAACATCGGGCCTTTGGCGGCCAAGCCGGTGATGGAAGGCAAGGCGGTGCTGTTCAAGAAGTTCGCCGGCATCGACGTGTTCGACCTCGAGCTCGCCGAAACCAACCTCGACAAGCTGGTCGACTGCATCGCCGCGCTGGAGCCCACCTTCGGCGGCATCAACCTCGAGGACATCAAGGCGCCCGACTGCTTCTATGTCGAGCGTGCGCTGCGCCAGCGCATGAAGATTCCGGTGTTCCACGACGACCAGCACGGCACCGCGATCGTGGTCGGCGCGGCCACGCTCAACGGCCTGAAGGTGGTCGGCAAGGACATTGCCGCGGTCAAGCTGGTGGTGTCGGGTGCGGGTGCTGCGGCACTCGCCTGCCTGAACCTGCTGATCAAACTGGGCCTGCCGCGCGAGAACATCTGGGTCACTGACCTGGCCGGCGTCGTCTACAAGGGCCGCACCGAACTGATGGACCCCGACAAGGCCGAGTTCGCGCAAGCCACCGCGCTGCGCACGTTGGCCGCGGTGATGGACGGCGCCGACATCTTCTTGGGCCTGTCCGCAGGCGGCGTGCTCAAGCCAGAGATGGTGCGCGGCATGGCCCGGCACCCGCTGATCTTCGCGCTGGCCAACCCCAACCCGGAGATCCTGCCCGAGGACGTGATGGCGGTGCGTGAAGACGCCATCATGGCCACCGGCCGCACCGACTACCCCAACCAGGTCAACAACGTCCTGTGCTTCCCCTACATCTTCCGCGGCGCGCTCGACTGCGGTGCGACCACCATCACCGATGCGATGGAGATCGCTGCGGTCCGCGCCATCGCCGAGCTGGCGCAGGCCGAGCAGAGTGAGGTGGTGGCGGCCGCCTATGTCGGCGCCACGCTGTCGTTCGGGCCGCAGTACCTGATTCCCAAGCCGTTCGACCCGCGGCTGATGATGAAGATCGCGCCGGCGGTGGCGCGCGCGGCGGCCGAATCCGGCGTGGCCTCGCGGCCAATCAAGGATTTCGATGCCTACCGCGAGAAATTACAGGCCTTCGTTTACGCCTCGGGCACGACGATGAAGCCGATCTTCAACCTCGCCAAGCGCGCGCTCTTCAAACGCGTGGTGTTCTGCGAAGGCGAGGAAGAGCGCGTGCTGCGGGCGGTGCAGGTGGTGATCGATGAAAACCTGGCGCGCCCGACGCTGATCGGCCGACCCGAAGTGATTGCTCAGCGCTGCGAGCGTTTCGGGCTGCGGCTGGAGGCTGGTCGCGACTACGACATCGTCAACACCGAGCACGACGAACGCTACCGCGACTACTGGCAAACCTACCACCGCATCACGGCGCGCCGCGGCGTGACGCAACAGTTTGCCAAGATCGAAATGCGTCGACGCCTCACCCTGATCGGCACCATGCTGCTGCACAAGGGCGAGGTCGACGGCATGTTGTGCGGCACCTGGGGCACCACCGCCACGCACTTGCAGTTCATCGACCAGGTGATCGGCCTGCGCCCCGGCGCGAAAACCTACGCCTGCATGAACGGCCTGATCCTGCCGGGCCGCCAGCTCATGCTGGTGGACACGCACATTAACTACGACCCGAGCGCCGAGCAGCTGGCCGAGATCACTGTCATGGCGGCCGAGGAAATGAAGCGCTTCGGGCTGGTGCCCAAGGCGGCGCTGCTGAGCCACTCCAACTTCGGCTCCAGCCAACAGCCTTCGGCGCTGAAGATGCGCGAGGCGCTGGCGCTGGTGCGCGCGCGCGCGCCCTGGCTCGAGGTCGACGGCGAGATGCACGGCGACACCGCGCTCGACCCCTCCCAGCGCAGCCAGCAGATTCCCGACAGCACGCTGTCCGGCGAAGCCAACCTGCTGGTGCTGCCCAACATCGACGCCGCCAACATTTCCTACAACCTGCTCAAGACCGCCGCCGGCGGCGGCATCGCGATCGGCCCGGTGCTGCTGGGCGCTGCCAAGCCGGTACACCTCCTGACGCCTTCAGCCACGGTGAGGCGCATCGTCAACATGACCGCGCTCACCGTGGCTGACGTCAATGCCGTGCGGTGAACGAAACGGCAGGACCAGGCACGTCGAGAAAGAATTTACCGAGCGACCTTCGGTGTCATCGGGGCACTGCCCTCACTCAGTTACGAGCTGAGTTTGCGCTTGCAAACATTACCTCAAAGGCCTTGGTTCCCTGCTGAATTTTGAGGCAAAGCCTTGAGGTTTCGGCACCGTTTCGGTACCATCCGGGCTTCAAATTTCAGGGATTACCCGTGTTTTTCACCGGTCGGTCACACCGGGATTCTGGCTGGCGGCCTGGGGCGTCCTTCCTGCTTGCGGTGGTTCTCGGTGCGGCGGTCCTCGGGCCGGGAGCGTCGGCAAGGCAGGGCACGGCGGCGGAAGTCGGCGTGGCGCTGAAGGCGCTGCCGGTCGAGGCCCAGACCACCCACCGGCTGATCCGTGAAGGCGGTCCCTTCAAGTACCAGAAGGATGGCATCGTGTTCGGCAACCGGGAGCGGCTGCTGCCACGCCAGCCGCGCGGCTACTACCGCGAATACACGGTGCCAACGCCGAAGTCCCGCGATCGGGGGGCTAGGCGCATTGTTTGTGGCGGGCTTCGATCCGTCTCACCCGATGCCTGCTATTACACCGACGATCACTACGCGAGCTTCCGCCTCATCGCGCCGTGAGCCCAACCATCAACAAGGAACGAGGGGGATCCTGACCATGATGCCGTTGCACACCGTTCGTCCCAACATCGTGCAGGCGATCCGCGCATTCCGCGTGGAGGACCTGCAAGCTGCTGCCCAAGACCTTCATCAGCACTTCCTCTATGCGAACCTGGGCGCGGCCCAGTCGAAACAGGAAGTGCTGGACACGATCGCCGAGGCCTTCACCTTCCCGGTGCATTTCGGCAAGAACCTCGATGCGCTGTTCGACTGCATGACCGACCTGGTCCACAAGTCGGGCAATCAGCCCGGGTTCGTGGTCGTGCTCGAGCAACTGCCCGACAACCCCAAGTTCGACCGGGAGGCGCGCGAGCAACTGCTCGACGTGTTCCGCGACGCTGCCGACTTCTGGGGAGAACGCAAGATACCGTTCCGATGCTTCTATTCTTTTCAATAGCCCGCTCCCCGGAAATCGGGCAGGGAGAGCGGGCAGGGGAAGCCCAGAACGACGCCAAGCCGGTCAAGACGCCGGCCGGCATGATCACGGTGGCGCTGCCGCGGATGAGCAGCGCTTTCGACACCGCCGGATGGCTGGTCGCGGCCTGAGATAACAACCCCCACGCCCCTGCGAGGGCGCGCAGCCTTGTTGGGGCGGCCCGGCGAAGGCTGAGGGTCTCGAGACCGCGACCGGAAGGCGGGGCCGCACGGCCCTGCTGATGAAACGACGACGGGCCCTGCGAGGCCCGTCGTCACGTCGGCGTGCCCCCGATCTCGATGGCAAGCGCCACGTACTGCGCCACCGGCACCTCCTCTGCACGGCGCTGGGTGTCGAACGCGCCACCGAAACCGCGCACCTCGAGCCAGCGCCCCAAGGTGTGACGCAGCAGCTTGCGGCGCTGCGAAAACGCCACCGCGACCAACTCGCCAAGCAGGGCGGGTGCCACGGCCGGTGCCACCGGATACGGCAGCATGCGCACGACCGCCGAGTCGACCCGCGGCGGTGGCTCGAACGCTTCGGGTGACACGTCGAGCACGGACTCGATGTCGTAGCGCCACTGCAGCATGACCGACAGGCGCCCGTAGTCCTTCACGCCCGGGCTGGCGGCCATACGTTGCACGACTTCCTTTTGCAGCATGAAGTGCTGGTCTTTGATGACGCCGGCCGACGCCAGCAGGTGAAACAGGATCGGCGTGGAGATGTTGTAGGGCAGGTTGCCGACCACTCGCAGCGGCATGGGCTCGCTCGCGGCGAGGGCCGTGAAGTCGACCCGCAGCACATCGGACTCGATCACCTGCAGCTCGGGACGCTCGCGCAGCCGGCGCGCTAAATCGCGGTCGAGCTCGATCACCGTCAGGCGACCGCAACGCTCGACCAGCGGGTTGGTCATGGCGCCCAGACCCGGCCCGATCTCCACGATCGCCTGCCCGGGCCGCGGGTCGATCGCCGCCACGATGGCATCGATCACGCTGCCATCGGCCAGGAAATGCTGGCCGAAGCGCTTGCGCGCGACGTGCCTCACCCTAGGGCCTGTTCACACCAACGCGTGCCGATGTCGGGCGCTCACTGCGGTGGCTCTCGCATCTCCACGTAGGCGCGCGCGCGTACCTCGCGCGACCAGTCGGCGTAGGCTTCCTCGAACTTCTGCTCGCGCAGCACGTTGCGCGCGATCTCGCGCTGTTGCTTGCGATCGACCGGGACACTGCGGCGCTCCAGCACCTGAATCAAATGCACGCCAAAGCGCGACACCAGCGGGGCGGAAATCTGGTTGGGTGCGAGCGCCTTCATTGCCTCTTCGAACTCCGGCACGAACTGCCCGGGCGCGGCCCAGCCCAGATCACCCCCCTGTGGCGCACTGCCGTCTTCGGAGTTGTCGCGCGCCAGTTGCGCAAACATCGCGCGGCCCGCCTCGATCTGCTGCTTGAACTCGGCCAGGCGGGCCACCGCCGCCGCCTGGCTGAGCTGGGGCCCCGCGCGCAGCAGGATGTGGCGTGCGCGCGTCTGCTCGACCACCATGCCGCCGTCGCGGCGCTCGATCAGCTTGAGCACATGAAAGCCTGCGCCCGAGCGCAGCACCTGCGGCACCAGCGCGCCGGTCCGCAGGTCACGCACCGCCTCGGCAAACAGGTCTGGCAGGCGGTCGGCCGCGCGCAGGCCGATCGCGCCGTCCTGGTCTTTGGGGCCGGTGGACAGCTCGGCCACGAGCTTGGCGAAGTCCTCGCCCGCCCGCGCACGCGCCAGCGCCTTCTCGGCCACCAGGCGGCGTGCGTCGACGTCCGCCTCGGAGGCGCCGTCGGGCACGGCGATGAGCACCTGCGCGACGTTGTATTCGGCCGGCGTCGCGCTGCTGGCGCGGCTGGAAACCAGCGCGTCGACCTCGCTGTCGCTCACCTTGATGCGGTTGCGCACCTCGCGTTCGCGCACGCGCTCGAGCAGGAGCTGCTCCTTGAGGTTGGTGCGAAAGCGCGTGAAGTCGATGCCCTCACGCCGCAGTCGCTCGCGCAGTTCGACCAGCGTGATGCGGTTTTGCACCGCGACGTTGGTGACGGTGCGATCGATCTCGGACTCCTCGATGCGCAGGCCGCTGTCGCGCGCGGAGCTCAGTTGCGCGCGCTCGTCGATCATCGCTTCAAGCAACTGGCGGCGCAGTTCCTCGTCGTCTGGCAGCTTGCTGCCGCTTTGCGCCGCCTCGCGCTTCACGTTCGCCAGGCGCAGCTGCATCTCGCCGTTGGTGACCAGTTCCTGATTCACGATCGCCACGATGTAGTCGGCCGAGCGCGGGGCGCTGGCGCGCGCCGCCTGCGCATGGGCCGTGCTCGTCGCGAGCCAGGGGGCCGCCGCGCCCAGGACGAGCAAGCCGCACAGCAGCGGGCGAGGAAAACGAAAGGTCGATGTCATCGCTGGCATTCGGAAAAAGGCACTCAGGGGTGGGACAGGGCGGGTGCCACCGTGCTGCTGTCGTCGCGCAGCAAGCGGTAGCCGGGGATATTCTCCCTCAGCACCTCGAGCGGATTGGAGCCCAGGCGCGAGAGCCCCACCAGCTCGAGCTGCAGCAGGAGGCGCGTCGTCGCCTCGCTGCGCCCGGTGGACAGCCGCTCGGCAACGACGCGCCCGATCCAGCAGCCTGCGTCGTACTCGAAGCCGACGATCGAATCGGTGATGCGCGAGTCGCGCCGACTGTAGTTGACCCTCCCGACGCTGTACCAGGCGCCCGGGCATCCCCCCGTTGAAGAGACGCCGCGGCCCGCCATGACGCCGTCGCGCGACAGTGCATCGCGCGCCTCCAGCGCGGCGGCGTGCGAGCGTGCCACGGCATTGATCGGCCATTGCCAGCCGAGCTCGATCTGCTCGCTGGCATTGCGGGTGTAGCGGTAGGTCGCCGCCACGGTGCGCAGCGGCCCGGGCGAATAACGCAGGCTGGCGATGGAGCGCACCGCGCGGCTGACGTCTGCGCTGTATTGCAGCGAGCCGTCGAGCCACCAGCGCGGCACCAGGTTGGTGGAGCCCAGCAGCAGCAGGTCCGACAGACGCTGCGTGACCGGAAGGCCGTCGGGCGTGATGCGCTGGTCGCGCAGCAAGAGGCGCTGCGCCATGCCCAGTCGCAGTACCTCGGCGCCGCTTTGGCGGTCGAGAAAGCGTGTCGTCACGCCGGCCGTGACCTGGTTGGCGTCGGACACGCGGTCGACACCCGAGAACACGTTGTCGGCGTAGATCGAGGTGAAATTGAAGTCGTTGGCAGCGCTGTCGAAATTGGGCAGATTCGACTGCTCGCGGTAAGGCGTATTGACGTAGAGCAGACGCGGCTCGAGCGTTTGCGTCAGCGCGCGCCCGAAGGCTTCGGTCTGGCGCTCGAACACCCACGCACTGTCGAGCGCCACGGTCGGGATGACCCGCGACGCGCTCGAGCTTGGCGCGCCCGCCGCCCGATCGAGGTTGTAGGTCGCGGCATTGATCGAGACGCGCGGCGTGAGCGTCCAGCCCGGCGTACCGAGCGGCGCCCAGGGCAGAGCGAGCGAGCCGATCGCATGCAGGCGCGAGCCGGCGCGCAGGGCCTCATTGCCATTGGTGAAGCGATTCGCCTCGGTCTCCCAAGTCCACTCCAGCCCCCGCGCGGCGCCGCGCTGATTTACGCCGATCTGCGGTTCGCGCTGGTAGGGCGAGACGATGCGGCTGGCCGGGTCGGGGTCTTGCAGCACCTGCCAGCGCTGCACGCGCGCATAGGCCACGGTTTCGCCCCAGAAGCTGTCGAAGCGGCGAGTCGCATACGCCGAGCCGGGCAAGAGCCGCGGTGTCGGGCTCGGCAGGTGGTGCGAAAAATCTTTCCAGTAGTCGTCATCCGAGACGCGTTGCAATGCGGCGCCGTAGTCGACCGCACCGACCCGCGCGCCCTCCCAGCGCGCCTCGTGCCCGAGGTTGAGTGACCAGCGCGAGCGGCCTGCGGCGCGATCGTCGGGCAGCAAGTAGGTCTGCAGGCTGCCCTGGTAAGTCCGCTCCAGGTAACGGTACTCGGCGCCGAGCGCTGCGCCGCGGCGCGTGAGGATGGTCGGCGTCAAGGTGGCATCGCGGTTGGGCGCGATGTTCCAGTAATAGGGCACCGACGTTTCGAAGCCGCTCTTGTTGTCCAGGTTGATGCTCGGCGGCAACCAACCCGATTTGCGTGCGTCCGACAACGGGAAGCTCAATGTCGGCGCGGCCAGGATCGGCACGCCATAGAAGCGCAGCACGGCGCCCTCGGCGCGCCCTTCGTCGGCGGCGGTGTCGAGCAGCACGCGGTCGGTGCTGAGGATCCAGGCCGGTTCCGGTGCGGGACAACTGGTGTAGGTGGCGCCGTGGGCGACGCTGCGGAATTCATCGAGAAAGTCGATGCGCTCGGCACTGCCGCCAGCATCGGTGCGGCCGAAATGGTAGGTCGGCGACAGGAAGTAGCCCTTGAAGCGTTGCACCTCGAGCTGCACTTCAGAGCCGCGAAAGGTATTGCCGTTCTGGCGTATCTCGACATTGCCACTGGCACGCGCGGTATCGCTGGACTGCAGGTACTCCAGGCGATCAGCCTTCAGCGTGAGAGGCCCGCGCCTGAACTGCACCGCGCCCTCGGCGAGGGTCTCGAGATCGGGCCGTCCCGACAGGCGATCGGCCTCGATCACCACCGGTTGCGACCCGTCGCCACCGAGGATCGCCGGGCCCAGGCGCACGCCGGACTCCGGGCTCGAGCGCAACGGCTCGGCGGGTGCCGTCTGCGCCCACGCCACGCCACCGAGGGTGGCGAGCGCGGCCGCCGCGACGGGCCGCAGCAAGGCTGCGCGCGCGCGCCGCTGCGGTGCATGGGCATGGCAAGCAGTGATCGACGGCGACATGGACAGCGGGTGAGAGCGAAGAAGCCGCCAGCCGTGCGCGGCGCCGCGCACATCGGCGCATTGGGGCGCCGGCAGGCGGATGCGATTTGTAGAATCGATTATTCCATGCGCTTTCGCGCTGCCGACTGGCCCGACCCTTGAGCAACGCATCCCCGATCCACTGGAGCGACCCGGCCCGCGAACAGGCCTTCACGCACTGGCTTGACACGCTGCCGCCGGGCCTGGGGCTGGACCGGACCAGCGTGCAATCGGCCAGTGCCGACGCGAGCTTTCGCCGCTACCTGCGCATCGACAGCGTCCGGGGCCCACGCATCGTGATGGACGCGCCCCCGGCGCACGAGGATTGCCGCCCTTTCGTGCGCGTGGCGCAACTGCTGCGCGAGGGCGGCCTCGAGGCCCCCGAGGTGCTCGCGTTCGACGAAGCGCATGGCTTCATGCTGCTGCAAGACCTCGGCGCGACGACCTACCTCGACGCGCTCGCCGGACGCGATGCGGCCCAGGCCGCGCCGCTGTACCTGGGCGCGATCGACGCGCTGGTGCGCCTGCAGCGCATCGAACTGCCGGCGCAGTTTCCGCCCTACGACCGCGCGCTCATGCAGCGCGAGCTCGAGCTGTTTTCCGACTGGTACGTGGCTCGACACTGCGGCCATGTGCTCGGTGCAGCCGACCGCGCACGACTCGACCAGGCCTTCACGCTGATCCTCGATGCCTGCGTCGATCAGCCCGGCGTGCTCGTGCACCGCGACTACCACTCGCGCAACCTGATGGTGGCGAGCGGCACCGCCGGCTGCGGCATCCTCGACTTCCAGGATGCCGTGCGCGGCCCCATCACCTACGACCTCGTCTCGTTGCTGCGCGACGCTTACATCGAATGGGACGAAGCGACGCAGCTCGATTGGGCGGTGCGGTACTGGGAGCGCGCACGCGCGGCGGGGCTGCCGGTGCATGCCGACTTCGGCGCGTACTGGCGCGATTTTGAATGGATGGGCCTGCAGCGCCACCTCAAAGTGCTCGGCATCTTCGCGCGCCTCTATCACCGCGACGGCAAGGACGGCTACCTCAGGGATCTGCCGCTCGTCTGGCGCTACGCGCACCGCGTGGCCGCGCGCTACCGGGCGCTCGCGCCGCTGGCGCTGCTGCTCGAGCGACTGGCGGGCACGGAGCGCACGGCCGGCTACACCTTCTGAGTGCTTGCCGTGCCCCGTTTCCACGTCGACCTGCCGCTGGCCACCAGGCTTGAGACCACGCTCCCCGCCGCGGCCGCGCGCCATGTGCAAGTGCTGCGCCTGCAGCCCGGCGCGACGCTCACCTTGTTCGATGGCCAAGGCTGCGACTGGGATTGCGAGCTGCTGTCGATCGGCCGCAGCGAGGTGCGCGTGCGCATCGGCCAAGCCCGCGCCGTCGACCGCGAACTGCCGATCGGTGTGACCTTGGCGCTGGGCATGCCGGCCAACGAGCGCATGGACTGGCTGGTCGAGAAAGCCACCGAACTCGGCGTCGCGACGATTCAGCCGCTGCTGTGCGAGCGCTCGGTGCTGCGCCTGGCCGGGGAACGCGCCGAACGACGACTCATTCACTGGCGAGGTGTGGCCGCTGCCGCGGCAGAGCAATGCGGCCGCAGCCGCCTACCCCGGTTGGCGCCGGTGCGGTCCTTCGGGGAATGGCTGGGCGCACTCGAATCGCCGACCGGCCAAACGCGCTTTGTGCTCAGTCTGGCCGAGGGCACGCAGGCCTATGCCGACGCCTTGCGCCCCGCCTTGCATGCCGCCAATGGCTTGCTGTTCTTGAGCGGGCCCGAGGGTGGCTTGAGCGAGGCCGAAGACGCCGCAGCCCGCACCGCCGGCCTGCAGCCGGTGACGCTCGGCCCGCGCGTGCTGCGCGCCGAAACCGCGCCCTTGCTGGCGCTGGGTGCGCTCGCGGCTCTGTTCGCCTGAGCCAGCACTTGTACGCCCCGGCGGCGGGGCCGTCCTTCGGACTGTCACGCGCGAACTGCACAATAGGCTTCAGGTGGGTTGCAGGCCCGCGCACGGAGGTAGAACATGGGCTTGTTGGACTCGGTGATCGGCGCCCTCGGTGGCGCTCGAGCGAGCGATCAAGGGCAGGGCAATGCCTTGCGTGCGGTGGTCGCCATGCTGGCCCAAGGCGGGCCGGGTGGCGCAGGCTTGGCGGGCCTCGTGCAGCAACTCCAGCAGGGGGGACTGGACGAGCTGGTGGGCTCCTGGGTCGGCACCGGGCGCAACCTGCCGGTGTCGCCACAACAACTCGAAACGGTGCTGGGAAGCGAACGCATCGCGCAACTCGCGAATGAGCTGGGCATGTCGCACGGCGACGCAGCGGGCCAGCTCTCGCAATGGCTGCCGACGGTGGTGGACCGCCTCACGCCCAACGGCCAACTGCCCGAACCCGGCGCGGCCGGCAATGGCGATTTGGGCGACATCGACAGCCTGCTGTCGCACTTCACGCGGAATTGAGCGCGAGCAGAAAATCGCGCCCTTGGGCGACCCCGGCGTGACAAGGCCCGCCGAAGCGGGCCTTGTGTTTCTCGTGCGCGACTGCCGCTTGCGTCTACTTGCGGCGGAACTTGCGCAGCGCCGCGATCTGCGCTGCCATCGCCGCGAACTCACCCTGCGCCTTGGCGAAGTCGATGTTGTTCTTGGCGTTCTTCATCGCTTCTTCGGCCTGCCGCTTGGCTTCGGTGGCCTTGGCCTCGTCGAGATCGGCGCCGCGGATGGCGGTGTCGGCCAGCACCGTCACGCGGTCGGGCTGCACCTCGAGAATGCCGCCGGCCACAAACACGAACTCTTCGGCGCCGGTGTCGGCGCGTTGGATGCGCACCGCACCCGGCTTGATGCGCGTGATGAGCGGCGTGTGGCGCGGGTAGATGCCCAGCTCACCCATTTCGCCGGGCAGCGCCACGAACTTGGCCTCGCCCGAAAAGATGGACTCTTCGGCGGAGACCACGTCGACGTGAATGGTTGCCATGCTCGGTCGTCCTTAGCGTGTTGAAGAAGGGTCTGGAAGCAAAGCGTCGGGCTCGGGGCGGCTTGCGTAACCGCCCGAGCGCGTCGCTTACTGCATCTTCTTCGCCTTTTCGATGGCCTCGTCGATCGTACCGACCATGTAGAAGGCCTGCTCGGGCAAGCTGTCGCATTCGCCGGCCACGATCATCTTGAAGCCGCGGATGGTTTCCTTCAGCGGCACGTACTTGCCGGGTGAGCCGGTGAAGACTTCGGCGACGTGGAAAGGCTGCGACAGGAAGCGCTGGATCTTGCGCGCACGCGACACGGCCAGCTTGTCTTCCGGCGCCAGCTCGTCCATGCCAAGGATGGCGATGATGTCGCGCAGTTCCTTGTAGCGCTGCAGCACGGCCTGCACGTCGCGGGTGGTCTTGTAGTGCTCCTCGCCAACCACGTTGGGGTCCACCTGGCGCGAAGTGGAGTCGAGCGGGTCGACGGCCGGGTAGATGCCCAGCGAGGCGATGTCGCGCGAGAGCACCACGGTGGCGTCCAGGTGCGCGAAGGTCGTGGCAGGCGACGGGTCGGTCAGGTCGTCCGCCGGCACGTAAACGGCCTGGATCGAGGTGATCGAGCCGACCTTGGTGGACGTGATGCGCTCTTGCAGGCGGCCCATTTCCTCCGCCAAGGTCGGCTGGTAGCCCACCGCCGAGGGCATGCGACCCAGCAGCGCCGACACTTCGGTGCCGGCCAAGGTGAAGCGGTAGATGTTGTCGACGAAGAACAGCACGTCGCGACCCTCGTCGCGAAACGACTCGGCAATCGTGAGGCCGGTCAGCGCCACGCGCAGGCGGTTGCCCGGGGGCTCGTTCATCTGGCCGTAGACCATGGCGACCTTGGACTCGCCCAGGTTCTCGAGGTTGACGACGCCCGAGTCGGACATCTCGTGATAGAAGTCGTTGCCTTCGCGGGTGCGCTCGCCCACGCCGGCAAACACCGACAGGCCCGAGTGCGCCTTGGCGATGTTGTTGATGAGCTCCATCATGTTGACGGTCTTGCCGACACCGGCGCCGCCGAACAGGCCCACCTTGCCACCCTTGGCAAAGGGGCAGATCAGGTCGATCACCTTGATGCCGGTTTCCAGCAGCTCCTGCGACGGCGACAGCTCGTCGTAGGCCGGCGCCTTGCGGTGGATCGACGCCGTGAGCGTCTGGTCGACCGGGCCGCGCTCGTCGATCGGCGCACCCAGCACGTCCATGATGCGACCCAAGGTGGCGGGCCCGACCGGCACCATGATCGGGTTGCCGGTGTTCTGCACCTCGATGCCGCGCCGCAGGCCGTCCGACGAGCCGAGCGCGATGGTGCGCACCACGCCATCGCCGAGCTGCTGTTGAACTTCGAGGGTCAAGGTCGAGCCGTCGAGCTTGAGGGCGTCGTAGATCCGGGGCATGCGGTCACGCGGAAACTCCACGTCCACCACGGCGCCGATGCACTGAACGATCTTGCCCACGGCTGCTTGCGTGTTCGCCATTTTTAGTTCCTTGGAAATCAATAGTCTTAAGCTTGCGTCGAAGGTCGCTGGCGGGCCATCAGCCCACGGCGGCAGCGCCGCCCACGATCTCGGAGAGTTCCTTGGTGATCGCGGCCTGGCGGGTCTTGTTGTAGACCAGCTTGAGCTCACCGATCAAGGTGCCGGCGTTGTCGGTCGCGGACTTCATGGCCACCATGCGCGCCGACTGCTCGGACGCCATGTTCTCGGCCACTGCCTGGTAGATCAGCGCCTCCACGTAGCGCAGCAACAGGTCGTCGATCACCGTCTTGGCTTCGGGCTCGTAGAGATAATCCCAGCCCGGTTGACCGGCGTCGGCCTGCAGGCGCTCGGCCGCCAGCGGCAGCAGCTGCTCGACCACCGACTCCTGCTTCATCGTGTTGATGAAGCGGGTGTAGCAGAGGTAGACCGCGTTGATGCGGCCTTCGGTGTAGGCGTCGAGCAGCACCTTGACCGGGCCGATGAGCTTGTCCAGGCGCGGCGCGTCGCCCAGGTGCGTGGCGTGCGACACCACCTTGGCGCCGATGCGGTTGAGGAAACCCAGGCCCTTGTTGCCGATCGCCACCGTCTCGGCCTTGACGCCTTGCCCTTCGAGCTCGCGCAGCTTGCCGGTCACGGCGCGCAGCACGTTGGTGTTGAGGCCGCCGCACAAACCCTTGTCGGTCGTCACCACCACGAAGCCGGCCGCCTTGGCCGCACTGGAGGCGACCGCCATGAAGGGGTGCGTGTACTCGGGATTGGCATGCGCCAGATTGGCGCTGACATTGCGGATCTTGTCGGCATACGGCCGCGCGGCGCGCATGCGCTCCTGCGCCTTGCGCATCTTCGAAGCCGCGACCATTTCCATGGCCTTGGTGATCTTCTTGGTGTTCTCGACGCTCTTGATCTTGCCGCGTATCTCTTTGCCGGCCGCCATGAAGCGCTCCTTAATCTATTCGGGTGTCGGGACGCGCGGACTCAGGCGAAGCTTTTCTTGAAAGCCCCGATCGCGCTGCCGAGTTCGGCCTCGCTGTCCTTGTCGAGCGCCTTGCTGTCCTCGAGCTTCTTCAACAGCGCAGCGTGGCTGCTCTTGAGGAACTGGTGCAGGCCGCTCTCGAAAGCCAGCACTTTCTTCACCTCGATGTCGTCGACGAAGCCCTTGTTGACGGCGTACAGCGTGGCCGCCATGAGGCTGATCGGCAGCGGCTGGTACTGCTGCTGCTTGAGCAGCTCGGTCACGCGCGCGCCGCGGTCGAGCTGCTTGCGCGTGGCTTCGTCGAGGTCGCTCGCGAACTGCGCGAACGCGGCCAGCTCGCGGTACTGCGCCAGGTCGGTACGGATGCCGCCCGACAAGCCCTTGATGAGCTTGGTTTGCGCCGCGCCGCCCACGCGCGACACCGAAATACCGGCGTTGATGGCGGGGCGGATGCCGGCGTTGAAGAGGTTGGTCTCGAGGAAGATCTGGCCGTCGGTGATCGAGATCACGTTGGTGGGCACGAAGGCCGACACGTCGCCGGCCTGCGTCTCGATGATCGGCAGCGCGGTGAGCGAGCCGGTCTTGCCCTTGACTTCGCCCTTGGTGAACTTCTCGACGTAGTCGGCGTTCACGCGCGCGGCGCGCTCGAGCAGGCGCGAGTGGAGATAGAACACGTCGCCCGGGTAGGCTTCGCGTCCCGGCGGGCGGCGCAACAGCAGCGACACTTGGCGGTAGGCGACGGCCTGCTTGCTGAGATCGTCATAGATGATCAGCGCGTCTTGCCCGCGGTCGCGGAAATACTCGCCCATGGTGCAGCCAGAATAGGCCGACACGTACTGCATCGCTGCCGACTCCGAAGCCGAGGCCGCGACGACGATGGTGTAGTCCATGGCGCCATTGGCTTCGAGCGAGCGCACCACGTTCTTGATCGAACTCGCCTTCTGGCCGATCGCAACGTAGACGCAGGTCATGTTCTGACCCTTCTGGTTGATGATCGTGTCGATCGCCACCGCGGACTTGCCGGTCTGGCGGTCGCCGATGATCAGCTCGCGCTGGCCGCGGCCAATGGGCACCATCGCATCGATCGACTTCAGACCCGTCTGCACCGGCTGATCGACCGACTTGCGCGCAATGACGCCCGGCGCGACCTTCTCGATCACGTCGGTCATCTTGGCGTTGATCGGGCCCTTGCCGTCGATCGGTTGGCCGAGTGCGTTGACCACGCGGCCGATCAGCTCCGGGCCGACCGGCACTTCCAGGATGCGGCCGGTGCATTTGACCGTGTCGCCCTCGGAGATGTGCTCGTACTCGCCCAGGATCACCGAGCCGACCGA
>NZ_JANMWL010000010.1:0-23606 GCF_031393925.1 Methylibium sp. | reverse complement strand
CAAGTGGCGTAAGGACCTACACGTTGATCGGCGAAGTTCAGTTCGCCTAGGGATGTTCTGATCAATCCGCACGCAGCGGTCGCAATTGCCGAATCACATTCGTCCTGATGTTTTTCGATGCAATGCACTCAAGAACCCCATGATCGTTCGCATTGCCCCGCGCTTCGAGGCGATTCGCCGCATCTCAAGTCGCGTTCGCCAGTTTCAGGCGGACTTTTCCATCCAGTACGGCCAGCTTGGCGCGCATTATCCACAGGTTGGCCAGGGCGAACAGCGTGTCCAGCTGCGCCACGTTCTTCGCAAGCCCTCGGTAGCGCACCTTCACGTGGCCGAACTGGCGCTTGATCACCCGAAACGGATGCTCGACCTTGGCCCGCACGCTCGCCTTGCCGCTCGACCCGGTCGATGAGCTGCTCGTACTTGCTGGCCTTGTCGAGCGCTGCGCGCTTGCCCGGGGCGCATCGCCACTTGCCAGACCACGCCCTGGCACGCACCCGCGCGCTTGTGGGCGCCCTGGTAGCCAGCGTCGGCAAAGACCACTTTTTCCTGGCAGCAAGGCGTTGGCCTCGACCACGTTGCCGGCGGTGGCGCGCACCGTGTGCACGAGACCGGACTCGGCATCGGCGCCGATGTGCGATTTCATGCCGAAGTACCACTTGTTGCCCTTCGGACTGGTGCATCTCGGGGTCGCGCTCGCCGCTGGCGTTCTTGGTGGAACTGGGGGCGGCGATCAAGGTGGCGTCGACCACGGTGCCGGTGCGAAGCAGCAGGCCCTTGGCGCCCAGGATCTCGTTGACCTTGGCAAACATCTGCTCGGCCAACCTGTGCTTTTCCAGCAGGTGACGAAAACGCAGGATGGTGCTCTCGTCGGGCAGCCGGGTGCTCCAGTTGTCCAGTCCGGCGAACTCGCGAAACAGCGCCACGTCGTGCAGCGCTTCTTCCATCGCGGGGTCGCTCGAGGTGAACCATTGCTGCATGAAGTGAATGCGCAGCACGGACTCGATGGCAAACGGCGGGCGACCTCGCTTGCCCGCGGGAGCATGAGGTGCAACGAGCGCGACCAATGCGGCCCACGGCACGACACGGTTCATGTCATCCAGGAAGTTGCGCTTGCGCGTAGGCTTGTTGGTCAGGTTGAATCCGAGGCTGGTTTGCTTCATGGCCCCAATGTTCGCCGCCATGATCGAGTCAGGCAATCAGGGCTATGCCGGAGTTATGCAGACCATCCCTAGATATTGCGCATGCCCGTCGAATCCTTCTTTTGCATCTCCTGCTCCAGACGTTTGTATTCCGCCTCAGTACCTAACCGCCTGGTAAGCCCGCACGGCCGCCCGAAGGGCGAATGCTCCCGCTCGGCGGGACTGCGCGCAGCGCCAAGGGTGCTGAGATGAGCGCGCTGCTGCGCTTCGTGTTGCTGGTGCTCGTGAGCGCCGTGGCGCTGCAGCTCGCGTTCGCCGCGCGCATCGCGCTGATGCGCGTGATCGACCCGCAATCGACCACCTTCCAGCGCAGCGAACTGCGCCGCCTGGCAGGGCAAAACGGCGAGCTTCAGTGGCGCCAGGCCTGGCGCCCCTACGAACGCATGGCCGACTCGCTCAAGCGCGCCGTCATCACCGCCGAGGACGCCGGCTTCACCGACCACGGCGGGGTCGACTGGGAGGCCGTCGAGCAAGCCTGGGAGAAGAACCAGAAGGCCCAGGCGCGTGTGGAGCAAGCTGGGCGAATCACGGCGCGATCGGCCAGCACCCCGGCCGGCGCCCGCGCGATGCGGCCACCGCGCATCGTCGGCGGCTCCACCATCACCCAGCAGCTGGCCAAGAACCTGTTCCTCTCCGGCGAGCGTAGCCTGGCGCGCAAGGCGCAGGAGTTCCTGCTGAGCTTCATGCTCGAGGCGCTGCTGTCCAAGGAGCGCATTCTCGAGATCTACCTGAACAACGTCGAATGGGGCGAGGGCGTCTTCGGTGCCCAGGCGGCGGCGCGTCACTATTTCCGCGTCGACGCCGAGTGGCTGACGCCGCTGCAATCGGCCCGACTGGCCGTCATGCTGCCGGCGCCCAAGCGCTTCGAGAAGCGCCCCGGTTCCGCCTACGTCAGCGGGCGCGCGGTCACCATCGTGCAGCGCATGGCGGCGGTCGAGCTGCCATGATCGGTGCCCCACCCGCTGTGTCCGGTCTTGCATGAACTCTTCCACCTTGCGCGCCGAGATCGCCGCCACGGCCGCCCGACTGGTGGTCGAGGACGGGCTCGAATACGGGCCAGCCAAGCAGCGGGCGCTCAAGCTGCTCGGCAAGCGTGGTTTGCCGAGCGGCGGGCTGCCTGACAATGACTTGCTCGACGCCGAAGTGCGTGCCTACCTCGATCTTTTCTGCGCCGACACGCAGCCCGGCGAACTGGCGGCGCTACGCGAAGTGGCGCTGGAGTGGATGGAGCGCCTGGCGGCGTTTCGTCCCTATCTCACCGGGGCGGTCTGGCGTGGCACGGCGACGCGGCACAACGACGTGCATCTGCAGCTCTATTGCGACGACCCGAAATCCGCCGAGATCGCCTTGCTCGGGGCGCGTATCGATTACGACGTTGGCAGCACGCGCGGACCACGTGGCGACAACATCGACGTGCTGAGCCTTGCCCAAACGAGCGCAACGCTGGGCGAGCGGGTTTTCATCCACCTGAGCATCCTCGACCATGACGATCTGCGTGGTGCCCTCAAACCCGACGCACAGGGGCGCGCGCCGCGCGGCGACGCGTCGGCGCTGCGCCAACTGATGGAAGCCACGAAATGAAATCCGGGGAGCCCTCTGGCGCGCGACGGCGCACTCTGCTCATTGGTGGCACGGCCGCCTTCTCGGTAGCGCTCGGTGCAGGCTTTGCGTGGTGGCGACGCTCGGCTGGGACGGCCAGCGATCCGCCTACCGCCCCAGCCACCGGAGCTCCCACTCCCGAACTTTGGGCACGACGTTTCGACACTCCAGAAGGCGGCACGCTCGCGATGGCGGGCCTGCGTGGAAAACCCCTGCTGATCAATTTCTGGGCAACCTGGTGCGCACCCTGTGTGCGAGAAATGCCAGAAATTGATCGCTTTTACCGCGAGTTCGGCCCAAGAAATTGGAACGTCCTTGGTTTGGCCATCGACGGGCCGACACCGGTGCGGGAATTTTTGGCCACCAAACTCAAAATTTCCTTTCCCATCGGCCTGGCTGGCTTCGAAGGCAGCGATCTCACCAAGCAGTTGGGCAACGACCGCGGCGGGCTGCCGTTCAGCGCGATGTTCAATGCCAGCGGCGAGGTCATCCATCGCAAGCTCGGTGAAACCAGCTTCGACGAGCTGAGCGGGTGGGCGCGTTCGCTGCCATGAAAACGCCGCCGAGGGTTGTCGACCACCTGCGGGTTTGCGCGTAAAGTCGCGCCTTCCCCGGTCGATCTGCCGGCTATTTGGTCTCATCGGATGCAAATCCTCGTCCTGCACGGACCCAATCTAAATTTGCTTGGCAGCCGCGAACCCGGCCTCTATGGTGCGGTAACGCTGCCAGAGATCGACGCCATGCTGATCAACCGGGCCGCTGCTTCGGGTGTCGCACTCGCAACTTTCCAGAGCAATCACGAAGGCGAGTTGGTTGAGCGCGTGCAGCAGGCGGGCGCTGACTCGACCCGGTTCATCGTCATCAACCCGGCTGCCTTCACGCACACCAGCGTGGCCTTGCGCGACGCGCTGGCTGCGGTGGCCATCCCCTTTGTCGAAGTGCATCTATCGAACGTGCACCGACGCGAGGCCTTTCGTCACCGTTCTTATTTTTCCGATCTGGCTGAAGGCGTGATCGTCGGCCTGGGAGCCACCGGCTACCGGCTGGCGCTCGAGTTCGCGCTCGAGCGCGTAGCCGGTGCATCGGTCGCCTGAGATGACCACCCCCACGCACCTTCGGTACTGGCTCCCGCGAGGGCGCTCAGCCCCCTTGGGGTGGCCCGGCGAGGCCTGAGAGGGCATTGCCGTTCCGCCGCCACGCCAGACGCTCGTGCGCCAAGAATCAAAAGACATTTCGTTGGAGGAGTCCCCATGGACCTGCGCAAACTGAAGACACTGATCGATCTGGTGTCGGAGTCCAACGTCTCCGAACTCGAGATCACCGAAGCCGACGGCAAAGTCCGCATCGTCAAGAGCAATCCGGTGACCGTGTTCCAGGCGCCGGCTGCGACGGCCCTGCCGATGGCGCTCGGCACTGCAGCGGCAGCGCCTCCAGGCGTCGCCGCAGGCGCGCCACCGGTCGAGCCTGCCGCACCGACCGGCCATGTGGTGAAGTCACCGATGGTCGGCACCTTCTATCTCTCGTCCAGCCCCGGCTCCAAGGCGTTTGTCGAAGTCGGCAGCGAGGTGAAGGAAGGCGAGCCGATCTGCATCATCGAAGCGATGAAGATCATGAACGAGATCGAGACCGACAAGAGCGGCAAGGTCACCAAGCTGCTGTGCGAGAACGGCCAGGCGGTCGAATTCGGCCAGCCGCTCTTCATCATCGAGTGACGCGGACGACTCGATGTTCAAGAAGATATTGATTGCCAACCGCGGAGAGATTGCCCTTCGCATCCAGCGGGCCTGTCGCGAACTCGGCGTGCGCGCCGTGATCGTCTATTCCGAAGCCGATCGCGACGCCAAGTACGTTCGCCTGGCCGACGAGGCGGTGTGCATCGGGCCGGCGGCCTCGGCGTTGAGCTATCTCAACATGCCGGCCATCATCTCGGCGGCGGAAGTGACCGACGCCGAAGCGATCCACCCCGGCTACGGCTTCCTCAGCGAGAACGCCGACTTCGCCGAACGCGTGCAGCAAAGCGGTTTCGTCTTCATCGGCCCGACGCCGGAGTCGATCCGCGTGATGGGCGACAAGGTGGCGGCCAAGCAGGCCATGATCAAGGCTGGCGTGCCGACCGTGCCGGGCGCCGAAGGCGCACTGCCCGACGACCCGAAGGAGATCACGCGCCAGGCACGTGCGATCGGCTACCCCGTCATCATCAAGGCCGCTGGCGGCGGTGGCGGGCGGGGCATGCGCGTGGTGCATACCGAGGCAGCGCTGATCCACGCCGTGCAGACCACGCGCGCCGAGGCCGGCGCCGCCTTCGGCAACCCGACGGTCTACATGGAAAAGTTCCTGGAGAACCCGCGCCACATCGAAATCCAGATCCTCGCCGACACCCAGCGCAATGTGGTCTGGCTGGGTGAGCGCGACTGCTCGATGCAGCGGCGCCACCAGAAGATCATCGAGGAAGCGCCCGCACCGGGCATTCCCCGTCGCGTGATCGAGCGCATCGGCGAGCGTTGCGTGGCGGCCTGCAAGAAGATCGGCTACCGCGGCGCCGGCACCTTCGAATTCCTCTACGAGAACGGCGAGTTCTATTTCATCGAGATGAACACCCGCGTTCAGGTCGAGCATCCGGTGACCGAGCTGGTCTCGGGCATCGACATCGTGCAGATGCAGATCCGGGTCGCGGCCGGCGAGAAGCTGCCCTTCACGCAGCGCCAGATCGAAATACGCGGCCACGCCATCGAGTGCCGCGTCAACGCCGAAGATCCATACAAATTCACGCCCTCGCCGGGGCGCATCACCGCCTGGCATGCGCCCGGCGGCCCGGGTGTGCGCGTGGACTCGCACGCTTACACCAACTATTTCGTGCCGCCCAATTACGACTCGATGATCGGCAAAATCATCACCCACGGCGACACCCGCGAGCAGGCCCTGGCGCGCATGCGCACCGCCTTGCTCGAGACCGTGGTCGAGGGCATCTCCACCAACATTGCGCTGCACCGCGAGCTCATGGTCGACGCCAAGTTCGTGGAAGGCGGCACCAGCATCCATTACCTCGAGAGCTGGATAAGCCAGCGCAAGCGCTGACCCGAAGGAGAGCTGGCGATATGGTGGAGTTGCGTCTGCTGGCCGCCGAGGACCAGGTCGAGGCGCTGTCGGATGCGCTGATGGAACTGCAGGCGCTGAGCGTTTCGGTCGAAGACGCCGACGCCGACACGCTCGCCGAACAAGCCTTGTTCGGCGAGCCCGACATGCCCGCACCCAAGCCCGGCTGGCAACGCTCGCTGCTGGCGGCGCTGTTCAACGACGAGGCACGAGCAACCGGAGCCGCCACGCTGTTGCTCGCGCAGACATGGGCAGCCGGCGTGACCGTGCAGGCGCTGCGCCCGGTCCCCGAACAAGATTGGGTGCGACTGACGCAGTCGCAGTTCGAGCCGGTCGAGATCACACCGACGTTCTGGATCGTGCCGTCCTGGCACGAGCCCCCCGCGGTTGCGCAGCAGGTGATCCGGCTCGATCCGGGCCTGGCCTTCGGCACCGGCACGCACCCCACGACACGCATGTGCCTGCGCTGGATCGCCACGCATGCCGATACGATGGCGGGCAACCGCACGCTCGATTACGGCTGCGGGTCCGGCATCCTTGCCATTGGTGCGGCATTGTTCGGCGCAGCGTCCGTCACCGCGGTCGACATCGATCCTGCGGCGGTGCAAGCGACGAGCGACAACGCCGCTGCCAACGGTGTCGTGCTCGAACAAGGGTTGCCGCAGCGGGCCGGAGCGCCGTGCGGCGCTTACGCGCTGGTACTGGCCAACATCCTCGCGACGCCGCTCAAGTTGCTGGCCCCGCTGTTGTCGGCCCACGTCGCGCCTGCCGGCCACCTGGTGTTGGCCGGCATCCTGGAGCGCCAGGCCGATGAATTGAAGCACGCCTATGCGCCCGGGCTGGCGCTCGAGGTCACCGACCGCGAGGACGGCTGGATCCTCATGATTGCCCATCGCGCCGCATGAATCGCGACGGGCCGATGGCATCATCTGCGCCATGAGCCTGGCCACCCGCTGCACCCAATGCGGCACGATCTTTCGCGTCGTGCAGGACCAGCTCAAGGTTTCCGAAGGATGGGTGCGCTGCGGGCGCTGCCAGGAGGTGTTCAGCGCTCTGGAAGGCCTGTTCGACCTCGAGCGCGAAGCGCCGCCGAGACGCCCGGCTTCGTCGCTGACGGCCACGCAGGTGGCACGGCAGGGCATGGTCGAGTTCGTCGCCAGCCACTCACCGACGCCGACGGACAAACCCGGCGCGGTGTTGGCAGAGACGCATGAAGACGATGCGATCGAGTCGCGCATGTTCGCGCCCGAGTCCCTTGCCGCGTACAAGTCGGTGCAGGAGGCCACCTTCGAGGATGACCCCGACTTCGTTGATGCGCGATTCCCGAGCGAGTTTGCGGACGACGCCGCGCTCGACGCAGACGGCGACTACGGCGCGGCGCGGCACGTTGCGCCCGAGCCGCCAGCGCCTGCACCGAAGCGGCTCAGCTGGCGCGAGCGGCGCGCTCAACGTCGCGCCGATGAGATCAGTTCGATGCTGTCGGGGCTCGGAGTGCATGACGACGAATCCGCACGGCCCGCCGTGCCCGACCGGTCGGTTGCACCGGACTTCCTGCGCCAGGCGGAGCGGGCCGCGCAGTGGCAACGACCCCGCGTTCGCGCCTCGCTCATCGTGGCTGGCGCGATGTTGCTGGGGGTGCTCGCGGTGCAGGTCGCGGTGCAGTTCCGCGACACGCTCGCAGCGCGCTGGGCGCGGGCCCGACCCCCCCTCGAAGCGCTGTGCGACGTGATGGGCTGCCGCATCGAGCCGCCGCGTCGACTCGCGGCCCTGACGGTCGAAGCGAGCGGCCTGACCCAGGTCGAGGGCGGCGACACCTATCGTCTGAGCTTGAGCCTGCACAACCGCGCCAGCATCGCACTGGCCATGCCGTCGGTCGACCTGCGACTCACCGATACCGGCGGATCGCTGATCGCACGCCGCGCACTCGCGCCCGCTGACTTTCGCGGCACGCCCGAAGGCGCAGCGACCACGTCCGCCCTTGCAGCAGGCGCCGAGGCGCAGTTGCATGCGCTGTTGGCCGCACGCGGCGCTCGCATCGGCGGCTACACGATCGAACTGTTCTACCCCTGACCGGCCGCCGCAACTCGGCCCTACTCGCGTTCACCGTCCCGGAGTTGCCATGTCGGCACTGATCTGCGGTTCACTTGCGTTCGACACCATCACGACCTTTGCGGGCCGGTTTGCGCAACAGATCCTTCCCGAGCAAATTCACATCCTGAATGTGTCGTTCCTGGTGCCCACGCTCAAGCGAGAGTTCGGCGGCTGCGCCGGCAACATCGCCTACACGCACCGGCAGCTCGGCGGCGCACCGCTGGTCATGGCCACGCTTGGTGCCGACGGTGACGGCTACCTTGAACGCCTGCGCGGCTGGGGCGTGAGCACCGAGTTCGTGCGGCGCATCGACGAGAGCTACACGGCGCAGGCAATCATCATCACCGACCAAGACAACAACCAGATCACCGCATTTCACCCGGGTGCGATGCAATTCGCTCAACGCACGACGGTGCCCGCGGCGGACGACATTGCGCTGGCCATCATTGCGCCCGATGGCCGAGAAGCCATGATCGAGCATGCCGCGCAATTGACCGCCGCTGGCATCCCCTTCGTGTTCGATCCGGGGCAAGGGCTGCCAATGTTCGATGGCGCGGACTTGAAGCGTTTCATTGACCAGGCCAGTTGGGTGGCGCTCAACGACTATGAAGCGAAGATGCTGTGCGATCGCACCGGCCTTGGCCTGGCACAGCTGTCGCGCTCGCATCTGCGTGGCGTGGTGGTGACGCTAGGCGCCGAGGGTTGTGACGTGTGGGAGCAGGGTCGCGTGCAGCGCGTCTCGGGCGTGAAGGCGATGACCGTCGTCGACCCGACCGGCTGCGGCGACGCGTTCCGGGGTGGTCTGCTCTACGGACTGGAGCGTGGATGGCCACTCGTGCGCTGCGCAGCGCTTGGCAACCGCATCGGCGCCTTGAAGATTGCCAGCGCGGGGCCGCAGAACCACGTCATCGACTGCGCCGCACTCGATCTCTGATGTATGAACCTTCGTCGCGCGTGCGTGACCACTCACCGCGGAACGCACCTCGATCAAGCGCGCGGCGAGGCGCGGCAGATTCACGCCCGCAGCGCCGCAGCCTAGCTATCGTCGCGCCGATTGGAACCGGCTGGCGCCAAGTCCGGCCGAGAAGGAATGCCGAATGAACTTGACGACTTTGTTGCTGCTCATCGGGACCGCGGTTGCCCTGACCGCGCTCACCTGGTTTGGCTCGACTTGGTGGTATGGGCGCAAGCTGGCCGATCTGCAAAGGCGTCTAGAGAAGACTCGCCTGGCCGCTAACCAGCATGCCGGACAGGCCCGACGCCAGATCATGATGCTGCAAAAGGAGTTGGCGCAACGACCGCCGCTGAACAGCGTGCAGCGCCATACACGAGACGAAGCCGCCGAGCGCCAAGCTGCGCTCGAGGCAAGCCTCGACGAAACGGAGCCGAACCGGCCGTCGCCGACACATGGCTTTGCGGACACTCAGCCGATGTAGCAAGCAGTCAGAACGAAAAAGCCCGGCCGAAGCCGGGCTTTCAAGGTCGAACCGGACCTCAGGGCTTGGTGCCCGTCGGGAAAGGCCATGCCGCCTGGGGGCTGAGCGTGGTCTTTGCCGCAGGAGCGGCTGCCGGCTTTGCCGCAGGAGCGGCAGGAGACGCCGCCTTCTTTGCAGCCGGCTTCTTGGCCGCCTTCTTCGCAGGTGCCTTCTTGGCAGCCTTCTTGGCCGGCGCCTTCTTCGCAGGTGCCTTCTTGGCAGCCTTCTTGGCCGCCGCCTTCTTGGCCGGCGCCTTCTTGGCCGCCGCCTTCTTGGCCGGCACCTTCTTCGTCGCCGCCTTCTTGGCCGGTGACTTCTTCGCAGCGGCCTTCTTCGCCGGTGCCTTCTTGGCAGCAGCCTTGCGGGCCGGAGCCTTCTTCGCCGCCGCCTTGTTGGCCGGCGACTTCTTCACGGCGACCTTCTTGGCCGGAACCTTCTTTGCCGCGGCCTTTTTGGCCGGAGCCTTCTTCGCAGTTGCCATCACGATTCTCCTTGATCAAGTTGCAAAGAGCACCGTGCCGCTCGAGCGACACGGCGATTCACTGCCCAGGGCTATCTTGGAGAAACGCTCCGGTGCAGTGAATAGGGTCGTGGGCAAATGCGATGGTGTTTTCTGCGACACCCTTCGTCTCACCCACAAATCTTGATTTCGTTTTTTTTGATCCTTCGTCATGACCCGAGCGCCATGCGCACGAGGTGCTTCAATCCCACGAGAGCGCACCACCGGATTGGTACTCGATGACACGCGTCTCGAAGAAATTGCGCTCCTTCTTCAGGTCGATCATTTCGCTCATCCACGGGAACGGGTTTTCTTCGTTCGGGAAAAGCGCCTCCAGGCCGATCTGCGTGGCGCGCCGGTTCGCGATGTAGCGCAGATAACCCTTGAACATCGAGGCATTGAGCCCCAGCACGCCGCGCGGCATGGTGTCTTCCGCGTAGCGATATTCGAGCTCGACCGCCTTCATGAACAACGCCTTGATCTCGGCCTTGAAAGCAGGCGTCCACAGATGCGGATTCTCGAGCTTGATCTGGTTGATGAGATCGATGCCGAAATTGCAATGCATCGACTCGTCGCGCAGGATGTACTGGTACTGCTCGGCAGCACCGGTCATCTTGTTCTGACGGCCGAGCGCCAGGATCTGCGTGAACCCGACGTAAAAGAATAGACCCTCCATCAGGCAGGCAAAGACGATCAGGCTCTTGAGCAGCGTCTGGTCGTTCTCCGGCGTGCCGGTCTGGAAGTGCGGATCCATGATCGCCTGGATGAAGGGGATCAGGAACTCGTCCTTGTCGCGGATCGACGCCACCTCGTGATATGCGTTGAAGATCTCGCTCTCGTCGATGCCGAGCGATTCGACGATGTACTGGTAGGCATGCGTGTGGATCGCCTCTTCAAATGCCTGGCGCAGCAGGAACTGCCGGCATTCGGGCGCCGTGATGTGCCGGTAGGTGCCGAGCACGATGTTGTTGGCGGCCAGCGAATCGGCAGTCACGAAGAAGCCGAGGTTGCGTTTGATGATGCGCCGCTCGTCGTCGGTCAGGCCGTTCGGATCGCGCCATGTCGCGATGTCTCGCGACATGTTGATCTCTTGCGGCATCCAGTGGTTGGAACAGGTGGCGAGGTATTTCTCCCAAGCCCACTTGTACTTGAATGGAACCAGCTGATTGACGTCGGTCCGACCATTGAAGATTCGCTTGTCAGCCACGTTGACGCGCCGCGTGAGCGGCGCCTCTTCGGGCACTGCAACCGCCACCTTGGGTGCTGATGCGGTGCCGCTGTCCGGCGGATTCGAGTGTGATGCAGAGACGGCCCGGGCATCGCGCGGCGATGAGGGCAAAGAGCTGTGTGTCGCGGCAGAGGTGGAACGAGATTCGTCTTCCCAAACCAGCATGGTGTACGTCCTGTCGATTGAATTATCCGAGTGTTGTGTTCAAACACCAAGCACTTGTTGACATCGAAGCGCTGAAGTTGTTGCCGTCGTGCATCGCCTCATCGAGTGCGCGAGTCGCATGCGACTCGCGCACTCGATTAATTCACGCGCGTCATTGGCACGCTTCGCAATCCGGGTTGTCGATCGAGCAGAACTTCATGTCGGTCGCAGGCACGCTGCTCGCGGTGTCGGGTGATGCCTTTGCCGCAACGGCAAAAGCAGTGGCGACATCAATGCCACTGCTGCCACTCGAGACCGCATTCATGTGGCCTGCTTTAACGGTCGATTTCTCGGCGTGCGTCGCGCCGATCGTGCGCAGGTAGTACGTGGTCTTGAGGCCACGCTGCCAAGCAAGTTTGTAGGTTTCGTCGAGCTTCTTGCCCGAAGCGCCGGCCATGTAGATGTTGAGCGACTGCGCCTGGTCAATCCATTTCTGCCGACGCGCCGCCGCCTCCACCAGCCACATCGGCTCGACCTCGAAGGCGGTGCCGTAAAGCAACTTCAGTTCCTCGGGCACGCGGTCAATGCGACGCAGCGAGCCGTCGAAGTGCTTCAGGTCCATCACCATCACGTCGTCCCAGAGGCCAAGCTTCTTGAGGTCACGCACCAAATACTCGTTGATGATGGTGAACTCGCCCGACAGGTTGGACTTGACCGACAGGTTGCTGAACGACGGCTCGATCGACGCGTCCACGCCAATGATGTTGGAGATGGTCGCGGTCGGCGCGATCGCCACGCAATTGGAATTGCGCATGCCGTACTTCGCGATGCGCGCGCGCAGCGCATCCCAGTCCAGCGTGGTCGAGCGATCGACCTCGACGTGGCCGCCGCGCTGTTCGGCCAGCATGTCAAGCGTGTCCTGGGGGAGCACGCCGCGATCCCACAGCGAGCCCTTGTAGCTGGAGTAACGGCCGCGCTCCTCGGCCAGTTCGGTCGAGGCCCAATAGGCTTGGTAGCACACGGCCTCCATCGAGCGGTCGGCGTAGTCGACGGCGGCGTGCGAGGCGTAGGGGATGCGCAGCTGGTAGAGGCTGTCCTGGAAGCCCATCACGCCCAGCCCGACCGGGCGGTGCCGCAAGTTGGAGTCGCGCGCCTTCTTGACCGCGTAGTAGTTGATGTCGATCACGTTGTCGAGCATGCGCATCGCGGTCGACACCGTTTTCTTCAGCTTGACGTGGTCGATCTGCAGGCCGCCGGCCCCCGGCGACAAGTGCTGCGCGAGGTTGACCGAGCCCAGGTTGCAGACCGCGATCTCGCTGGCGTTGGTGTTAAGCGTGATCTCGGTACACAGGTTGGAGCTGTGCACCACGCCAACGTGCTGCTGCGGTGAGCGCACGTTGCAGGCGTCCTTGAAGGTGATCCAGGGATGCCCGGTCTCGAACAGCATCGAGAGCATCTTGCGCCACAGGTCGCAAGCCCGCACCGTCTTGTGCAGCTCCAACTCGCCCCGCGCGGCCTTCGCTTCGTAGCCGGTGTAGGCGCGCTCGAAAGCCTCGCCGAACTTGTCGTGCAGGTCCGGGCAGTTGGAAGGCGAGAACAGCGTCCAGCTCCCGTTTTCCATCACGCGTCGCATGAACAGGTCGGGCACCCAGTTGGCCGTGTTCATGTCGTGGGTGCGACGCCGGTCGTCGCCGGTGTTCTTGCGCAGCTCGAGGAATTCTTCGATGTCGAGGTGCCAGGTTTCAAGATAGGCGCACACCGCGCCCTTGCGCTTGCCGCCCTGGTTGACCGCCACCGCGGTGTCGTTGACGACCTTCAGGAACGGCACCACGCCTTGCGATTCGCCGTTGGTGCCCTTGATGTGGCTGCCCAGCGCGCGCACCGGCGTCCAGTCGTTGCCCAGGCCGCCGGCAAACTTGGAGAGCAGCGCGTTCTCCTTGATCGCTTCGTAAATGCCGTCGAGATCGTCCGCCACCGTCGTGAGGTAGCAGCTCGAAAGCTGCGAGCGACGCGTGCCGGCGTTGAACATGGTCGGCGTGCTCGACATGAAATCGAAGCTGGAGAGCACCTCGTAGAACTCGATGGCACGCGCCTCGCGGTCGACCTCGCCGAGCGCCAGGCCCATCGCCACACGCATGAAGAAGGCCTGCGGCAGCTCGATGCGCGCCTTGCGCACGTGCAGGAAGTAGCGGTCGTAGAGCGTTTGCAGCCCGAGGTAGTCGAACTGCAGGTCGCGGTCGGCCTGAAGGGCTTCGCCGAGCTTGCGCAGGTCGTACTGGAGCAACCGCTCGTCGAGCAGTTCGGCGTCGACGCCCTGCTTGATGAAGCCCGGAAAGTAATCGGCGTAGCGATGCCGCATTTCGTCGTGCATCACCTCGCCGCCGAGGATTTCACGGCGGATCGTGTGCAGCAGC
Source organism: Methylibium sp. (assembly GCF_031393925.1). Lineage (GTDB taxonomy): Bacteria > Pseudomonadota > Gammaproteobacteria > Burkholderiales > Burkholderiaceae_C > Methylibium. Next base: position 9,864 of record NZ_JANMWL010000010.1, on the reverse strand, counting down.
AGCCGCGCGGTGGCGCGCGTGTAGGCAGGGTCTTTCTCGATCAAGGTGCGAGCCGCCAGGATGGCGGCCTTGTAGACCTCGTCGATCGGCACGCCGTCGTAGAGATTGCGCTGCGTTTCAGCCAGGATGGGCGCCGCTTGCACCTCGGCGCCGAGGTGGGCGCAGGCCGACTCGATGAGCGCAGACAGCCGTGCCATGTCCAGCGGCACGCGCTGCCCACCGTCGATGACCTGCAGCGCCACGGCCGGCGCGGCCGACGCCTCGCCCTGCTTGGCACGCTCTTGCGCGCGGCGCTCGCGGTAGAGAACGTAGGCCCGCGCAATCTCGTGGTGGCCCCCGCGCATGAGGCCGAGCTCTACCGCGTCCTGGATGTCCTCGATGTGAAAACTTCCTCCGCTCGGGCGCGAGCGGAGCAACGCGCGCACCACCGTCTCGGTCAGGGCGTCGACGGTTTCGCGCACGCTCGCCGAAGCGGCACCCTGTGCGCCATGCACGGCGAGAAAGGCCTTCATCAAGGCAACGGCTATCTTGTTCGGCTCAAACGCGACCACGGCGCCATTGCGCCGGATGATCTGGTAGCCGGCGTAGGCCGACGCATTGCCCACAGGCCGTGGGCCAGAGGCAATGGCGGCGGCGGGTGAGGTTGAAACGCTGGGGGTGACGGTCTGCATGAATGTTTCCCTTTCGGCTCTTGCGGCCTTCGTACGAATGACGTGGCGTGACTGACGGGGCGTCTCAAAACGTGGACGGACAGCAATGATCTTGTTCGAACCGGTCGCGCTTCACCGCCCGCCTAGCCAATGCACTCGTCGCCACGCCGATGTATGACGCAACGAAGCGGGCAAAACAGGGGTGGTGTAGGGGGCGGTCGGCGGCAGCCTGAGACCGTGCGCAAAGCCGCGAGCTGCGACCGTGCCGAGGCGGGGTGACCAGCGACGCGATGCTCACGTGGTCCGGGCCTCGAAAGCGCTTGAATCAGGCAACGAAGAATAGCATGCAGGACACTATATCTAGGGTGTAGCGGCTCCACAAGCACTAGGTATAGCGTGTCGGGCCTCTGCCGCGCACGAATCACGCAAGCCCATCAAGGCACCGGTCGTGGCGCCGCCCGCGCGCTGCAAAGGGTGTGCGCACGCAAGCCGCGCCAGGCCTTGCGCACGCCACCAATCGGGCTGCAAAACCGCATGGAATCTGCCCGCTGCGCCAACGCGCCGCGAAGCGAAGCGACTAGCGTCGTGCCCGCACCGTCTCGGGAAAACACTGATCGGTCCAGGCACACAGCGATTGCAGGCGCGGCCAATCGAATCCGGGACCGGGATCGAGCTTGCGCCCCGGCGCCACATGCTCGTGCCCGGCAACATCGCACAGGCCGGCATGCTCGCCGCGCAGCGCGCGCAGCAACTCGGCCAGCCTTACGTACTGCGGCGTCTCGAAACATTCGCCTTCGAGCCCTTCGAGCTCGATGCCGACCGAGAAATCGTTGCAGTTCTCGCGGCCACGCCAGACCGACTGGCCGGCATGCCAGGCGCGCGCCGTGGTCGCCACGAACTGCAGCATCTCGCCGTCACGCCGGACCACGAAATGCGACGAGACGGTGATCCCGCGGATCTGCTCGAAGTAGGCGTGCGCGCTCCAGTCGAGCGTGTTGGTGAACAGACGCTCGATCGCGTCGCCGCCGTAACGCCCCGGCGGCAGGCTGATCGAATGGATCAGCGCCAGGGTCACGTCGGCACCCGCCGGCCTCGGCCCCTGGTTGGGCGACTCGATGCGGCGCGCGGCCGACCACCAGCCGCCCATCCACCGTGGCGATTCGCGTGTCACGGCGCGACGTCCGGCCCCTCGCTGCCGCCCGACTCCAAAGCCACGCCATGCTCGGCGACCATCACACCCAGGCGGGCCATGCGATAGCGCATTTGCCGCAGCGACAAGCCCATGCTGGCGCCCGCCGCAGTGCGGTTGAAGCGGTAGTGCTCCAGGGCGCGCACGAGGATGTCGCGCTCGACCGCGTCAAGGTAGGCAGCGAGGTCATCAGGCAGCGCCGCGGGCACGGCCGGCGGCGCTGCCACCAACGCGGCTGACTCGCCACGCGGCGGCGGCGGATCGGCCGGCAATGACGCCGCCTCGGTTCGGCCGTTGTCGGCGAACGCCGACTCCGGCAGGTCGAGCGTTTGGACATCGATCACGTCGCCCTCGCACAGTGCGACCGCCCGGTGCAGCAGGTTTTCCAGCTCGCGCACGTTGCCGCCGAAGGGGTAGCGCAACAGGTAGGCGAGCGCCTCGCGCGTGAGCCGCGGAGGCGGGCTCACGCCCGCATCGGCGGTGATGCGTTCGAGCACGCGCTCGCAGATGGCCGGCAGATCCTCGAGCCGCTCGCGCAGCGCCGGCACGCGGATCTGGATGACGTTGAGCCGGTAATACAGATCCTGCCGAAAGCGCCCCGCCTGCACGTCGGCGGCGAGGTTCTTGTGGGTGGCGCTGACGATGCGCACGTCCAGCGGCATTTCGTGGGTGGCGCCGACCGGGCGCACCGAGCGCTCCTGGATCGAGCGCAGCAGCTTGCTTTGCATCGACAGCGGCAGGTCGCCGATCTCGTCGAGGAAGAGGGTGCCGCCGCGCGCGGCCTGGAAGAAACCGTCGCGGTCTTCATTGGCCCCGGTGAAGGCGCCCTTGCGGTAGCCAAAGAACTCGGCTTCGAGCAATTGTTCTGGAATGGCGCCGCAGTTCACCGCGATAAAGGGCTGCGCGCTGCGCACCCCGGCGTCGTGGATCGCGCGCGCCACCAGTTCCTTGCCGGTGCCCGACTCGCCATGCACCAGCACCGGCGCCATGCTGCGCGCCACTTTCTCGATGAGCCCGCGCACCACCTGCATGGCGTGCGAGTTGCCCGCCATGCGCGCCAGGGCGCTCGTCGGACCGGCAGGCGCGGCGAGCGGCCGCGGCGGCGGGCGCACCGCGCGCGGCGCGCCGCTCTCGGAAGGCAAGCGATCGGGCTGCACCGTCGGGCCGGTCGATGCGGAACGCCCGAGCGCCGAAGCGACCACGCTGCGAAAGAGCTTCAGGTCCACCGGCTTGGTGAGGTAGTCATAGGCACCGGCCTGCAGCGCCTCGACCGCGCTCTCCGCCGAGCCGTAGGCGGTGATGACGATTGCCTTCTCGCGCCGTCCGGCCTCCTCCAGGCGGCGCAGCAGGTCGAGGCCGCTACCGTCGGGCAGCCGCATGTCGGTGATGACGGCACTGAAGGTGCGGTCGCTCAGTTGCGACCATGCGTCCTCGACGCTGCCGGCGGTTTCAATGTCGTAGCCTTCGCGCAGCAAGGTCAGCTCGTAGAGAGTGCGCAAGTCCGGCTCGTCGTCGACGACCAGCAGGCTGAAGTGGGACGGCGAGCTCATCAATGCACCCTTCGCGCTGCGCGCTGGACCCAAGAGCGGGAGTATTCGCCAAGGGCAACGCATGTGGCCCCTTCGTGGCCGTGGCGGCCGTGCGGGCTCATCTTGGGCCTTCGTGCTGCGCACTTCGGCCTTGGCCAAACGGGCGGCCGTGCGAGCTCATGCGTCGCCCCGGTGCGCAGCGCGCGGCGGGCTCGAACAGGTGGGCGCTGGGCAGCTCATGGACCAAGGTGGGGCCGGGATTCACTGTCCGGAAGCAGCGCGCGCCGCATGGCGACCGAGAACTCGTTGCGGTGGCGCTCCGGCACGCCCCGCGAGCCGTACTCGATGCTCGCACCGTAGCGCTCGCACAGCTCGCGGCAAATATACAGGCCCAGGCCGGTGCCGCGGCTGCGCGTCGAGAAGAACGGCTCGAACAAGTAGCGCTCGACTTCGGGCGCGATGGGTGGCCCGTCGCTCGCAACACCGAGCCGCGCATGCAAGTCGTCGGCGACCCCCAGCCACACGCGCACCGCGCCCGCGCTTCGGCTACCGTGTCGCAGCGCGTTGTCGAGCAGGTTGACGAGCACGCGCCGAAGGTGTTCGCCATCGAACAGCACGCCCACGGCCTGCGCAGGCAGCTCGACGGTGAGCGGGCTTGCAGCGCCGGGCGGCAACTGAGCGGTGCGCGCCCACTCGCTGCAAACCGCGGCCACCTGCGCGGTCGCGTCCAGCGGCGCGGGCGTCGGCACCAGCCCGGGCGCGACTTCCATCATGTCGTCGACGATGCGCTTGAGCCGCTCGGCGTTCTCGCCAACCATGCGCGTCAACTGCTGCTGCTCGGCGCTGCTCGCGTCTTCGGCCATCAAGGCGTTGGCTTGCATGATCGCGGCCAGCGGGTTGCGGATCTCGTGCGCGATGCCCGCCGAAACGCGTCCCATCGCGGCCAGTTTTTCCTGCCGTACCCGCGCTTGCACCGTGCGCACGTCCTCCACGAACAGCACGCAGTAGTCCTCGGCCACGCGCGCTTCGCGCCGCTGCGTGAAACGAACGCGCACGCGCAGCTGACGCGGACCTTGGTCGCGCGGGAGCAGCACGTCGCGCCCTTCCTCGGGCCAGCCGCCCTCGGCAAAGGCACGGTCCACGGCGCGCGCCAGCGGCTCCCACGCTGCCACGCCGGCGAGCGCGAAGCTCTCACCGCTGCTGTCCTGCGGCTCGCCGATCAACCCACGCGCGGCCGGATTGGCGGCGCGCACGCGACCGCGCCGGTCGACCACGAGCACGCCTTCCTGCAGCTCTTCGAGCACGAGCCGGTTGAGCTGCGCCTGCCGTCGTGCCATGGCGAGCGAGCCGCGCGCGGTGCGCTCCTCGCGAGCGAGCCGGCCCGACAGCTCGCCCGCGAGCAAGGTGATGACGAAGAGGCCCGCCCCAGCCAGCCCGGCCTGCGCGAGCAGCAGCGGCGTCGCGCCAGCGGCCCCGGCATTCCATTGCGTGGCAAGCAGCACGATCAGCGTGCTCGCCGCGGCCACCCCCAACGCCTGCAGCCGCGGCGTCAACACGCCGGCCATGAGCGCCGGCAGCACCAGCAGCGCCGTGTAATTGAGCAGGCCCCCCAACAGTTGCAGCCCACCGAACGCCAGCAGATCGACGCCGATGGTGGCCGCCCACTGGCGACGGCGCAGGCGCGCCGCGACGGTCGGGCGACTAGGGCCGAGCAGGTTGGGCAGCAACCACAGGGCCAGCGTCGCCAGCGCGTACACCGCACACAAGACCAGGGCCGCGCCGTGCTGCGGATGCGACGTGATCAGCCAGGCGAAGGCGATTTCGGTGGCCAGCAGCGTGATGCCCAGCGCAGCGCGCGCAGCGACAAAGGCGCGATACAGCCGGTACAGCCCGCTCTGGCCGGACTCGGCGATACGGCGCGCCTGGCGCGACAGGAAACGCGAATCGGCTACGTCGGACGCGCGCCATTCGCCACGGTCGTAGCGGGAATGTGCCGCGTCGTTGCCGCCATCGTCGCCGCCGTCACCCGCATGGTCGGGCTCGAGCGCGCCAAACCACGAGGCGGCGGGAGCCGCCGTGCGCGGCTTGCTCACACCGGCGTTGCCAGCCATCAGGCGATGTCGCCGCGCGCAAGCCGATGCGCTTCGGTGCAATACAGGCCGCGCAAACCGGCCACCATCTCGGCGCGCGGCAGGTGAACGCCGCAGTGAGCGCAGGCGAGCACGGGTTGCGGCGGCGGGGGTGTCGGCGTCGGCTTGCGGCCCTGCGCCACGCCGCTGCGCGAGCGCGCGAACCACAGCACCGCCACGATCACTGCCAACAACAGCAAATACTTCATCAAGTCACCGTGCGGTGCAGCAACACTTCGAGCACGAAGCGCGAGCCGGCATAGGCGAGCAGCAGCAGCGCGGCGCCCACATAGAGCCAGCGTGTCGCGTGTCGGCCGCGCCAGCCGAAAGCGCTGCGCCCGGCGAGCAAGCCGGCAAACACCAGCCAGGCCAGCACCGAAAACACGCTCTTGTGGTCCCATCGCCATGCGTCACTGAACCACCAGCCCAGCAGCAGCGTGGCCGACAGCACGACAAAGCCAGCGGCAACGAAGCGAAAGGTCAGTTTCTCGAGCCGCAGCAGCGGCGTGCCGGGTATCGCGGCAGCGCCTCCGTTCGCGCCCACCGCTGCCCCGGGGCGCAACGCGCGCTCGGCGCGGCGCAGCAGCGCGGCATGCAGGAGCGCAGCGCCGAACAGCCCATAGGACGCAATGCCCAGCACCCAGTGCAGCGGCGCCCAGGGCGAGCCGGCATGCGGGCGCAATTCACCGGGAAACAAGAGTGCCAGCACCACCGCCGCGGCTCCCAGCAAGGCCAGCGACCGGCGCACGCCCGCGAGGGTGACGAAGCGGCTCTCGACGGCATACACCGCCAGCACGAGCCACAACGTGGCCGAGAGTGCCGGCGCGAATCCGAAGCGCGCGCCGGGAACGGCCTCGCCGACACCCGCGGTGTGAACGACGATGGCCGCCGCATGGGCCAGCCACCCGACGGCCAGAGCCGCCTCGATCCAGCCGGCTTGGCGGCGCGACGCCGCCAGCAGATAAGCAAGCACGGCGACCAGGCTGGTGGCGACCAACGGCAGCAGGCTCTGCGCCCCGGGGCCGAGCGATAAAATCATGAGGCACAGTGTACGTTCGCGTCCTCGCGCCACACCGTTGCGCGTCCTGGCCGGCAAGCGTTTGCCCGGCAGGCACGGCGGCCCGTGCAGCGTCCACAACCCAGAGATACCGACCGATGGCTTCCGCCCTTTCCGATCGCCTGTCACGGCTCGTCAAGACGATGCGCGGTCAAGCGCGCATCACCGAAGACAACGTGCAGGACATGCTGAGAGAAGTGCGCATGGCGCTGCTCGAAGCGGACGTGGCACTGCCCGTCGTGCGCGACTTCATCGCGCGCGTGAAGGACAAGGCGCTCGGCCACGACGTGGTGGGCTCGCTCTCGCCGGGGCAGGCGCTGGTGGGCGTGGTTCACAAGGAGCTCGCCGCCACCATGGGCGCGGGCGACGCCAGCAGCGAGCTCAATTTCGCCACGCAGCCGCCGGCAGTGATCCTGATGGCCGGTCTGCAGGGCGCCGGCAAGACCACCACGACCGCCAAGCTCGCCAAGCATTTGATCGGCCGCAAGAAAAAAGTACTGACCGTCTCGAGCGACATCTATCGGCCTGCGGCGATCGAGCAGCTCAGGGTCGTCACCCTGCAGGCCGGCGCCGAATGGTTTGCCTCGCAGGCCAGCGACAAGCCGGTGGACATCGCGCTGGCGGCGCTCGACCACGCCAAGCGCCACTACTTCGACGTGCTGCTGGTCGACACCGCCGGGCGCTTGGGCATCGACGAAGCGATGATGGCGGAGATCAGCGCGCTGCACGCGGCGCTCCGACCGATCGAAACCCTGTTCGTGGTCGACGCGATGCAAGGCCAGGACGCCATCAATGTCGCGCGGGCTTTCAAAGAGGCGCTGCCGCTCACCGGCGTGGTGCTGACCAAGCTCGACGGCGACTCGCGCGGCGGCGCGGCGCTGTCGGTGCGGCAAGTGACCGGCGCGCCGATCAAGTTTGCCGGCGTGTCCGAGAAGATCGACGGCCTGGAGGTGTTCGACGCCGAGCGCCATGCCGGGCGCGTGCTCGGCATGGGCGACATCGTCGCGCTGGTCGAGCAGGTGCAGCAGGGCGTGGACCTGCAGGCGGCGCAGAAGCTCGCCGACAAGGTCAAGTCCGGCTCTAACTTCGACCTCGAAGACTTTCTCCTGCAGATCTCGCAGATGAAGAAGATGGGCGGCCTGTCGGGCCTGATCGACAAGCTGCCCAGCCAGCTCACCGGCGGCAAGGCCGCGAAGCTTGGTGCTGCCGACATGGACCGCGCCGAGCGCGACGTTCGCCGCATGGAGGGCATCATCCGCTCGATGACACCGCTCGAGCGACGCAAGCCCGAACTCCTCAAGGCCAGCCGCAAGCGCCGCATCGCCAGCGGCGCGGGCGTGCAGGTGCAGGAGGTCAACCGCCTGCTGAACCAGTTCGACCAGATGCAGACCAGGATGAAGAAGATGAAGGGCGGCGGCATGATGAAGATGATGAAGCGCATGGGCGGCATGAAAGGGCTGCCGCCGCGCTGACCGCCGCATCCGGCACCGCGCCGCAAGGCACTGCAACGTAACCACTTGCAAGAGCTGCGCCGCGTGTCGACTCTGCGCTTGACTGGCCGCTGGCTGGCCCTTTAGCGTCAAGCTTTCCTGTTTCTGGAACCAGGTCGAAATGGACCCCATCGCTTTGACGGCCCTGCTGTTCGCCGCGCTTTTGTCGCTGTGGCTGGTGCGCCAGCGCGCCCTGGGCGCCGGCAAATCCAGTGACCGCAACGGCAACCGCGTTCAGCGTGTCGGTGAGGCGCTCGACACCGTGGCCGCCTGGCCGCCGGAGGCCACCCGGGTGCTCACGCAAACCGAGCGCCGCGCCCAAATGCTGCTGCTCCAGGCCCTGCCCGAGTGCATGGTGCTGGCGCAGCTGCCGCTGCCGCGGTTCATCCGCGTTCCCACCCGAAATTCCTACCAAGAATGGATGCACCGCATGAGCCAGCTGTGCGCCGACTTGGTGGTGTGCGATGCCAGCTCGCAGGTACTCGCGGTGGTCGAGGTGCGGCGCGCGCCGGGCAAGGACAGCGAGCGCACGCAAAAGCGCCATGCCCGCATGGACCGCGTGCTGAGCAAGGCTGGCGTGCGCGTGATCGTGTGGAATGAAGAGGCCTTGCCGTCCGCCTCCGCGGTGCGCGAGCTGGTGCTCGGCCCCGCGAAAGGCGCCTCCGGCGCAGGCCAGGCGGACGCCCGGGTCGAGGGGACGCTACTTCGACGGGTCGCCACGCTCACCGACGCACTCGCCGACCCGCTGGACGAAGCCTTCGATGCAGCGCTTTCGGCACAGCCCGAACCGGCGCCGTCGACCTGGTTCGACGAGCTTGACGCCGCGCCGACGCCGCTCGATCCGCTCAGGCGCTGACGCGCACGGCGCGCGCTCGGATCAGCTCAGCAGCGCCAGCGCGAATTCGCGCGCGTCGAAGGTCTCCAGATCCTCGAGACGTTCGCCCACGCCAATGAAGTAGACCGGCACGACCCGTCCATGCTCGCGCTCGCGAGCCCACAGCGCAATCGCCGCCAGCACGCCGCCCTTGGCCGTGCCGTCGAGCTTGGTGATGATGAGCCCGGTGAGGCCCAGCACCGCATCGAAGGCCTTCACTTGCGCGAGCGCGTTCTGCCCGGTGTTGCCATCGACCACCAACAGCACCTCGTGCGGCGCACCCGGCATCGCCTTGCCGATGGTGCGCTGAATCTTGCCGAGTTCATCCATCAGGTGCGACTGCGTCGGCAGCCGCCCGGCGGTGTCGACGATCACCACCTCGCAGCCGCGCGCCTGGCCCGCCTTGACTGCGTCGTAGCTCACGGCCGCAGGGTCGCCGCCGTCCTGGCTCACGATGTCCACGCGGCGCGTCATCGGCTCACCGGCGCGCGTGGCCCACACCGCGAGCTGCTCGCGCGCGGCGGCACGAAAGGTGTCGGCGGCCGCCAGCAGCACCTTCACGCCGTCATCGGCCAAATGCCGCGTGAGCTTGCCGATGCTGGTGGTCTTGCCCGCGCCGTTGACGCCGGCCACCATGATCACGGTCGGCTGCGCTTCGCCCAGCACCAACGGACGCTGCAGCGGCAGCAGCAGGTCGGCCACCGCGTCGGCGAGCAGCGCCTTCACCGCCGCCGGATCGCCGGCCTTGGCTTCCTTGACGCGGCGCTTCAGATCGCTCAGCAAATGCTCGGTGGCCTGCACGCCGGCATCGGCCATCAGCAGCGCGGCCTCCAGCTCCTCGTAAAGCGCATCGTCGATGCGCGTGCCGGTAAACACCTGGGTGATGCCGGCGCCGGTGCGGCGCAGCCCCAACTTCAAGCGGTCGAGCCAGGGGCGGCGCGCCGGG
>NZ_JANMWL010000248.1:0-14540 GCF_031393925.1 Methylibium sp. | reverse complement strand
CTCGGGTGGCGAAGGCCTTCGCGTGGCGCGTGAACTCGCGCCCGACCTCGTGCTGCTCGACATGAACCTGCCCGACATGGACGGCCATCAGGTGCTGCAGGCGCTGCGCGCCGACGCGGCCACCGCTGGCATTGCGGTCGTTGCGCTCAGCGCCGACGCGCTGGAAGACCACGCGCGCGCCGCGCGCGACGCGGGTTTCGACGACTACTGGACCAAGCCCATCGACTTTGCGCTGGTGGAGCAGGGCTTGGCCGATAGGCTGGGGCGCGGCCGGTCGTGAGGGCGCCTGCGGGGCCGCCGCTGTCGCGGAGGCTGTCAGCGAGACGGCTGACGAGCGCACCAAGCCGTGGGCTTGCTTCAGCTCGGAAGTGCCGCCCGCCTTCGGTTCGGAGCTTGGCCGTTCTTACTGCGCGGCCCGGCGCGTCGCCGCTGAATCCGTCATTCGTTTGCCGTCATCGTGTTGCCGAAACCACTGCACGGCCGTGCTGAAATCGTCTGTCCAGAACTCGTTCGGGCTTATCGCGACGGGCTGCAATGTGGCTATTTCTCCCGGATTTCGTCCGGGTAGCAACCACCGCCCGAGCGTGTACATGTAGCGGTCCCATCGGGCCACTGATGGCTGCATCGACACCGCGAGCAGGTCGAATTCCCCATACCGATAGGGGCGCGTCTGGTTGTCGTCGCCGTCAGTGCCAGTGCGAGTCTTCTGCGTCTCGACAATATGGACGGCGTCGCCGAAGGCGTAACGCTCGCCACGCTTCACGATCGGCGCGCCACGCTGGCTGCGCTGCAGCTTCACCTGTACCGTCACAGCGCCGGCACCATCGTCCATCTTGTAGTCGTAGGCAAAGTTGCCGATCGGGGTCACGTCCCGCCAGCCCAAAGCATCGAGCGAGCGAACAACGAACTGCCGAAACGCCGCATCGGCGATCACGCCACGCAACATTCGTCGCGTCAGCTCGGGCGCTCGATGCACCGCCTCCAGAATCATCTCGGCCGGAGCGCCGATGATCTCTTCAAACTCGTGGATCAAGTGTCGCGCGCGCAGCTCCTGGAACAGTGCCGCCTGTTCCTCGAGGGAACATTGCGTGAGCAGTTCGCGGATCGCGACAAGGTGCGCCTCACTCACGCGCCGTGCCTTTGGGTCGACCCGCCGGGTTCGGTTCGAACGTCAGGACGTCGGTGCGGTTCACGAATGCGCGTCCGCCGACTTCGAGTGTTCGCAAGCGACCGTTGCTGACCAATTTTGCAATGGCCTGTCGCGACACTCCGCGAAGGCGCGAAGCGTCCGCCTGACTGATCCACGCCGCCGGGTCTATCAGAGATGAATATTGGGTTGACTTTGTCAACTGATTTATTGGTACAATGCAGTCATCGAATGATACGCAACGGTCTTTCAGCGCTTCAATGAACAAACTCATAGCTGCTCCGCAGCCCAGCCTGTTTGCTCCCACTCAGGAGCATCCGCGGGGATTGATTCGAGGGGTGGAGCCGTTCTATGAAACGTCAGCGGGGGCTGCGTACTTGGGCGATTCGCGCGACCTCTTGAAGGCGCTGCCTGACGGGTCGGTGAACCTCGCATTTACTTCACCGCCATACGCGCTGCACTTCAAGAAGGAATACGGCAACGTCAGCAAGGCTGACTATGTCGCGTGGTTCTTGACGTTTGCTCGGGAGATCCACCGCGTGTTGGCTGATGACGGTAGCTTCGTGCTGAACATCGGCGGTAGCTGGAACCCCGGTCAGCCGACACGCTCGCTCTACCACTTCAAGTTGATGATCGCGTTGGTGGAGGAACTTGGCTTTTACCTGGCCCAGGAGTGCTACTGGTACAACCCGGCGAAGATGCCGGTGCCTGCGGAGTGGGTAACGGTGCGCCGCGTCCGAATCAAGGATTCAGTCGAGCACGTTTGGTGGTTATCGAAGACGCCATTCCCGAAGGCCGACAACCGCAAAGTACTGCGCCCCTACAGCGCTGACATGTACCGGCTCGCGAAGAAGGGTGTGAAGGCGACGGTGCGTCCGTCAGGGCACAGCATCAATTCGTCATTCGACAAGATCGAAGCCGGCGGTTCGATTCCGTCGAACGTCTTGCAGGATCAGACTGCGAACGACATGCTCATTGCGGGCAACAACGCGGCCAACGATCCCTACACGATTCGCTGCAAGGAATCGGGCATCAAGATTCACCCGGCCCGGTTCCCGGCCGCACTCCCTGAGTTCTTCATCAAGCTGTTGACCGATGAAGGTGACCTCGTGCTCGATCCGTTCGCCGGCTCGAACACTGCCGGCGCTGTCGCAGAACGCTTAGGCCGTCGGTGGGTCGGGATGGAGTTGCTCGAGGACTATCTCGAAGCGAGCAAGTTCAGGTTCGTCGGGTAACCCGGCACAGGTCCTCGGCACTGGTCGATGTTTGGCAGACGGCGTGCGGTACGCGCGTTTCCCGATTTGGTCTGCGCCGCAACTCTGGTTTGCGCGAGTTGGCGGAGGCGGTGAGATTCGAACTCACGGAGGGGTTGCCCCCTCGGCAGTTTTCAAGACTGCTGCCTTAGACCGCTCGGCCACGCCTCCAACGCGAATTCTCTCACCGCGCAAGCGCTGCCGGCCCGTGCGCATCGCCGCGCGGTCGTTGGCGCCGCCTCAGCGCGTCGGGCCGCACTCCACCTGGATCAGCTCGCGCCGCCCGCCGTCGATGCGCACGGCGCTGAGCCGGCCGCCCCACACGCAGCCGGTGTCGAGTGCCAGCAGATCGTCGCGCTGCACGAGGCCGAGCGCCGACCAGTGGCCGAAGGCGATCGGCTGTCCGGCGGTGAGCCGGCCGGGCGCGTCGAACCAGGGCACCAGGCCCGCGGGCGCTTGGTCGACACCCGCCTTGACCTTGAAGTCGAGCGCGCCGCGCGCGTCGACGAAGCGCATGCGCGTGAGCGCGTTGACGGCAAAGCGCAGCCGGTCGTGGCGGGCCAGGGCGGGGTCCCAGAGCGTTGGCTCGTTGCCGAACATCTGCTGCAAAAACTCGTGCAAGTCCGGCCCGGCCAGGGCGCGCTCCAATTCGCCGGCCAGTTCGAGGGTGAGCGCCACGTCCCACTGCGGCGCCACGCCCGCATGCACCATCAGCCAGCCGTGCTCGTGGACCGCCAGGCGGCGCGTGCGCAGCCAGTCGAGCCAGTGCGCGCGCCGCGGCGACTCGAGAATGCCGCGCAAGGTGTCGCTGCGGTGTTCGGGCCGCACGCCGTGCGCCACCGCCAGCAGATGCAGGTCGTGGTTGCCGAGCAAACAGGTGGCGGCGTCACCCAGGCCATGCAGGCGCTCCAGTACCGCCAGCGACGACGGCCCGCGATTGACCAGGTCGCCCAGCACATAGAGCCGGTCGCGGGAGGGCGAAAAATCGATCAGCGCCAGCAACCTATCGAGCGCGCCGCCGCAGCCCTGCAGGTCGCCCAGGAGGTAGTGCATCGGGGTGATTCTGCTACCCTCGCGCTCCCGCCCCTGGTGCCCCGACTTCGTCGCGCGGCCCGCCCTGCATGGACGTCTTGCTCCTCGCATTCCTGATCCTGCTCAACGGCGTGTTCGCCATGGCCGAGATGGCGCTGACCGCCAGCCGCAAGGCACGGCTGCAAGTGCTGGTCGAAGGCGGCGACGCCGGTGCCGTGGCGGCCCTGAAGCTGCACAACGACCCGACCAGTTTTCTCTCCACGGTGCAGATCGGCATCACCTCGATCGGCATCTTGAACGGCATCGTCGGCGAGGCGGCGTTCTCGCAGCCGCTGGCGGCCTGGCTCAAGACGCTCGAGGTGGCGCCGCGTGCCGCCGACATCGGCTCGCTGGGGCTGGTGGTCGTCATCATCACCATCCTGACCATCATCTTCGGCGAGCTGGTGCCCAAACGGCTCGGCCAGCTTTACCCGGAGGCGGTGGCGCGGTTGGTGGCGCGGCCGATGCGCGGCCTGTCGTTTGCCGCCAAGCCGCTGGTGCGGCTGTTGGCCGGCAGCACCGGTGCGATCCTGCGGCTGCTGGGCATCCACGACACCGGCAGCCGCAGCGTCACCGAGGAGGAGATCGCCGCGAGCCTGGTCGAAGGCGTGGATGCCGGCGTGATCGAGGCGCACGAGCACCAGATGGTGCGCAACGTGTTTCGGCTCGACGCGCGCCAGATCGGCTCGATGATGATTCCGCGCGGCGAGATCGCCTGGCTCGACAGCAGCGCGCCCGTCGCGCAAGCGCTGGCCGTCATGGCCGAGCACGAGCATTCGCGCTACCCGGTGTGCCGAGGCGGCCTGGATGAAGTGCTTGGCGTGGTCGGCACCCAGCACCTGTTGATGCAAGTGACGAGCGGGCGGACGCTCTCGCTCACCGAAGATTTGCAGGCGCCGGTGTTCGTGCCCGAAACGCTGACCGGCATGGAGCTGCTGGAGCACTTTCGCGGTTCGGCCACGCAGATGGTGTTCGTGGTCGACGAATACGGCGAAGTGCAGGGCGTGATCACCCTGCGCGACGTGCTGGAGGCGATCACCGGCGAGTTCACGACACCCACCTCCGACAATTCCTGGGCGGTACGCCGCGCCGACGGCTCCTGGCTGATCGACGGCCTGATCCCGGTGCCCGAACTCAAGGACCGACTCGAACTCAGGCTGCTGCCCGATGAAGACCGCGGTCGCTACAACACGCTGGCCGGCATGACCATGCTGCTGCTCGGGCGCCTGCCGCAAACCGGCGACGTGGTCGACTGGGAAGGCTGGCGTTTCGAAGTCGTCGATCTCGACGGCAAACGTGTCGACAAGGTGCTGGTGAGCCGCATCGACCGTGATCCCGAAGACACCGCAACCGGCACGCTGCCGGGTCTCGAGCCATGAGCACTCCCAAACCTCCCGCATCCAACCCCGCCTTCTCGCTCTACCGCCAGCCGGCGCTGCTCGACCGCACGGCGCACCGCGGCAAGCGCTTGAAGCGCATCGAAGGCTTTGCCCTGGCCGCCCCCATGAACGCCTGCTTCGTGGCGGTGGGCGAATGGGCCGAGGTCGCCAAGGAATACGTGATCGGCTTCGTGCCGGGCAGCGCGCCCGACGCCCAGGGTGCAAGCGAGATGAGCCCGGTGGCGCTGCTCGGCCTGCGCGAGCGCGAGAACCTCTTCGTGGAGGCCGACGGCCGCTGGGACGCGCGCTACGTGCCGGGCTTCATCCGCCGCTACCCCTTCAGTTACGCGCGCACCGGCGAGGGCCAGCACAGCGTGATGATCGACCTGGCGTACGAAGGTTTGAGCGACACCGAAGGCGAGCTGCTGGTGCAGGACGACGGCGCGCCCGCGCCGCAGCTGCAGGAGATGATGAAGTTTCTCGACGCCTACGAGCAGGAGATCGAGCGCACGCGCCTCCTGTGCGCGCGCATCGTCGAGTTGGACCTGCTCAAGTCGGTGCAGATCGACGTGACCTTGCCCGACGGGCAGTCGCTCAACGCCGGCGGCGTGAACGTGATCGATGAAGCCAGGCTCAAGGCCTTGCCCGACGCGGCGGCGCTGGAGCTGCTGCGCAACGGCGCGCTCGGCCTCTTGCACGCGCACTTGATTTCGATGACGAACGTGCAGGGGTTGACGCAGCGCTTGGGACGGCGGATGTAGGGCGCCCGCCGCCAGCTCGGCCGGTGGCATCACCAAATCGCACCAACGCCGCATGCCCGCTGATGTCACCCGGTCGCACGGGTTTTAAGATCGCCCGATGAACACCGCCACCAAATCCTTCGCCTCCCAAGCCGACCTCGAGGAAAAGCAGGTCAGCTTCACCCAGCTCTCGGCGCATGCCTGGGCCTACACCGCCGAGGGCGACCCCAACACCGGCATCGTGATCGGCGACGACTGCGTGCTGGTGGTGGACACGCAGGCCACGCCGGTGATGGCGGCCGACGTGATCCGGCGCATCCGTGAAGTGACCGACAAGCCGATTCGCTACGTCGTGCTGAGCCATTACCACGCGGTGCGCGTGCTCGGCGCGAGCGCCTACCGGCCCGAGCACATCATCGCCAGCCAGGACACCTTCGACCTCATCGTCGAGCGCGGCGAGCAAGACAAGGCCAGTGAGATCGGGCGCTTTCCGCGCCTCTTTCGCAATGTCGAAAGCGTGCCGCCGGGCCTGACTTGGCCGACCCTCACCTTCACCGGCAAGATGACGCTGTGGCTCGGCAAGCTCGAGGTGCAGTTGCTGCAGCTCGGTCGCGGCCACACCAAGGGCGACACCGTGGTCTGGCTGCCCGAGGAGCGCACGCTGTTCAGCGGCGACCTGGTCGAGTTCGGCGCCACGCCCTATGCAGGTGACGCCTATTTCGAGGACTGGCCCGCCACCCTCGGGCGGCTCGCGGCGCTGCAGCCGGCCCAGCTCGTGCCGGGGCGCGGCGCGGCGCTCGGCGCCCCCGCGCAGGTGAAGGCCGGGCTCGACGGCACCCGTGCCTTCGTGACCGAGCTGTACGCGGCGGTGAAGGCTGGCGCGGCGGTGGGAGAGGATCTCAATGCCGTTTATCGCCGCACCTATGCGGCGCTCCAGCCGCGCTACGGTCAGTGGGTCATCTTCGATCACTGCCTGCCGTTCGACGTGACGCGTGCCTTCGACGAAGCCGTCGGCCACCGCGACCCGCGCATCTGGACGGCCGAGCGCGACCGCCAGATGTGGGCGAGCCTCGCGTCCGGAGCCCAGACGGGCACGCTGCGATGAGCCCGACCGGCCCGTCGCCCCCGCGCGCTGCGCCCCCGCGCGGCGCCGATCGAAGCGCACGGCATGCCGTGGTGGTGGTCGGTGCGGGCCCGGTGGGCCTGTCGCTCGCCATCGACCTGGCGCAGCGTGGCCAGCGTGTCGTGCTGCTCGACCGGAACCCGAGCCTGGCAAGCGATGCCGACCGTGCTTTGGTGCTCGCACGACAAAGCTCACGCGCCATCTGCTTTGCCAAGCGCACGCTCGAAATCTTCGACCGCCTTGGCGTCGGCAATGCCATGGTCGAGCATGGCGTGCGCTGGCAGCGCGGCAAGGTGTTCTTCGGCAACGCGCCCGTCTACACCTTCGACCTGCTGCCCGAAGACGGCCACGAGCGCCCGGCCTTCGTCAACCTGCCGCAGTCCTTTGTCGAGGCGCGGCTGGTCGAGCGCGCGTGCGAACTGCCGCTGATCGATTTGCGCTGGGGCCACCGCGTGAGCGCGGTCGAGCGCCAGCCGGGTGGCGTGCGCATCGAGGTCGACACGCCCGAGGGCATACGGGCGCTGCAGACTGACTGGCTCGTCGCCTGCGACGGCTCGCGCTCCGCGGTGCGCGCGGCCATCGGCGAAGAGGCCAGTGGTCGCGTGTTCCGCGACCGCTTCCTGATCGTCGACGTGAAGATGCGCGCGGGCGACGTGTTCCCCGGCGGCGTGGCCGAGCGCTGGTTCTGGTTCGACCCGCCGTTCCACCGCGGCCAGAGCGTGCTGCTGCACCGCCAGCCCGACGACATCTGGCGCATCGACTTCCAGCTCGGCTGGGACGCCGATCCCGAGGCCGAGAAAGCGCCCGAGCGCATTGCCGCTCGCGTGCGCGCGCTGCTGCGCCACGGCCTTGGCCGCGACGTGGACTTCAGCCTCGTGTGGGCCAGCGTCTACACCTTCGCCTGCCAGCGCATGGCGCGCTTTCGGCACCAGCGCATCGTATTCGCGGGCGACGCGGCGCATGGCGTTTCGCCGTTCGGCGCGCGCGGCGCCAACTCCGGCGTGCAGGACGCCGACAACCTCGGCTGGAAGCTCGCCGCGGTGCTGCGCGGGCAAGCGCCCGAGTCCCTGATCGACAGCTACTGCGTCGAGCGCGAAGCCGCCGCCGACGAGAACATCCTGCATTCCACGCGCAGCACCGACTTCATCACGCCCAAGAGCGAGGTCAGTCGCCTGTTTCGCGACGCGGTGCTCGACCTCGCGCGCGAGCACGACTTTGCGCGCCGACTCGTCAACAGCGGGCGCCTGTCGACGCCCACCGTGCTGCGCGACTCGCCGCTGAACACGCCCGACGTCGATGCCTTCGAGGGTGCCATGCACCCCGGCGCGCCGACGGCGGATGCGCCCTTGCAGATGGGGCGGCAAGGCGAGCACGAAGGGCAGGGCGACGAGGGCGGGCACGACGGGCCGGGCGTGCGCGCGAGCTGGCTGTTGCGTGAAGCCGCCCCCGGCTTCACGCTGCTGTTCGCAGGCGAGGCGCCGGCCTGGGCTGCCACGCTGCGGCTAGAGGTGCTGGCGCTGCCGCGCACGGCCGATGCCCAGGGCTGGCTCGCGCGCCGCTACGACCTGCGACCCGGCAACGCCTACCTGCTGCGCCCCGACCAGCACGTCTGCGCCCGCTGGCGCTTGCCGACCGCAGCCGGTGTGCGCGCAGCGCTCGAGCGCGCGCAGGGCCGTTGAGCGCGCTGCGTTTTTGGTCTTTGATTCGCATGCCGCGCGCGTCACCGAGAACCGTCATGACCACGCTCGAAGCTCCGGACGACTTCTACGCCGCGCTGCTCGGCGCGCACCGCGACCTCACGAGTGCACAGAGCCACGCGCTCAACGCCAAGCTGGTGCTGCTGCTGGCCAACGAGATCGGCGTGCAGGCGCGGCTCGTCGAACTGCTGAGCGCGGCGCGCGCGTCGGTGCTGCGGCGGGCTGCCGATCAGATGGGCGATGGCACGAGCGGAGAGAACGACGGCCCGAACGACGCTGCTGCCCCACCCCGCGGCGTGTAAACCCGGCAGAGCGCGGCGGGCGGCGTGCCGCCGCTGTGCTGCGCGAGTGCTCGGGTGGCGTGATGGGCGAGCAGTCGATGGCCCCTGCCCACGATGGCGCACGTGTTTTGCCGCCAACACCTGCGCAAGTGCGTTGCGTCTGACAAGCACGACTGCCACCGTCCTACTGTGGCGCGAGCGCCGCCCGGTTACCTTGCAGGTATGCCTTTTAACGGGCCCATCCAAGGAGTGTCCCCATGAAATTGACCTATCGAAGCGCCCTCGCGACTTGCGGCCTTGCCGCGACCCTGCTGGCTGCCGGCTGCGGCAGCTTGAGTGAAAGAGAGAAGGCAACCGCCATCGGTGCCGGTGTGGGCGGCGTGGCCGGATCGGTGCTGTCCAACGGCAGTGCGGTCGGAACCGTGGGTGGCGCTGCGGTGGGTGGCGTGATCGGCAACCAAGTCGGCAAGCGCAAGGAAGGAAATTAAGCGCCTGATCACCCCTCTTCGCCGCAAGGCAGCAAGGCCACCCGAGGGTGGCCTTGCTGCCTTTGAAGCGTCGCGCCGCCGTTGAGGTTTCGTGCCAGTGCAGGCAGAGTTACCAGCGCGGGTGGGCTACTTCGGGGCGGCGGCCTTGCGTTTGCGGGCCGGGGCCGCGCGCACTCTCGCTTCTGGCGCGGACTCGAGCGCGGCGGGGCGGCCCGTCTTGATCGAGGGAACAGCTCGCAGCGCCGCCAGAAGTGGGGCGTTGGCCATCGCGACCAGTGCCTTGATACCCGCCCTCAGCACTTCGCTTTTCTTGACCGGATGACCAAGCTCGGCAGCGCGCTGCTTGACTTGCGTGAGCGCACCAAACTCTGTCTTCGGGATGGTGAAACTGTCACGAATCATTTTTTCGCGTTTCTTGGGCGTTGCTGCAGAGGCCTTTACCAGCGGCGTCGCCGGCGCGGTCTTCTTGGCGGCGACGGGCTTGCGCGTTGCCGCCGCGCTGGTCGCCTTGGTCTTGGCCGTTGCTGCGGGTGAACGCTTGCGGGTCGTGGTCATGGGGGTCTCCTGTAAAACTGTATAAACAGTATATAGCGTTAAGTTGAACCGGGCCCGGCGTGATGTCTACGAGCCTGCGGACCCGCTCTGGCTGCCGAGCGCGGCGTACGATCATCGGCCCGACCCCACCGGCCTCGAGTCTTTGCCCTATGAACGAACTGGCGGCCTTGCAGTCGCTTGGGTTGGAACTGCCCAGCCCTGCGTACATCTTCGGTGCCGTCGTGTTCGGCCTGATCGGCCTCTTGGCGTTTCGCCGAGGGCGCAAACGCGGGCGCCGACGCACGACGTGGTTGGGTGTCGGATTGATGGTCTATCCCTACGCGATCTCGCGCACCTGGCTGCTCTACGCGGTGGGCGTCGCTCTGTGCGCCGGGGTTTTCTTCGACCGCGAGTGACGCCAAACCCGCTTCAATCGATGCTCGCGCCGTGAAGCCGTCATGCCGGGCGCGTCGGCGTTGCACGTCCTTGCGACGCAGGCGACGTCCTTCGCGCAAAGACGTACCGGCCACAAACAACAAAGCCCAACCTTGTGGGCTGGGCCAAGTTCTCGGTTGCACTGGTGCCGGCGAGAAGAGTCGAACTCCCGACCTTCGCATTACGAATGCGGCAAAAATAGTGTTTGCCCGTATTCATCCCCGTTGATAAACTTCCCACGTTACCTATATAAATCAACGGTTTAGGCCGATTTTGCCGCTGGCCGGTGTTGATTGAAATTCGGGCGAATGTGGGGAATGTGGCTACATGGTGGCTACATGGTGGCTACATGGAAACGGGGTGCAGCATGGCGAGACGGAAGAAAGACGCGCCGATAGACCTGGCCGACAGTCACGAACTGAGCTTCGGATTGATTGACGCGCTGGTGTGCCCTCCCGGCAAGATGCAAGCGTTCCTGCGCGACAAGAAAACGCCCGGGCTTCGGGTGCGCGTGACGGCTGCCCGTGCGAAGTCATATGTGTTCGAGGGCAAGCTGAACCGCCAGACCATTCGCCAGACCATTGGTGACGTGCGGGCCTGGACGATTGAAGGCGCGCAGCAAGAGGCGAACCGGCTGCGCGTGCTGCTGGACAGTGGCACCGACCCCCGCGAGCTTGAGCGGGACAAGCGGGCCGCGAAGGCTGCGATGGAAGCGGAAGCCGCAAGCCGTACCGTGACCGTCGCCGATGTGTGGCCGCGCTACATGGCAGAGGGCAAGCCCAAGCGCCGCAGTGCATGGAAGCCACGCTACATCGCCGACCTGAACAAGGCCGCTTCGTTGGGTGGCGAACCGAAGAAGAGAGGGAAGGGCATGACGAAGCCGGGGCATCTTGCTGCCTTGATGCCGCTGACCCTTGCGTCGATTGACCAAGACGTTATCCGCGAGTGGTATGCATACGAGGGCAAGACCGCGCCGATTCAGGCCGCGCGCGCCGTGGCGATGTTTTCCGGATTCCTTGGCTGGTGCGCCACGAAGAAAGACCTGCGCGCACTGGTGAACAAGAATGCCGCACGGGCCAGCGAATTGGGGGACGTGCTGCCCGGCGTGAACAAGCGCCGCGACGCGCTGGAGATTGACCAATTGCCCGCATGGTTCTCAGGCACCGACAAGCTCAGAACCCGCACCGCCGCCGCGTACCTTCAGGCGCTGGTGCTGACAGGCGCGCGCCGCGAAGAACTGGCCGGGCTGACATGGGCGAACGTCGATTTTCGGTGGCAGAAACTCACCATCGCCGACAAGGTGGAGGCAACCCGCGTTATCCCGCTCACGCCTTACATGGCGATGCTGTTGGCTGGCTTGCCGCGCGTGAATGCGTTCGTGTTCTCAAGCACGATGAGCGCATCGGGCCGCATTGCAGAGCCACGCGCACCACATACCGACGTTCTGGCCGACGCGGGCATCCCGCACGTCTCGATTCACGGGCTGCGCCGCACGTTCTCGTTATTGGGTGAAGCCGCAGGGGCTCCAGCAGGTGCGATTGCGCAAGTGATGGGGCATAAGCCGAGCGCGATTGCCGAGGGCTACCGGCCCCGCTCGATTGATGCGCTGCGCCCGTATCTGGCGCTGATTGAGAGATTCATTCTCGACAAGGCCGGGATAGCGTTCGATGCGACGAAGGCCGCGCCCGGTGGCCTGCGCGTGGTGGCTTGATGTGGGTCGGCATGTAACGTATAATTCACAGACCTGATGCACGATATCCGGACCTACCAAAGCCCGGACGGGAGCGAGCCCTACGCCGATTGGCTGGTTCGATTGGCTGACCGTCAGGCAGGGGCACGCGTGCTGGTGCGCGTCGAGCGCATGGCCGCTGGCAACTTCGGGGACTGCAAGCCGCTCGATGGTGGCGTGTGGGAGTTACGCATCGACTGGGGGCCGGGCTATCGTGTGTACTACGCCCTTGCGGGCCGCCGCGTCGTGCTTCTGCTGATGGGTGGCGACAAGCGGCGCCAGCGAGCTGATATCGCCGCCGCGCTGGGTTACTGGCAAGACTGGCAACGAAGGAACGCACCATGAAACAAGCATCCCGTCCGCACGATGAAACGGTAGTTGACCTGTTGAAGGCAGACCCCGACTTCGCCGCCGTGTACCTCGCCGCCGCGCTCGACGAAGCCGACCAACCTGGGGGGCAATACGCGCTGCTGGCAGCGCTGCGCCAGATTGCCGAGGCGCAAGGCATGGCGAGCGTTGCCGAGCGCGCAGGCATTCCGCGCGAAAGCCTGTATCGCGCTTTGTCGCCGCGTGGCAACCCGACATTGAAAACGCTACTGGCGCTACTGAACGCGACCGGGCTGCGGCTGGGCGCCCACGCCTGATCACTGAAAGCGGAGAAACAACAATGGCACGCATGTTCAACCCCCCGCATCCCGGCCTGACGTTGCGCAACGATGTTTTGCCGGCGCTGGGGCTGACTGTCACGCAGGCCGCGCAACAGCTCGACGTGTCCCGCGTGGCACTGTCCCGCGTGCTGAATGGCCGCGCCGCTATCTCGCCTGAAATGGCCTTGCGTATCGAGGCATGGCTGGGCGTGAAGCGTGGGGGCGAAGCTCGCCTGTGGCTGGCAGAGCAAAGCGCCTATGACGTGTGGCAAGCCGCGCAGAGGTTCAAGACCAAGCCGATGCACGTTCAACCCGCGCCGGTGGCCGCCTGACCGTTTCGCCCCTGCCTACCTCGACGGAGGGAAAAGCCGGACTCCTTCACCGGCCTGGCAAGGGCTCCCATTTGAAGGCTGA
The DNA here is from genome assembly GCF_031393925.1 of Methylibium sp. Classification (GTDB taxonomy): domain Bacteria; phylum Pseudomonadota; class Gammaproteobacteria; order Burkholderiales; family Burkholderiaceae_C; genus Methylibium. The sequence goes on along the minus strand of NZ_JANMWL010000248.1, from coordinate 1,602 downwards.
CACCTGAAGGGGTGCAATGGAACCGAAGAAGTATTCGTGTGCATCGTTGCGAGCAATGTGCGGGAGGCAAAGCGTCAAGGAAGTCTTGCCATGGCACGACTTGAAGGACGACGGGTTGTGGCTTGCCGAGCGCGAACGCTTCATCGCGTTCAACGAGCGGGAGGTCATGGAGTGGCACCCACGGAGAAACAGCAAAGTGCCTGCGCTGCCGGTGCCCTTCTCCGCGTATGAGCTTGCAGCATTCTTTCTGGCCGGTGGCGGAATATTTCTGCACGAAGTTTTCGACAACGGCGATTCGCTGGACGAAGCCGCATTGGCTGCATTGGGCAATAACGCCGACGACGAGCGCGAGGCGCTGCGAGAGGCGCACCGGCTGTACCTCGAAGCCAACAGTCGCTTCGGGCGGGACGATGAAGGCGTGCGCAAGGCCGCCGAGTGGCTGCTGATTGATGCGCCCGTTGCCTCGGTGAGAGAGACAGCGCCGCGTCGCCGCGAACGCCTGCTGGAATGGTTTGAGGTCGAAGTCGAAGCAGCCGGCGAGCATGGCGCACTTGAGCGAGTGACCACCCGCGACAGGCTGAAGCGGCCGACCGCCGACCGGGCCAACATCGGCAGGGACATTGCCAAGGCGCGAGAAGAGCGAACCGCGGCGATTCGCGCTGGGGCAGTGTTTGCTGGGCTGAGCAAGTAACCCGGGAACTACCCGCAAAGTACCCGCAAACTACCCGGACGGTTGCCCCGTTCACCTATGACCGCTTGACCGGGTAGACCTACCCCGTTTGACGGGGTGCCATACCCGAAGGTCCTGATTGGGTTTTCAACACGCCGCAACGGCTAAGGAAACCCAAGTATGCAAACAGCAACGCATCACAGCACGGAAGCAAGGGAGGGCGTGACAGGCCCGGCCTTCGTCGCCGCGCCCGCTGACTTCGTACCGCTTAATCTCGAAACTCGCTCGCACGTCTCGACCGCCGTGATGTGTCGCCACCTGAACCGCAAGGAGCAGACGGCAAGAGGGTGGGCAAGCGCCGAGACATTCCCCGATGGCCTGCGCCCGCTGCGCGTCATGGGCCGCCTGGCCTGGCCCGTGGCGGGAATACGCAAAGTCCTTGGGGTGGCGCAGCAATGAAAACGCCCGCCATCCCCGAAGGAAAGACGAGCGCCCGGTGGGCCGATTACCTCGACCGGCTGCACGCTGGCGTCGGGCAACCGGACGAGCTGGCCGTCATTGTCGCCAACCTGCGCGGCGAAATGCTGCGATGGTTCTGCCGGCTGTTACAGAAGGCGATGGAGAGGATGCGCAATGGCTGACCCCATCAACGCGTTCCGCGAGGCGATCCGCACCGGGCTCGGCAATGCGCCCCTCGAGATCGAGCCGGGCCGCTTCCATCGCTTCCCAACCAACGAGCGGCGCGGCGACCTGGCCGGATGGTGCAAGCTGTTCGCCGACCTACGAGGCGGCGTGTACGGCTGCATGCGGCAAGGTGTCAGCGAAGCATGGGCGGCAGCCGACCGGCGCGGCATGACTGGTGCCGAGCGGCTGGCGTTGACCCGCCATATCGAGGCGGCGACCAAGGAGCGCGAGCGGCGGCATCGCGACGA
>NZ_JANMWL010000086.1:0-3125 GCF_031393925.1 Methylibium sp. | reverse complement strand
TGGGGAGCCGCCGCTGGGCGCGGCGCGCGCAGCCGCAACAGCCGCCAGCCTCGAATTCACCGGCCTCACCACCCCCGACCCGGTGATGTTGCACGGCGCGCTGCGCCGCATGGCCGACGCGGGCTTCAAGGCCTGCGCCATCGAGGCATCGTCGATCGGTCTGGTCGAACACCGGCTTGCGGCAACGCAGGTCGAGGTCGCCCTGTTCACCAACTTCACCCAAGACCACCTCGATTTCCACGGCAGCATGGACGCCTACTGGGCCGCCAAGCGCGCGCTGTTCGGCTGGCCGGGGCTGAAGGCGGCGGTGATCAATCTCGACGACGAACGCGGCGTGGCGCTGGCCGCCGAGTTGAAGGCCGGCGGCCTCGATCTCTGGACCTATTCGACGCGCCGCCCCGACGCAAGGCTGCGCGCCAGCGCGCTCGGCTACGAGCGCGGCGGCCTGATGTTTGCGCTGGCCGAAGGCATGCAGTCGCTGCCGGTGCAGAGCGGCCTGATCGGCGACTACAACGCTTCCAATCTGCTCGCGGTGATCGGCGGGCTGCGTGCGCTCGGCGTGCCGCTGTCCGACGCGGTGGGCGTGGTGCCGCAGCTCACGCCGGTGCCCGGGCGCATGCAGCGCGCAGCCGATGCGCCGGGCGCTTCCATGCAGCCCGAGGTGGTGGTCGACTATGCGCACACGCCCGACGCGCTCGACAAGACGCTCGCCGCGCTGCGCACGCTGGCCCAGGCGCGCGGCGGCCAGCTCGCCTGCGTATTCGGCTGCGGCGGCAACCGCGACGCGGGCAAGCGCCCATTGATGGGTGCGATCGCCGAGCGCCTGGCAGACCGCGTGTGCGTCACCAGCGACAACCCGCGCCACGAGGAGCCCGGCGCGATCCTGGCGCAGATCGTCGCCGGGATGAGCCTGCCGCAGGCCGCGCGGGTGGTCGAGGACCGTGGTCGCGCGATCGCCGAGGCGGTCGCCGCCGCCGGGCCGCGCGACGTGTTGCTGATCGCCGGCAAGGGCCACGAGGACTACCAGGAGATCGCCGGTGTGAAGCGGCCGTTCTCCGATGTCCTCGAGGCGCGTCGCGCGCTCGCCGCGAGGGCGCTGTGATGGCCGCCATGACCGACGTTGTGACGAGCTTCGCCGGGCCGCTCCAGAGCCGCTCGCGCCCCCTCGAGGGGTCGACGCTCAAGGTCATGGGGGTCCGATGGACACACCGATGATGGATCTGGCGTTGGCGCACCGCCTGCTGCCCGGCTCGGTGCTGGTCGGCGACCCGGCCACGGCGATCTTGCGCGTCCACAGCGACACGCGCAGCCTGCAACCCGGTGACCTGTTCGTGGCGCTCCAGGGCGAGCGCTTCGACGCGCATGACTTTCTCCCGCAGGCGCGGGCCGCCGGTGCGGTGGCGGCGCTGGCGCGGCACGGCCTGGCCGAGAGCGGCCTGGCGGGCCTGCAGGTCGCCGACACGCGCGCCGCGCTCGGCGTGCTGGCCCTGCACTGGCGCGAGCGCCTGGCGCTGCCGTTGATCGCGGTGGCCGGCAGCAACGGCAAGACCACGGTCACGCAGATGATCGCGAGCATGCTGCGCGCGTGGCTGGGAGACGGTGCGTGCTGGACGCTCGGCAACTTCAACAACGACATCGGCGTGCCGCTGACCTTGCTGCGGCTGCGCCAACACGGCGCCAGCTGGCACCGCGCCGCAGTGGTCGAACTCGGCATGAACCATCCGGGTGAAATTGCGCAGCTCGCGCGCATGGCCGCACCCACCGTCGCGCTCGTCAACAACGCGCAGCGCGAGCACCTGGAGTTCATGGCGAGCGTCGAGGCGGTGGCGCGCGAGAACGGCGCGGTGATCGAGGCGCTCGGCGCCACCGGCACCGCGGTGTTCCCGGCCGACGACGAGCACGCGCCGCTGTGGCACCGGCTCGCCGGCAACAGGCCCTGCCTCACCTTCGCGCTGGTCGGCGAGGCCGACCTCACCGCCGAGGCGGTGTGGAGCGACGACCACTGGGCGCTGGTGCTGCACACCCCGGCCGGCGCCACGGCGATCGCGCTCCGCGTGGCCGGCTGGCATAACGTGAAGAACGCGCTCGCGGCCACCGCCTGCGCGCTGGCCGCGGGCTGCCCGCTGGCGGCGGTGGCGCGCGGCCTCGAGGCTTTCGAGCCGGTCAAGGGCCGCTCGCAGGTGAAGGCCTTGCAGCGCGGTGGTCGCGCAGTGACGCTCATCGACGACAGCTACAACGCCAACCCCGACTCGGTGCGCGCGGCCATCGACGTGCTCGCCACCTTGCCCGCGCCGCGCTGGCTGGTGCTCGGCGACATGGGCGAGGTGGGCGACCAGGGGCCGGCCTTTCACGCCGAGGTCGGCGCCTATGCCAAGACGCGCGGCATCGACGTGCTGTGGACGGCGGGCGCGGCCAGCGCCGCCAGCGCGGCGGCCTTCGGCGCGTCGGCGCGCGGCTTCGCCGACACCGCCGAGCTGGTGGCGGCACTGGGCCAGGCGCCCGAGGCCGCGGCGATCGTCGTCAAGGGTTCGCGTTTCATGAAGATGGAACAGGTGGTGGCCGCCTTGCAGGCCAGCGGTGACGCGACCGGCGCAGCCCCGGGCGAAGCCACGAGCAAGGCGAAGCGCGACACCACGCGCGCCGCCGACAGCGACTCACTCGGGGAGGCCCCACATGCTCATTAGCCTGGCCCAGTGGCTGCAAGTGCTCTACCCCGAGCAGCTCGGCGCGCTGCGCGTGTTCCAGTACATCACCTTTCGCGCCGTGATGGCGGCGATGACGGCGCTGCTCATCGGGCTGGCGCTCGGGCCCTTCGTGATCAAGCGCCTGACCGAACTCAAGATCGGCCAGCCGATCCGCATCTACGGCGTGCCCGAGCACATGGTCAAGCAGGGCACGCCCACCATGGGTGGCTTGCTCATCCTGCTGGCCATCGCGATCTCCACCCTGCTGTGGTTCGACTGGAGCAACCGCTTCGTGTGGATCGTGATGATCGTCACCTTCGGCTTCGGCGCGATCGGCTGGGTCGACGACTGGCGCAAGGTGGTGGACAAGAACCCCGAGGGCATGCGCTCGCGCGAGAAGTATTTCTGGCAGTCGGTGATCGGTCTCGTCGCCGCGCTCTA
>NZ_JANMWL010000231.1:0-3679 GCF_031393925.1 Methylibium sp. | reverse complement strand
GGCCGGCATGCCGGCCGAGGTCTACATCAAGGGCGACGAGCGCACGCCGCTGCAATACCTGCTCGAGCCGGTCACCCAAGTGCTGCGTCGCGCCGGCCGCGAGCGCTGACGCGCTACGCTTGGCGCCTTGGGGTCTGCATCGGGGCCCGTCATGCGAGGTGCCCTTGGCCGTTCGTGAAATTCTGAAAATGGGCGATGCGCGCCTGCTGCGTGCGGCGGCTCCGGTGCGCGAGTTCGACACGCCCGAGCTGCATGCACTGGTGGCCGATCTGCAGGCCACCATGGAGGCCGCCAACGGCGCCGGCCTCGCTGCGTCGCAGATCGGCGTCGACCTGCAGGTGGTGATCTTCGGCTTCACCAGCAACGAGCGTTATCCCGACGCTCCCGCCGTGCCGCGCACGGTGCTGATCAATCCCGTCATCACGCCGCTCTCCGACGCGCTCGAGGACGGCTGGGAAGGCTGCCTGTCGGTCCCCGGCCTGCGCGGCGTGGTGCCGCGCTACAGCCGCATCCACTACACCGGCCTGGACCCGCAGGGCCGTCCGATCGAGCGCGAGGCCGAGGGCTTCCATGCCCGAGTGGTGCAGCACGAATGCGACCACCTCATCGGCGTGCTGTACCCGATGCGCATGCCTGACCTGAGCAAGCTGGGCTACACCGAGGTGCTGTTCCCCGGCATGACCGATGCCGACGAGTGACTACTTCGTCAGCAGCGGCCGCAGCGTTGGCCAGACATTGCCCAGCATGACGGGCTGGGCGGCCGCGGTGGGATGGATGCGGTCGGCCTGGAACAGCGCGGCCGCGTCGGAGCGATCGGCCACGCCTTTCAACAAGAACGGCACCAGCGCCGCACCGGCCCCCTTGGCAACACGCTCGTACAGCGCCGCAAAATCTTCTCCGTAGCGCTTGCCATAGTTCGGCGGGATCTGCATGCCCACGAGCAACACCTTCGCGCCCGCCGCCACGCCCGCGCGGGCCATGTCGGCGAGGTTGCGCTCGGTCATCGCCAGCGGCAACCCGCGCAGCGCGTCATTGGCGCCGAGTTCGAGCACCAGCACCGACGGCTCGTGCTGTGCCAGCAGCGGCGCCAGGCGCGAGCGGCCGCCCGCGGTGGTGTCGCCGCTGACGCTGGCGTTGATGACGCGAACGGCCAGCCTTTCGTCGGCAAGTTTTTTCTCCAGCAGCGCGACCCAGCCCGTGCCGCGCGTCAAGCCGTACTCGGCCGACAGGCTGTCGCCCACCACCAGCACCGTGGCGCGGGGCGCCTGCGCCCGTGCGCTCGCGTTGCCCCACAGCAGCAGCGCCGACGCCCCCTTGCTAAAGTGCCTTCGACTCCATTGCATGCCTTCTTAACCTTCCCACATGAGTGATCCGCACAGCGATCCGATCATCGCCGTCGAGCATGTCAGCAAGCGCGTGCGTGACAGCAGCGGCGAGTTGACGATCCTCGACGATATCGACTTCTCATTGGCGGCAGAGGGGTCGGCGGCCATCGTCGGCGCCTCCGGTTCGGGCAAGAGCACCTTGCTGGCGATCATCGCCGGCCTGGACACACCCAGCGCCGGCCGCGTGCGGCTCGCCGGCGTCGACCTGTTTGCTCTCGACGAGGACGCCCGCGCCGCGGTGCGCGCCCACAAGGTCGGCTTCGTGTTCCAGAGCTTTCAGCTGATGGGCAACCTCACGGCGCTCGAGAACGTGATGCTGCCGCTCGAATTGCAAGGCCGCGCTGACGCACGACTGCAAGCCACCGAGATGCTGCGCCGCGTCGGCCTGGGCGAGCGGCTTTCCCACTACCCCAAGATCCTCTCGGGCGGCGAGCAGCAGCGCGTGGCGCTGGCGCGTGCCTTTGTCGTCAAGCCGCGCGTGCTGCTGGCCGACGAGCCCACCGGCAGCCTCGACTTCGCCACCGGCGAGAAGGTCATGGCGCTGATGTTCGAGCTCAACCGCGAGCTGGGCACGACCTTGGTGCTGGTCACGCACGACCGCGGCATCGCCGAGCGCTGCGACCGGCAGGTGCGCATCGAGGCCGGGCGCATCGTGGCGTGAGGTGGCGGAGCGCGGGGTGGGGTGAGGAGACGTGGCGCGCGGCGGAACGCCGCTGCGTCGCGCCGATAATCGCGCATGTCATCCGCCCGCATCCTGTTCGGCTTTCATGCCGTCACCGTCCGCCTCAAGACCGCACCGCAGTCGGTGCTCGAGATCTACGTCGACGGCACGCGGCGCGACCAGCGCATGCGCCAGTTCATCGATCGCGCCAAGGAGGCCGGGGCCCGCCTGCTCGACAGCGACGAGCTGCGTCTGCAGGCGCTGGCCGGCACGCACCGCCACCAGGGCGTGGTCGCCAAGGTGGTGCCCGCGCCAATTGCCGCGTCGCTCGACGACCTGCTCGACGCCGTGGACGCCGCACAGGAGGGCGCGCCGCTGCTGCTGGTGCTCGACGGCGTGACCGACCCGCACAACCTGGGCGCTTGCCTGCGCGTGGCCGACGGTGCCGGCGTGCATGCGGTGATCGCGCCGAAGGACCATTCGGTCGGCCTCAATGCCACCGTCTCCAAGGTCGCCAGCGGCGCGGCCGAGACGGTGCCGTACTTCATGGTCACCAACCTCGCGCGCACCCTGAACGAGCTGAAGGAACGCAACATCCGCGTGGTCGGTGCAGCCGAAGATGCGCCGCGCACGCTCTATGCAGCCAAGCTCGACCAGCCGCTGGCGCTGGTGCTCGGCGCCGAAGGGCAGGGCCTGCGCCAGCTCACGCGCAAGACCTGCGACGAGCTCATCAAGCTGCCGATGGCTGGTGCGGTCGAAAGCCTCAACGTCTCGGTGGCCAGCGGCATCTGCCTGTACGAAGCGGTGCGCCAGCGCGGCGCCTGAGCCGTTTTTTCGCGACGCACCAACCGGCGCGTGCGCCCACCTCGATCCCGCACGGCTCGCCGCCAAGCTGCTGCCCGACCTGCTCGCATAGACTCGTTGGCATGCCCGTCATCGAGGTCATGCATCCGCTGGTCAAGCACAAGGTCGGGCTGCTGCGCGACGCGGCAATATCGACCAAGAAGTTTCGCGAGATCACCGCCGAGCTGGCCCGGTTGCTCGCCTACGAGGCCACCGCCGATTTCCCGCTCGAACCCGTGACAGTGCAGACCTGGAGCGGGCCGGCGAGCGCCGAGCGCATCAAGGGCAAGAAGGTCACGGTGGTGCCGATCCTGCGCGCCGGCCTGGGCATGTTGGGGGGTGTGCTCGACATGGTGCCCAACGCCAAGATCAGCGTCGTGGGCCTTTCGCGCAACCATGACACGCTGCAGCCCGAGCATTACTTCGAGAACCTGGTGGGCCATCTCGGCGAGCGCACCGCGCTCATCATCGACCCGATGCTCGCCACCGCCGGCTCGATGATCGCCACCGTGGAACTGCTCGAGCGCAAGGGCTGCCGCGACATCCGCGCGCTGGTGCTGGTGGCCGCGCCCGAGGGCGTGCGGGCCCTGAATGCGGCCCACCCAGAGGTGCGCTGCTGGGCGGCGGCCATCGACAGCCACCTCAACGAGGTCGGCTACATCATTCCCGGCCTCGGCGACGCGGGTGACCGGATCTTCGGAACCCAATGAACCGTGAAGGCAACCACCATGAAGGCTTGGCTGATCGCACCACTGACGCTCGCCATGCTCGCATCCTGTACCCAGGAGCG
>NZ_JANMWL010000224.1:0-6562 GCF_031393925.1 Methylibium sp. | reverse complement strand
GCCTGGGGCCGACCGTTCGGCACGGCAGCGCAGTACGTCTGCCTGGCGCAAGCGCAAGCCGTGGCCCTGCCCGCCCATGCGAGCGACGAGGCCGGCGCCTGCCTGGGCATACCGGCGCTCACCGCCCTGCACGCGATGTTGATGGCCGGCGGTGTGCGGGGCCAGAGCGTGCTGGTGGCAGGCGGCGCCGGGGCGGTCGGCCACTACGCCGTGCAGTTCGCGAGGCTGCTCGGTGCGCGCCTGGTGCTGGCCACGACCAGCACGGCGCAGAAGGCCGAGCTCGCCAAAGCGGCCGGTGCGCACGCGGTGATCGATTACCGAAGCAGCGACGCCGCCGAGCAGATCCGACAGGCCACCGCGGGGCAGGGCGTCGAGCGCATCGTCGAGCTCGACATCGCGGCCAATGCCGCACTCGACATCGACGTCATCGCCCCGGGCGGCAATTGCATCGTCTACGGCAGCGGAGCGGGCAAGTTCGAGCTGCCGTTTTTTCCGCTCATCGCGAAGAACATCACGATGAGCTACTTCATGGTCTACCACCTGGAGCGGGGCGATCGTGAGCGGGCCGAGGCGGCGCTCACGGGGTTTCTGGAGCGCGGCGCGCTGGTGCACAACATTGCGCAGCGATTGCCGCTCGAGCGCATCGTTGAAGCCCATGAAGCGGTCGAAGGCGGCCAGACGGTCGGCAATGTGGTGCTGGCCATTCCTTGAGGCGCTTCGGGCGTCGTGGCGACGTGGTGTCGCTGCTGGGGCCGCTTTAGGCAAGGGCAAGGGCAAGGGCAAAAGGTCGGTTGGGGCGGCAAAGGCGCGTCCGGGCGCGCCTTTGCCCCGCCGGACCTCGCCACCCGCAGCCCGTACCGCCAAAACCGCCGATGCGTCGTTGGCGCACCCACAATCGGCCGATGTCCGCCGCTGCTTCTCTGCCCGCCTTGCCCGCACTCGCGCCGGGCGTCTACGTCCACTACAAGGGCCTGCGCTACCACGTAATCGGGGTGGCCCGCCACAGCGAGACCTTGGAGCCGCTGGTGGTGTACCGGCCTCTCTACGGCGAGTCGGGCCTGTGGGTGCGGCCGCATGCGATGTTCATCGAACAGCTCGTGATCGACGGCCGGCGCGTGGCGCGCTTTGCCGCTGAGTAAGGCAGGGAGCGCCTGTCAGGTGTGCGCGCCGCGGTGTACGGCAACCGTCTCTTGCTCTCTCAGGATCGCGGATCGCTGGCTGTGTTCTTTGAATTGCTGCAACAAGTCCGTGCACGCCTGACGCTCGATCTCACATCGACGCGACCAGCATCGCGCGGTAATCCTCGGCGCTCGCCAGACGCGGATTGGTCTTGTGGCAGTGGTCGGCCAGCGCGCCCTGGATGATGCGGTCGAACCAGGCCGGCTCCACGCCGAGCGCTGCCAGGCCGCTGGGCAAACCCAGGCGCGCGTTCATGTCGGTGAGGGCCGGCGCCACGTCGTCGGCCGAAGCCAAGCCCATGGCGCGTGCCATGCGCTCGAGCCGGCGTTCGCTCTTCACGCTCTCGGACGGGGCGTTGAAACGCACCACGGCGGGCAGGAACATCGCGTTCAGGCAGCCGTGGTGCAGCTTGGGATTGACGCCGCCCAGGCTGTGCGAGAGCGAATGCACGCAGCCCAGGCCCTTCTGGAACGCCAGCGCGCCCTGCATCGAGGCGCTCATCATCTGGCGGCGCGCTTCGCGGTCGCTGCCGTTGCGGGTGGCGCGCTCGATGTGGGCCCAACCGCGCTCCAGGCCGTCGAGCGCAATGCCGTCGGCGGGCGGGTTGAAGGCCGCCGACATGAAGGTTTCCATGCAGTGCGCCACCGCGTCCATGCCGGTGGCCGCGGTCAGGCCGGCCGGCAGGCCGAGCGTGAGTTCGGGGTCGCAGATGGCGACCTTGGGAACGAGGTGCCACGAATGAAAACCGAGCTTGCGGTGGTCGTCGACGATCACGATCGCGCCGCGCGCCACTTCGCTGCCGGTGCCGGCGGTGGTGGGCACCGCGATGATCGGCGCGACCGCCTCGGTGATGCGGGCCGAGCCGCCTTCGATGGTGGCGTAGGTCTTGAGCTCGCCGGGGTGGGTGGCCAGGATCGCCAAACCCTTGGCCAGGTCGATGCTGGAGCCGCCGCCCACGGCCACGAGCCCATCGGCCCGGTGCGCCGTCCACACCTCGCGCGCGGCGCGCACTGCCGCCTCGGTGGGGTTGGAGGGCGTGCCGTCGAACACCGCCACCGGCAGCTCGTGCAGCGCGTCGAGCGCCCTTTGCAGCACGCCCGCGGCACGCACGCCGGCGTCGGTGATGACGAGCGGGCGGGCAATGCCGATGCGCGCGCACTCGGCCGCGAGTTCGCGCACCGCGCCAAAGTCGAACTGGATCTGGGTGATGTAGAAGATGCTGGCCATGGTGGGGAGAAAGCAGTGCGCGGGGCAGGCTGCCAGTATGCTCGTGGCCCTCGAACCCGACCGCCTCCCGATGAGCCTTGACGCCCTGACCCCGGCCATGCGCAGCGTGCTCGAGCGCATCCAGCGTGCGCGCCGTGGTCCGCTGCACACGCTGTCGCTCCAAGAGGTGCGCGGCGCCTACGAAATCGGCGCCGAGATGCTTGATTTGCCGCGCGCCGCGCTGAGCCGCGTGGAAGACCTGACGATCCCCGCGCGCGACGGCCACACGCTCGCCGCGCGGCTCTACCTGAGCCGGCCCCTGCGTGCGCCGGTGCTGCTCTATCTGCACGGCGGGGGCTTTTGCATCGGCAGCCTCGACAGCCACGACAGCCTGTGTCGCCAGCTGGCGTTGCTCAGCGGCGTGGCGGTGGTGGCGCTCGATTACCGGCTCGCACCCGAGCACCGCTTTCCGAGCGCAGTCAACGACGCCTGGGACGCGTTGCAGTGGCTGGCGCGCGAGGGCGACCTGCTCGGCGTGGACGCGAGCCGCCTGGCCGTCGGCGGCGACAGTGCCGGCGGCACGCTCGCTGCGGTGTGCGCGCTGCTGGCGCGCGACGCCGGCCTGCCTCTGGCGCTGCAGTTGCTCATCTACCCCGGCACGGTGGGGCGCCAGCAGACCGAGTCGCACCGCCGGCACGGCGAAGGTTTGCTGCTCGATAAACCGATGATCGACTGGTTTTTCGCTCACTACATCGACGAGCCCGAGCGCGACGACTGGCGCTTCGCACCGCTGAGCGCGCCCGATCACGAGGGCGTGGCGCCCGCCTGGATCGGCCTGGCCGAATTCGACCCCTTGCTCGACGAAGGCCTGGCCTACGGCGACAAGCTGCGTGCCGTCGGCGTGCCGGTCACCTTGGAGGTGTGGCGTGGCGTCGTCCACGACTTCGTCAAGATGGGCCGCACCGTGCCCGAAGCGCGGCTCGCCCAGGAAGCGGCGGCGCGCGCGCTGCGCGAGGCGCTGTGGCCATGAGCCCGCAGGGCCAGGAGCGTGCCCCGGCCGGCAGCGCGCCGAACCAGGCCGCGACCCGCGGCACATTTCGCCAGCTCCACCGCCTGCGCGTGCGCTGGGCCGAAGTCGACCTGCAGGGCATCGTCTTCAACGGCCACTTCCTGCTGTACCTGGACACGGCGGTGGCCGACTACTGGCGCGCGCTGGCGCTGCCGTATGTTGAATCGATGCAAGGCTTTGGCGGCGATCTCTATGTGCGCAAGTCCACGCTCGAGTACCACGCCTCGGCGCGCTACGACGAGCAGCTCGACATCGGCATCCGCTCGGTGCGCATCGGCAGCTCGTCGATGCAGTTCGAGGGCGCGGTGTTTCGCCAGGACACCCTGCTCGTCGCGGGCGAGCTGGTCTACGTGTTCGCCGACCCGGCCACACAAAAAAGCAAGCCGGTGCCGGCGGACCTTCGGGCGCTGTTGCAGGGCTACGAGGCGGGCGAGGCCATGCACACGGTGCGCACCGGCTCGTGGCAGACGCTGGCCGCCGACGCGCGCGCGATCCGCGACGAGGTGTTCGTGCAGGAGCAAGGCATTGCCGCCGAGCTGGACGTCGACGCGGCCGATGCGACTGACGCGAGTTGCCTGCATGCCGTGGCCTACAACCGCATCGGCATGGCGCTCGCCACCGGCCGCCTGCAAGCCGCGGGCAGCGGCGCCGTGAAGCTCGGTCGCATGGCGGTGCGCCAGGCGCTGCGCGGCGCCGGCCTGGGCTCGGCGGTGCTCGACGCGCTGCTGGCGGCGGCGCGCGAACGCGGCGACGCCGAGGCGATGCTGAACGCGCCACGCTCGGCGGCGGGCTTCTTCAGCCGGCGCGGCTTTACGCAGCAAGGGCCGGCGTTCGATGAGGCGGGCACGCCCCATGTCGCCATGCGACGTTCGCTTCGGTGAATGACGACCGCTGGTTCGAAGAAAGACCGACGAAAGACAGGACGCCCCCATGACCTCCTCCCGTGACGCACAACTCAAGAAACTCGCGGCCGAGTTCGGTCTCGACATCGCAGAACACATCCGCGCCGTGCCGCGCCATGAAGTGGCCGTCGAACACGGCGGCCAGTTGTTCGTGAGCGGGCAGATTCCGCGCGTGCGCGGCGCCGTCGCAGTGGCGGGCAGCGTCGGCGCCGACGTGTCACTCGAAGAGGGCTGCCGCGCCGCGCGCATTTGCGTGGTGCGCGCGCTGATCGTCGCTCGCCAGTCGCTCGGCTCGCTCGATCGCGTTGCCAAGGTGCTGCGCATGAACGTCTACGTCCACAGCGCCGCGAACTTCACCGAGCAAAGCGAAGTGGCGGACGCCGCCTCGGAGATTCTCTACACGCTGCTCGAACCCCACGGTGGTCACACGCGCACGGCGGTGGGCGTTCACCAATTGCCCAAGAACGCGTCGGTCGAGCTCGACCTGCTGGTCGCACTCGGCGAGGCGGAAGCGGGGCCAAGCACGTTTTAGCGCGAACGTACTTCGGCTTGCCAGACAAGGCGCGGACACTCTTTTCAAACGAGGTTGACCCATGAGCACATCGAACGAAATCTGCCGCATGGATGCGGTGCATCTTGCAAATCTGGTTCGCACCAAGCAGCTCTCCGCAGTCGAAGTGACGCGCGCCGTCATCGACCGCATGAACCGGCTCGAACCGCAGCTGCATGCCTTTTGTACGCCCACGCCAGAACTGGCGATTGCAGCCGCCGAGCGCGTCGATAAAAACATCATGGCGGGCGTCGCGGTGGGCCCGCTCGCCGGCGTTCCGGTCGGCATCAAGGATTTGGTCTGCACCCAGGGCGTCAAGACCGTGTCGGGCTCCTGGGCCTATGCGGACTTCGTTCCCGATGAAGACGATGTGGTGGTGGAGCGACTGAAGCAGGCGGGCGCGATCATCATCGGCAAGACCAACGTGCCCGAGTTCGGCTACAGCGGTGTCGGGCACAACCCGGTGTTCGAGACCAGCCGAAATCCATGGAACACGACCCTCACGCCGGGCGGCTCCAGCGCCGGCTCGGGCGCGGCCGTGGCGGGTGGTATGGGGCCGATTGCGATCGGCGGCGACGGCGGCGGATCGGTGCGCATTCCAAGCTCTTTCTCGGGGCTCTTTGGAATGAAAGCGTCGATGGGGCGGGTGCCTTTGTACCCAGGCACCAAAGACGAACGCTACCCCGGCGTATCAAGCTGGGAAGCCCTCGAACACCTCGGGCCGATGAGCCGCACCGTGGCCGACAGCGCACTGGTGCTCTCGGTGATCGCGGGGCCCGACGACCGTGACAGCCGATCGCTGCCTTATGAACGAGATTTCGACTGGCTCACGGCACTGCGGGGCGACCTGAAGGGCAAGCGCGTCGCCTACAGCGCCGACTTGGGCTATGCGGCCGTCGACCCGCGTGTGCGAAAGATCGTGGCTGAGGCCGCGAAGGTATTCGAGCGTGACCTGGGGTGCATCGTCGAAGAAGCCAATCCAGGCTGGGACAACCCCTATGACGGCTTTTGGGGCATGGTGATCCGCGAGACTGATTTGCGCGGCTTGAGGGCAATGGCCGACCGCTTGGGTGAAAAAATGACGCCTCACCTGGCGGCCGTTCTTCGCACCGAATGGACCGCAGAACAGCTCACCGATGCAATGGTCGTGCGCAAAGCGGTGACCAACAAGATGTGGCGCTTTATGCGCAATTACGATTTGCTGATCACGCCGACCGTGGCGGTCCCGCCTTTCGAGGTCGGGATACAGGGCCCCACCGTGATCGATGGTCGTGAGGTCGATCAGTTCGAGTGGCTGCACTTCACCTACCCCTATAACTTGACAGGCAGCCCGGCCGCCACCGTCCCCGCCGGCTGGACCGAGGACGGACTTCCCATCGGGCTTCAAATCATCGGCAGACACCTGGACGACGCGCTTGTTTTAAGAGCGTCGGCCTGCTTTGAGGCAGCGCAGCCCTGGAAACACAGGTGGCCGGGAATGCTCGCGGAGATGGGGCTCTAGAAAGCTGGGTGGATGACGACGGGAAGCTTGTTGACTTTGGTGCTAAACGACTGCTGTCGTCGTTTGCTGTGGTCAACAGGCGACCCGCAGCAGCCGTTCGCAGACTCCAGCTGAGCGGCGGCTGTGCAGAGAAAGCGTCGGTGACCTGACGCCGC
>NZ_JANMWL010000207.1:0-7221 GCF_031393925.1 Methylibium sp. | reverse complement strand
CCCAGTGCTCGGCCAGCGCACGCGCCAGCGTGGTCTTGCCCACGCCGATCGGGCCTTCAAGGACGACATGCCTGAAGCGCATGGCCGCATTCCGTCTCGGGTGTCCCGCGCCGCTCATGTCCATCATTCAGACAATGTTGGAGGCGATCGGCGGCAGCATAGTCTGCACCGGGATCCGTAGCGAGGAAAGCGACAAGGCGAGAAGGGCGACAGCCGAAGTGGCTCGCGATTATCCAGGGCAGTCCACGCGCCTCATCGGAAACTCGACCGCGCGCGTGCGACCGCGCCGCTCGCCCTCGATGCGCGCCAGCAGCGAGCCGTCGCCAAGCAGCCGGTAGCTGATGCGCTGCGGAAAGTCATGCAGCGGGTTCTCGAACACGATGCCATCGGCGTGCGCACTCGCGGCCCGGAACGACACGCTCGCTTGCCCCGACGGCCGGGCGGTGTAGACCAGCGCACCGCCTTCTTCGCGAATCAACATCTGCTCGTGCTCGACCAACTTGCCGCCGCGCACCATGCGGCCCATGCCGAGCATCACGCCGGCGCGCGGCGCCATCCATTGCTCTTCAAAGCGTTGCAGCGGCTCGTCCGCGCGCTCGCCCGCCCAGCAGCCCGCCAGCCAGGCCAGGGCGTCGAGCGAGCCAACGTCCTGCGCCCAGGCGGCCGGCGAGGCCAGCGTCAAGACGAGCGCGACGAGGCGGCAAAGACTGCGGTGCATCGCCTTGCTTCCGGGGTGTTGCTCAAGCGGCGCTCAGGTGCACGGCGCGCCATCGTGCGGCGTTGGCGCCAGTCGCTCGATACGCTGGCCGGCCACGGCCGCGGCATGCGCCGCCAACGGCCCGAGGCCGGGTGCTGCAAGCAGGGGCGCCAGCTCGAGCAAGGGCAGCAGCACGAAGGCGCGCTGGTGCAGGCGCGGATGCGGCAAGGTGAGCGTGGGCGTGTCGACGACGGCATCGCCGTGCAACAGCAAGTCGAGATCGAGCGTGCGCGGCGCGTTGCGGTAGGGCCGCTCGCGGCCATGCGCCGCTTCGATCGCCTGCAGCGACGCCAGCAGCGCGGCGGGCGCCAGCGCGGTGTCGAGCGCGGCCACGGCGTTGAGGTAGTCGGGGCCGCTGGAGTCGATCGGCGCGGTGCGGTAGATCGACGACGTTGCCACGAGCCGGCCGTGCGGCAAGGCCGCGATCGCGGCCAGCGCCTGCCCGAGCGTGGCACGCGGATCCCCCAGGTTGGCGCCCAGCCCGACATAGGCCCGCGTCGGCCCGGCCATGTTCAGCCCGTGCTGTCGAGCGCCGCCGTGCCCGGGCCCGCTGCGTCGTCGCTGGCGCCGCCCTCACCGGCCGGCTTGCGCCGTCGGCGGCGGCGCTTGCGGGCCGCCGGGTCTGCGACGGCCTCGCCCGCGGCGGTCGCAGCACTGCCGGATGCGGAAGCGACGTTGCCGTGGGCGGCCGCAGTGCGGCCCGAAGCGACCGCCGAGGGGCCCGACGCACGGCGCGCCTGCTGCTCGCGCTCACGCGCTTCTTCGAGCAAGGCGCGGCGCTCCTCGTCGCTGCCGAGCGAAAAGTCTTCCCACCATTCCGCCAGCTCGACCGGCGTCTCGCCGCAATCGGCGCGCAGGCGCAGGAAGTCGAAACCGGCACGAAAGCGCGGCTGGTCGACCAGCGCGAGCGGCGTGGCGCCGCTGCGGCGCTCGAAGCGCGGCTGCATCATCCAGATCTCGCGCATGTCGGCACCGAGCTTGCCGCGCCCGGAGATGTCGCCCACGCGGGCGTCGAACACGGTGTCGATGGCCTGCTGCAGCGCCGGGAACGGCGGCTCGCCATGGGCCTTGAGCCGCTGCCAATGCGCCAGCACTTCATGCCACAGCAGGCAGGCGAGCAGGAAGCTCGGCGCCACCGACTTGCTCTCGGCCACACGCCGGTCGGTGTCGGCCAAGGCAGCGTCGATGAAGGCGGCGCGCGCCGGATGCTTCTCGGCGTCGGCCAGTACCGCGTCGAGCAGCGGGAAGATGCCGCGCTCGCCCTTGCCGATGCCAGTCCCGGTGCCCAGCAGGCCGTGCTTCTTCAACTGCTCGATGGAAGCGCGCGAATGGCCGGTCTGCAACAGCTTGAACAGCTCGTCAAACAGCCGCGAGGCCGGCACCGCCTCGAGCAGCGCCGCACAGTCCTTCATCGGCGCACGCGTCTTGGGCTCGACCTCGAAGCCCAGCTTGGCGGCAAAGCGCACCGCGCGCACGATGCGCACCGGGTCTTCGCGGTAGCGCGCCAGCGGGTCGCCGATCATGCGCAAGAGGCGCTTCTTGGCGTCGGCGATGCCGCCGTGATAGTCGACCACCACCTGGGTGCGCGGGTCGTAGTAGAGCGCGTTGACGGTGAAGTCGCGGCGCTCGGCGTCTTCATGCTGCGGGCCCCAGACGTTGTCGCGCAGCACACGGCCGGTGGCGTCGACGACGTGGCTCTTGCCCGACAGCTCGGCACGCGAGGTCTTCTCGTTGCCCGCCACCTGCTCGGCCGCCGCGGCGTCGAGGTAGGCGCGGAAGGTGGAAACCTCGATCACCTCGTGATCGCGCCCCCGGCCATGCACCACGTGGACGATGCGAAAGCGCCGCCCGATGATGAAGGCGCGGCGGAACAGGCCCTTGACCTGCTCCGGCGTGGCGTCGGTGGCGACGTCGAAATCCTTGGGCCGCAGGCCCAGCATCATGTCGCGCACCGCGCCGCCGACGATGAAGGCCTCGTGCCCGGCCTCCTGCAAGGTGGACACGACCTTGAGCGCACGCTCGTCGACCAGCGCCGGGTCGATGCCGTGCTCGCTGGCCGGCACGTCCATGCGCTTGGCAGCCTTGCGGCGCGCCGGCTTGGCGGCGTCGCCGTCGCCCTTGCCGAGCAGCTTGTTGATGAATCGCTTGATCATGGGGTGGGAAAGAGCCTCAGTAGGGGCCAGCCGCGCTGGCGGGCGATCGCCTCGAGCGCCGCCGAGGGGTTGGTGGCCACCGGGTGCGTGGCCAGCTCGAGCAGCGGCAGGTCGTTGGGCGAATCGCTGTACACCGTCACACGCGGGAAGTCTTGCACACCGAGGCCCCGGCCCGCCAGCCATTGCGCCACACGCACCGTCTTGCCTTCGCGAAACGAGGGCACGCCGTGGATGCGGCCGGTGACGCGCCCGCAGTCGTCGCGCTCGAGTTCGACCGCGATCAGCGTGTCCACGCCCAGCGCGGCAGCGATCGGCCGGGTGACGAACTCGTTGGTCGCGGTGACGATGGCCATCAGATCGCCCTGGCGACGGTGCTGGTCGACCAGCGCCAGCGCCTCGGGCCGGATCGCCGGGGCGATGCATTCGCGCATGAAGCGTGCGTGCGCCGCGTCCTGCTCGGCCACCGGGCGCTCGCGCCAGGAGCGCGTGGCGAACTCGATGTACGCGTCGAGGTCGAGCGTGCCGCGCTGGTACTGCAGGAAGAAGGCGTCGTTGATCTCGCTCTGGCGCTGCCCGTCGGCCCAGCCGAGCGAGACCACGAACTTGCCCCAGGCGTGGTCGGAGTCCAGCGGCAGCAGCGTGTGGTCGAGGTCGAACAGGCAGAGGTTCATGGCTTGCCCGGCCCCGGTTGCTGCGCGAGCATTTGTTTGAGCAGCGGCACGGTCACCGCGCGCTGGTGACTCAGCGAAAAATCGTCGAGCGCGTCGAGCAAGGCCATCAGCGAACCCAGGTCGCGCGCAAAGCGGGTGAGCAAGTAGCCGATCACCTCGTCCGCAAGCGCGATGCCGCGGCGCTCGGCCTCGCACCGCAGAGTGGCAGCCACCTCGGCTTCGGCGAGCGGCTGCAAGGCGAACACCAGCCCGCCGCCCAGCCGCGTGCGCAGGTCTTCGCGCAGCGGCAGATCGACCGGCGGCAGCCGGCCGGCCGCGAGCACCATCGCGCCGTGCGTCGCCGCCTCGACGAACAGGGCGAACGCCGCGTGCTGCCGGGCCGCGTCGTAGCGCTCGCAGGCGTCGAGCAGCACGAGCTGCGTGCCGTCTTCCCAGCGCCAGGGCGTGGGCATCGACGCGGTGAAGCGCAAAGCAAGCGCGCCGCGCTCCTCGGCCGCACGCCATGCCGCGCACAGCAGATGGCTCTTGCCGGCCCCAGCCGGCCCCCACAGGTAGAGCGAGCCCGCGGCCGCGCGCAGCGCCGCGAGTGCGGCGGCGTTGTCGCCCGCCACGAAAGTCTTGAAGCTCTGCGCCGGGCCGGGCCCGAGCCGCAGGGGTAGTTGCTGGGTGATCGGACCTGCCCCCACGGCGCTCGCAGGCGCCTGCCCACCGGGGGGGCGGTTCGCATCTCGGGGCGGCCCTTCAATGCTCACTTGCGGTACAGCGCGCTGGCAAGGTAGACCGTCTTGAGCCGGCGCAACGCCACCACGCCGACGGCGCTGACCGGCAGCGCGACGAGCACGCCGATAAAGCCGAACAGCTGGCCGAAGGCGAGCAAGGCGAAGATCACCGTGATCGGGTTCAGGCCGATGCGCTCGCCCACCAGCCGTGGCGTCAGGTAGAAACTCTCCACCACCTGCCCGAGACCGAACACCACGGCCACGGCGATGGCGGTGTAGGCGGCGCCGAACTGGAGCAGGCCGGTCAAGGCCGCCAGCACCAGACCGAAGCCGAAACCCAGGTAGGGAATGAACACCGCCAGGCCGGTGAACACGCCCACCGGCACCGCCAGGTCGAAGCCGAACAAGGCCAGCCCCACGCTGTAGAACACCGACAGGATGCCCATCACCAACAGCTGCCCGCGCAGGTACTGACCGAGCATGTGGTCGCATTCGGCGACGAAGCCGTCGAAGGCCGGGCGCACGCGCGGCGGCACCAGCGATTGAGCGCGATCCACCAGGCCGGCCCAGTCGACCAGCACATAGAACAGCAGCACCGGCAGCAACACCGCGGCGCCCAGCAGGCCGAGCGCGAAGCTGCCGCCGATGCGCAGCGAATCGAGCGCGGCCTTGGCCAGGCTTTCGGTGTTGTCGCCGAGCTGCGCGATGAGCAGCTCCTTGATACCGGCCACGTCGAGCGAGATGTCAATGCCCAGCGGTGCCAGCATGGGCGCCAGCCAGGCGTCGAGCCGGGTCAGCAGCAGCGGGATCTGCTCGCGCAGGGTCGGCAGCTCGCGCAGCACGATCGGCACCACCAGCAAGAGCAGCGCCAGCGCGGTCACCAAGGCCAGCACCTCGACCAGCAGCGCCGCCAGCGCCCTGGGTACGCGCCGACGAACCAGACGGTCGACCAGGGGATGCAGGGCATAGCCCAACACACCGGCAACCACAAAGGGCGTCAGCACCGACCCCAGCAACCACAGGGCGAGCACGGTGGCGATGGCAATGCCGAGCCAGGCCATGCCTTGGGTTTGCGCGGAAGTCAGGGGCATGCGGGAGCGGCGGGATCGCGCCGCAGGGGCGCGGCGGGGCGAGTTTATCGGGCGAGGCGCTGGGGCTGCCGGCGGCCCGGATCGGCGCGCTGCGGCCTTGCCGCGCACGCGGGCGCTGCGGCTCAATGCAGCCGGGGTCGGCCCTGCATGCGGAGTTCGACGGCCCGCTTGGCGACGGGCGCGCGATCGTCGGCGCGCGGGCTGTGGGCGAGGTAGGCCTCCAGGTCGTCGGCAGCGGCCAGGAAGAAGCCCAGCTCGGCCTGCACCAGGCCGCGGTCGCGACGCTCGTCCCACTCGCGCGGCAACAGCCGCACCAGCCGCTCCTGCACTGCCAGCAGCCGCGGCCAGTCTTGCGCCGAGCGGTGGATTTCCTTGAGGTTGCGCAGCATGCGCGCGATCACCTCGCGCGGCGATGCCGGCTGCAAGAACAGGCCGAGCGGCATGTCGAACTCGCCCATCAGGCCCTGGCGGCGCTTGTAGGGCACGAGCCGCTCGTCGAGCTCGTCGCGCGACAGCGAATGCCCGGTAAAGGGGTCGATGACGACCTCGCCCTGGGGCATCTTCACCTTGACCAGGAAGTGGCCCGGGAACGACACCGCGCGCGCCGTCAGGCCGATCTGCCCGGCCAGCTCCAGGTAGATCACCGCCAGCGAAATCGGGATGCCGCGGCGGGTGCGCAGCACTTCGTGGATGTAGCTGTTGGCGCTGGCGTAGTAGTCGTTGACATTGCCGCCAAAACCCCATTCCTGGAAAAAGCGATGGTTGAGCAAGCGCAGCTTCTGCACCGGCATGGCGTCGGGCGGAATGCGGCGCCTGAGCTTGTCGGCCAGGGTGTCGATATCGGCCAGCACCGCCTGCGTGTCCAGGCGCGGGTGCTCGTCCTGCGCGAGCGCGACCGCCGTTTCGGTGAGCGCGAAACTGGCGTCCTCGGCGACCAGCGTGTCGAAGTACTCCAGCGCGGTCGGCACCTCGATGGGAAACGGTGCAGGCATGGCGCCAAGTTTAGGCGACGCGCCGCAGCATCTTTGCGGCCATTGCCTCAGGCGCGACGCGAAAAGTCACGCGGACGCAATCCGAGCAGCAGCAGCAGGCCGAAGTAGAGCGCCGCCGCCGCGAGCAGCACGCCGGCCAGCGCCCCCGCGCGCTGCAGCTCACGGCTGCCGAACGCAACCCAGTCGAGCGCCTCTGCCGCCCACGCGAGGCCGGCGCCCATCGCCAGGCTGGCGATGCCCACCTTCAGGGCGAACATTGGCCAGCCCGGCGCCGGCCACCAGCTGCCGCGGCGGTGCAGGCCGATCAGCAGCCACAGCGCATTGACCAGCGCCGCGCAGCCTATCGACAGCGCCAGGCCGGCATGGCCGAGCACGGGCACGAACGCGAGATTGAGCAACTGCGTGAGCACCAGCACGACGATGGCCACCTTGACCGGCGTGCGGATGTCCTGCTTGGCATAGAAGCCCGGCGCCAGCACCTTGAGCGCCACCAACCCGACGAGGCCGACCCCGTAGCCCATGAGTGCCACGACCGTCTGCTGCACGTCATTGGCGCCGAATGCGCCGCGGTGGTAGAGCACGGCCACCAGCGCACGCGGAAACACCAGCAGCGCCACCGCGCACGGCAGCGCCAGCAGCAGCACCAGGCGCAGGCCCCAGTCGAGCAAGGCCGAATAACGCGCCGAGTCGCCCTGGGCCTGCGTGGCCGACAGCTGCGGCAGCAGCACCACGCCGAGCGCCACGCCGAGCAGCGCGGTCGGAAACTCCATCAGCCGGTCGGCGTAGGTCAGCCACGACACGGCGCCCGCGCCGATCTGCGTGGCAATCTGGGTGTTGA
>NZ_JANMWL010000184.1:0-11082 GCF_031393925.1 Methylibium sp. | reverse complement strand
CGCGACGCGACGGCCCCCGTGGCCAAGGCCGACGGCGCCGCCTCCGACAGTGGCGGCTCGCTGAAGGGCGACTTCGGCCCACCGCAGGGCGAGCCGATCAAGGCGGTGCTGACCAGCCCGCCGCTGGTGCCGCCGGCCACCGGACGCAGCGCGCCCGCCAAGGTGATCGTCGAGCTGGAAGTGATTGAGAAAGAGATGCCGATTTCCGAAGGCGTGAGCTACACCTTCTGGACTTTCGGCGGCACCGTGCCGGGCAGCTTCATCCGCGTGCGCCAGGGCGACACGGTCGAGTTCCACCTGAAGAACGCGCCCGACTCGAAGATGCCGCACAACATCGACCTGCACGGCGTCACCGGCCCGGGCGGCGGCGCGGCGTCGAGCTTCACCGCGCCGGGGCACAAATCGCAGTTCAGCTTCAAGGCGCTCAACGCGGGCCTCTATGTCTATCACTGCGCCACCGCGCCGGTCGGTATGCACGTGGCCAACGGCATGTACGGGCTGATCCTGGTCGAGCCGCCCGGCGGCCTGCCCAAGGTCGACCGCGAGTACTACGTGATGCAGGGCGACTTCTACACCACCGGCAAGTACCGAGAGAAGGGCCTGCAACCGTTCGACATGCAAAAGGCGATCGACGAGAACGCGACCTACGTTTTGTTCAACGGCGGCGAAGGGTCGATGACGGGCGAAAAGGCCATCACCGCCAAGACCGGCGAGACGGTGCGCCTGTACGTGGGCAACGGCGGGCCCAACCTGGTGTCGAGCTTTCACGTCATCGGCGAGATCTTCGACAAGGTCTGGTTCGAGGGCGGCATGCGCTTCCAGGAGAACGTGCAGACCACGCTCATCCCGGCCGGCGGCGCGGCGATGATGGACTTTCATCTCGAAGTGCCGGGCAGCTACGTGATCGTCGATCACTCGATCTTTCGCGCCTTCAACAAGGGAGCGCTGGCGATCCTCAAGGTCGATGGCCCGGAAAACAAGTCCATCTATTCGGGCAAGGAGGTCGACGAGGTCTACCTTGGCGACCGCGCCCAGCCCAACCTCGCGGCGGTGGCTGCCGCGGCCAAGTCGGCCAGCAGCGGCGAGCTGACCGTCGAACAGCAGGTCAAGGCCGGCCAGGCGCTGTTTGCCGGCACCTGCTCCACCTGCCACCAGGCGAATGGCGCCGGGTTGCCGGGCGTGTTCCCGCCACTGGCCAAGTCGGACTGGCTGGCCGTCAAGCCGAAGGCTGCCGTCGATGTGGTGCTGAACGGCCTCGCCGGCCCGGTCAAGGTGAACGGCCAGGACTACAACTCGGTGATGCCGCCGATGAGCCAGCTCACCGACGACGAGGTCGCCAACATCTTGACCTACGTGCTCAACAGCTGGGGCAATGCCGGCGGCAAGGTGACCAAGGCCGAGGTCGCCGAGCGGCGCAAGGCCAAGCCGGTCGCCGCCGCCGCGCATTGAAACGCAGCAACGCAGGAGCACGTCATGCACGGGTGGGTCAGCCTGCTGTGGTTCGTACTCGCACTGGTCGCCGTCACTGCCGCGCAGGCCGGCGATGCCCGGTATGCAAACCTGCCCGGCGGCCCGTTGGTCTCGGCGCTGAAGTACGAAGACAGCGGCGGCCGCGTGCGAGTGGCACCGTTCGCGCTGATGCGCCTGCCGGTGACGAATGCCGATTTCCTGGCCTTCGTGCGCAAGCATCCAGAGTGGCGTCGCGACCGGGTGGCCAGCGTGTTCGCCGAGCCGCGCTATCTGTCGCACTGGGCCGCTGCCGCACAACTCGGGCCGCAGGCCCATGCGCGGCAACCGGTCATCTGGGTGAGCTGGTTCGCCGCCAGCGCCTACTGCCGAGCGCAGGGCGCGCGCCTGCCGAGCTGGTCGCAGTGGGAATATGCCGCCGCGGCCGACGAGCAGCGCCTCGACGCGCGCAGCGACCGCGCGTGGCGTGAGCGCATCCTCGCGTGGTATGCGCGGCCGTCGACGCACGCCCTGGCTTCGGTGGGCGCGCAGCCGGTCAACGCTCACGGCGTGCATGACCTGCACGGCCTGGTCTGGGAATGGACCGACGACTACTCGGCGCTGCTGGTGTCGGCCGATAACCGCGACCAGGGCGACCCCAACCGCCTCGGGTTTTGCGGCGCCGGTGCCTTGTCGGTCAACGACCGCGACCACTACGCGGTGCTGATGCGCGTGGCGATGCTGTCGTCGCTGGCAGGTGCCGACGCCACCGCCAACCTGGGCTTTCGATGCGCACGCTGAGGGGATCTGCCATGCAAGCTCGTGTCGTTGGTCTCGTGGGTGTCGTCCTTGCGTCGCTGCTGCTCGCTCCAGCGGCAGCGGTGCAGCCCGCGACCGCGCCGCTGCCGCGCGACTCGGTCTACCAACTCCAAGCCCAGCTCACCGACCAGTCCGGGCGCCGTCTGACGCTGGCTTCCAAGCGCGGCAGCCCGCAATTGGTGGTCATGTTCTACACCTCGTGCAAGTTCATCTGCCCGACCATCATCGACACCGTGCTGGATGTGGACCGCAAGCTCACGCCGGCCGAGAAGCCGCGTCTGGGCGTGCTGCTGATCAGCCTCGATGCGCAGCGTGACGATCCTGCCGCGCTGAAGGCGGTGGCCGACAAGCGTGGCCTCGACCTCAGCCGCTGGACCCTCGCGCAACCGCAAGCGGCCGAGGTGCGCGCGATCGCCGGCGTACTCGGCGTGCGCTTTCGGTCGCTGGCCGACGGCGAGTTCAACCACACCGGCGTGCTGGTGCTGCTGGACGCGGACGGCCGCATCGTCGCGCGCAGCGAGCAGACCGGCGGAACCGTGGAGGCGCGGTTCATGGAGCGCGTTCGCGTCGCGTTGGCCAGGCCTTGATCGAATCTTGATCGATTCGCGACTCGCGAATCGCGCTGCTCAGCTCGCGGTGACCAGAATCGATTGCGCCATTTTCTTCATGTCCGCACCGCCGTCTTCGAGTTGGATCGGCTCGGGGATCACGACGCCGCGCTGCACCGCCGGCCGCGCGCGGATCGCCTCCAGCCATCTGCCCAGGTTCGGCAGATCGTCGATTTCGACGCCGGCCCAGAAGTGCAGGCAAACCCAGGACCAGTTGGCGATATCGGCGATCGAATAGTCGCCCGCAAGAAATTCGTTGTCCGCCAGGCGCCGGTCTAGAACGCGGTAGAGCCGTTTGGTCTCGCTCTGGTAGCGGTCGATCGCGTACGGAATGGTTTGCGGCGCGTAGCGGAAGAAGACGTTGGCCTGGCCCTGCATCGGACCGATGCCGCCCATCTGGAACATGAGCCACTGAACGACCGTCGAGCGCCCTTTGCGATCGTCCGGCAGAAACCGACGGTATTTCTCAGCCAGATAAAGCAGGATGGCTCCCGATTCGAACACTGCGAAATCGCCCTCGCTGCGATCGACGATCGCCGGGATACGCCCGTTGGGACTTATCGCCAGGAACGCTTCGGTCTTTTGCTCCTGCTTCTGCAGTGAAATCGGGCGCACCGTGTATGGCACGCCCAATTCCTCCAGCATGATCGACGCTTTCCACCCGTTGGGGGTGGCCGATGTGTACAGATCGATCATGGCAATATCTTTCGTGAGTTCGAGGGCGGGATCGTCCGAAAAACGGACGGTCGGATCTTAGCCTTCCGTCCTGTGGGGGCTGCGGTGACTGTCGCTCCTGAGCAAGATTGATGTCTTGAAAAAACCATAATTTCTGCTGATGAAACTCTAATCTCCTTCACGAAAACTGCGGCCATTCTGCGGATCGAGTCGACTCGCTCGACGGCATCCGACGACGCGGTGCATATGCCGCCGGCCGACCCCATAGACCTTCCACATTTCCCGGAGCACCGCATGGCGCAATACGTTGAAGTCGAGGACGCAATCAAGATGCCGGGCCTGCGCGTCGTGCTCACACCCGGCGTGCCGGGGCCCTGGAGCGAGGCGGCCAAGGCGATCCTGCACGTCAAGCAATTGCGGTACGTGAAGGTGAAGCAGGAACTGCTCGGCGCCAATCTGCCGCTGCTGCGCTGGACTGCTCAGGCCACAGCGCCGGTCGCCGCGTGGAACGACGAGCCGCCGCGCTCGACGTGGATCGAGCAGCTCTATCTCTTCGAGCGGCTGGCTCCGCAGCCGCGGCTGATACCGCAGGACATGGACGACCGAATGCTGATGTTCGCGCTCTCCAACGAGATCGTCGGTGAGAACGGATTCATCTGGAACCGGCGGCACATCATGGTGCGAGATTTCTCCGGGCCTGATCAGCCAGCGGAGGTGCGCGAAAGCTTTCGGTTCCTCGGACGCAAGTACTGGTACGACGAAACGGTCGCCAGCGCGGCGCCGGGACGCTGTGCCGAGGTGCTCGCTCGCCTGGCTGAGCGCCTGCAGTCGCAACGCGAGAAGGGCAGCCATTACTACATTGGCCAGTCGATCACGGCGCTCGACATCTATTCGGCATGCGCCTACGCGTTGGTGCAGCCGCTGGCGGACGATCAGTGCGTGATGGGGACGCTGTTTCGCTCCGTGTACACGACCGCAGACCCCGTTGTGAAGGCTGCGGCTGCACCGATCATCCGCGAGCATCGCGACTTCATCTATCGAGAGCACCTGGAGTTGCCGGTCGATCTCTGAGTGACGGCCGGGCGGCACAGCATCGCCCGGCCAAGCGTGGCGGGGCTGGCGACCAGCGCCCGCCACGCGCTCAGGCCGCTGCGATTGTCTCGGCGCGGGACGACTTGTCCCGGGTCGGCAGCGGGCAACTCGCATCCACCAGCTGGGCCACCTTGAGGATGCGCCCGAGGCCCAGCGCCATCGCGCTCCAAAGCAGCAGTTCAGTGATCTGCTCGTCGCTGAAAAAGCGCTTGAGCTCGTTGAAATGCTCCTCGGTGACAGCGTGGTGATCGTTACCGAAAAGAGTCGCGAAGCGCACCACCGCGCGCTCCGCCGGCGTCAACGTGCTTGCCTCGATGCCGGAAATTGCCGCGACATCTGCCTCGTTCACTTCGGCTGTGTAGCGTACGGCCAGGCACAGTTGACACTGCGTGCCTTTGGCGATTGCCAGTCGCGCGAGTTCCGTGATCCGCGGACCCAGTTTGTTGTTGAACCAGATGCCAAAGTAGTAGGGGAAGAACCGCTCCGCATGCTCCGGTGCGTTGCCGAGCAAGCCCATATAGCGCTCGAAATGCGGCATGAACAGCGGATCGACCCGAGGGTACAGATCGTCCGCAATCTTGCGCATGTAGGGCGAGAGCGCCTCCTTCTCGACGGTGTTGAGCAGCATGGGTGAGCCTCCGGTTGGGCGCCCACCGGAGATTCGGCAGGCGTAGCGCTGCCATCGTAGCCATGGCCGCGGAGTTCTTATAGGCTCCACATGACCTGAGGCTTGGTCAGGACGGACATCACCGGTCCGCCCCAGCGGTTTGCACGGCCTCGAGGCACAACCCTATGATGGTGCAAGGCAGACCGCGCGGGGTCCGATGCGGCCGCGAAGCGCCTTGACGAGATGCCTCCTGGCCTTCGGAGGACGCTGGCAGGAGAACTGAAGTGGGCAGGCAATTCGCATCGCTGGTCGACCATTGGGAAGATCCGGCCGTCTGGTCTACGGAGCGGGTTGCACCGCACAAGCAGTTCGATTGCTGGCGTGATTTCGTCATCGATGCGCATCTGCATTGGTCGATCCAGCCGATCCGTTGCGAGCGGTTTCCCGCCTTCATCCGCCAAGGGCGTTTCGAGGGATTCCGCGTGACGCATCTCACTGCGGGGCAAGGCGGCATCGTCGGCACTCGGGGCTCTCACGAGATTGCGCAGGACAGCGAGGCGCTCTACAACCTCATCTACGTCGCCGAGGGGTCCATCTGCTTGGTGATCGACGGCACGGAGCTGCTGCTGACGCCCGGCAAGATGGCGCTCTGGGACAGCGCACGGCCGATGAAGTTCATCACCGGCGAAGGCCTGCGCCAGATCACATTTGCAGTCCCGCAGCGTCACCTGCAGCTATCGCTTCCGCGTGCAGACGATTTCGTGGGTCGGCAAATTGACGCGACGGGCGGTCTGAGCCGGCTGTTCGTCAATCACCTCATCTCCCTGGATGCGAGTTTTGGCGAGCTTCCCCAAAGCGACGCGGGACATGTGCTGCATGCCAGCGTGGAGTTGCTCGCCTCCACACTGAGCGCGCGAGCCGAGTGGCCGGCCGGGCGGGCCGGCGTGCTTGTGCTGCAGGGGATCATGGCCCACATCAACCGGCATCTTGACGACCCTGAACTCAGCACGAAGCGTGTCGCTGCCGCCTGCGGCATCACCGAACGTCATCTCCATCGGCTGTTTCAGCGTGCGGACATGACGGCGGCGGCATGGGTGCGGCGACAGAGGCTGGATCGCTGCCGTCACGATCTGCGCGCGTCGGGCACGGCGCACCTGAGCATCACGCAAATCGCCTACCGCTGGGGCTTCGGGGATTCCAGCAGCTTCAGCAAGATCTTCAAGCGGGAGTTCGCCATCAGCCCGCGCGAGTATCGAGGCGCACGACCACTGCAGGGAGCCGAGCGATGAGTGCGTCCGCGAGGCGCGGAGCGCTGACACCCAGCGCCCGCGGCGAGAAAGAAGTCCTGATGAAAATCGATTTCGTGTCGGACGTGTCGTGCCCGTGGTGTGCGATCGGCCTGGCGTCGCTGGAGCAGGCGCTGCAGCGCCTGGGCGGCGCGGTGCAGGTCGAGTTGCACGTGCAGCCGTTCGAGCTCAATCCGTCGATGCCGCCCGAGGGGCAGGAGATCGGCGAACACCTGGCGCAGAAGTACGGCCTGACCACCGAGCAGCTCGAGCAGAACGAGGCGCAGATTCGCGAACGCGGACGGCAGGTCGGGTTTGACTTTGCGCCGGGCCGGCGCAGCCGCATCTACAACACCTTCGATGCGCACCGCCTGCTGCACTGGGCCGGGCTCCAAGGTCGTCAGCTCGCGCTCAAACACGCGCTGCTCGGGGCCTACTTCACCGACGGCCACAGCCCGGGCGACCCCGAGGTACTGGCGCGGCTTTGCGCTGAAGTCGGGCTCGACGCGAGCCAGGCGCGCGAGATCCTGTCCGCGGGCACCTACACCACCGAGGTCCGCGAGCGCGAGCGCTGGTGGCTCGACCAGGGCATCCATGCCGTGCCGTCGGTGGTCATCGACGACCGCCATCTCATCCAGGGCGGCCAGCCGGCCGAAGTGTTCGAGCAGGCACTGCGCGAGATCGCTCGAACCGGCCGCGCGGGCTGAAGCACGCGCGTCGATCCTGCGATCGAGTGTCGAGCGACAAAATCGCGTCGATCAAGGCGCGTCAGTCGCGTTCATGCCGGCCCGACGGGTGCCGCAGCGAGGCTCGGAGCCGCCTGAAGTCGGGCGATCGTGCGCTGGCGCAGCTGCCGCGTCAGTGCCTCGGCCTCGGTCGACGCGTCGACGGCTTCGTCGATGCGCTCGATCTACGCGGCCAGGCAGGCGTGGACATTGGTCGGAGCGCGGGCCCATCCGAGCATTTTCGGCGCGCAGCGGCGCGGCGTTCTTGTGCGAGGTCAAGCCGAGCGTTGCAGGCCGCGGTCGGCCACCTCCGGGCCTCATTCGCATCCAATGCGCCGTTGGGGCGGTTGAGCCGAGCGAGCCCCCGTGCGAAGCGAGCAGCGACCGGTGCGATGCCGGCTCTCGCCCGGTTTGGGTTCATTGAACCGGGAGCCGCGCGTCGGGATTCTTCGCGCCAACAGCGAGGGCGCCGAGCAAATCGTCCAGATCCACCGGCTTCACCAGGTGGGCGTGAAATCCGGCAGCCAACGAACGGTCCCTGTCGCCGCTTTGTCCATAGCCTGTCAACGCGATCATGCGCGGCGGCTCGGCGACCAGCAGGACGCGCAACTCTGCGGCCAGTTCGTGGCCATTCATCACCGGCAGCCCGATGTCCAGAATCGCCACCGTGGGCCGAAAGCGGCCGGCCACCAGCAGCGCCTCCGCGGGATCGAGGGCCGTCGACGCGTTCCCGCGGCAAATCCACGCTCAGCAGGTGGCGTCGCTGCTCCAGCAGGGGGCTGACGCTTCGAGTGCGCGCGTCAGGATCGTGCTGATGTCGACGATCTCCTTCTTGAACTCGATCTTGCGCCGTGCGATACGGGCAACATCGAGCAAGTCATCCACCTGCCGAGCCAGGTGTCCAACCTGGCGCTCGATGATCGCGTGCTCGCGATCCAGCGTTCGACCATCCCCCTGTGCCGATGGCTGGCGGGGTGGTTTAGTCTGGCGCCATGAACGACACCGTGGCCACGCTGTACCGGCAGGAAAGCCGGCGTGTGTTTTCGACGCTTGTGCGGCTGCTGGGCAGCTTCGACGCGGCCGAAGAAGCGCTGCACGACGCTTTCGTCGCCGCTGCCGAGCATTGGCCCACCCAGGGCGTGCCGGCCAACCCGGTGGCCTGGCTTGTCTCTACCGGCCGCTTCAAGGCCATCGACCGAATCCGCCGCGACAAACGATTCGTGGCTTGGGAAGAAGCCACCGAACAAGCCGAGGCGGTGGCCGACACCACGCCCGACTGGGAGCAACTGATTGACGAGCGCGATGCGATCGAAGACGACCGCCTGCGTCTGATCTTCACCTGTTGCCACCCGAGCCTGGCCGAAGAAGCGCGCATCGCGCTCACGCTGCGCGAAGTGTGCGGCCTCACCACCGAGGCCATTGCCGGCGCCTTCCTGATCGCCACGCCCGCGCTGGCGCAGCGCATCGTGCGCGCCAAGGCCAAGATCGCGGCGGCGCGCATCCCCTACGAAGTGCCGGGCCCGGCAGAGCGGCCAGCGCGCCTGGCCAGCGTGTTGCGGGTGGTGTACCTGGTCTTCAACGAAGCCCATTCGGCGCAGGCCACTGGGCTGGCCGACGAAGCGATCCGCTTGGCGCGGCTGCTGCTTGCCTTGTTGCCCGAGCCCGAAGTGCGGGGCTTGTTGGCGCTGCTGTTGCTGCACGACGCGCGTCGCGCAGCGCGCAGTTCGGCGGCCGGCGAGCTGGTGCCGCTGGAAGAACAGGACCGCACGCTGTGGAACCGCGACGCGATCAGCGAAGGCTGCGCGCTGGCCGAAGCCGCGCTGTCGCAGCGCGGCTTTGGCGCCTATGCGCTGCAAGCCGCGATTGCGGCGCTGCACGGCGAAGCCGCGAGCGCGGACCAGACCGACTGGCCGCAGATCGTGGGTTTGTACG
This sequence comes from Methylibium sp., assembly GCF_031393925.1. Taxonomy (GTDB): domain Bacteria; phylum Pseudomonadota; class Gammaproteobacteria; order Burkholderiales; family Burkholderiaceae_C; genus Methylibium. Next base: position 1,892 of record NZ_JANMWL010000184.1, on the reverse strand, counting down.
ACGTGCTCCTGCGCGTCGAGCCCAGCCCCGTGATTGCGCTCAACCGCGCCGTGGCGGTGGCGATGCGCGACGGCCCCGAGGCTGGCCTGGCGTTGGTCGAGCCGCTGTTGCCCGTCTTGCCGGGCTACCACGCGGCGCCAGCGGCGGCGGCCGACCTGTGCCGCCGCGCCGGCCGACTGTACGAAGCCCAGTCCCACTACCGCCGCGCCGCCGCCTTGGCGAGGCAAGAGCCCGAGCGCCGCTTCCTGCAGCGTCGCTTGGCCGAGGTGGGCGGCTGAAATTTTTCTGGTGAGTCGTGTCGAAAGCCGTCGAGGCCGTTCGACTAGACCATGCCGGCACGCAGAACCATCCACCTTCATCCCTGGAGACCACCATGTCCACCACCCTGACCCCGTACCTGAGCTTCAACGGCAACACCCGCGAGGCCTTCGCCTTCTACGAGCGGGCGCTCGGCGCCAAGATCGAAACGATGATGAGCTACGCCGACATGCCCGCGCCGGCAGCGCCCGACGCCGGTTGCGCCGGCGGCACGCGTCCCACCGGCGACGGCATCATGCATGCGTGCCTGGCGCTGCCCGGCGGCGCGATGCTGTTTGCCGGCGACACCCCGCCGGGCATGCCTTACGAGGGCGTCAAGGGCGTGATGCTCGCGATCCAGTACGACCGCATCGACCAGGCCCACGACGCCTTCCACGCGCTGTCGCAAGGCGGCCAGGTGACGATGCCGCTCGCGCCCGCGTTCTGGGCCAAGACCTTCGGCATGCTGATCGACCGCTTCGGCGTGAGCTGGGGCGTCAACGGCGAGCCGATCGCCTTCAAGTGAGCCCCTGCAGCCAATCTTTTAGGGAGCACACCATGAACACCGACCGCGACCTCGTCACGCTGTGAAGTACCTGTGCCTGGTCTATCTCGACGCCGCGCACTGGAACGCGTGCAGCGACCAAGTCTGCGCCGAGTATGCGCAGCAGGTGGCCGCAAGTCGCCGGCTGCTGGCGGCAGAGCCGCTGCACGGCACGCACACCGCCACCACGGTGCGCGTACGCAACGGCGAGGTGCTGCTCTTCGACGGGCCCTTTGCCGAGACCCGTGAGATGCTGGCCGGCTTCTACCTGGTGGATGCGAAGGACCTGAACGAAGCGATCCAGCTCGCCGCCGGCATCCCGCCGGCGCAACACGGCAGCGTCGAGGTTCGGCCGGTGCGCGAGCTGCAGCTGGCACCCGGCTGAGCGGCGTTCTTTGGTGGCACGGTTTTTATCGCCGCGCCCATCGATCAGCGGCATGCCGCAAGCGCTCCCACGCGGTGCGGTCGTACTCCAGCGTGGCGAACAGGTGCTCCTTGTCGGGGCGGGTGCGCCGCGCTCTGTCGACCAGTTGCCCGAGATCGGGTTGCATGGCTTCGACACAGCCCGCCAGATCGGTGAAGCGCGGGTCGAGACGGTGAAACAAGATAGCGCGCTGTAGCTCGGTCGCCTTGAACGAACTTTCCTGGACGGCGCGCACGAAAATTCGGGCGGCGCCATCGCCGAGCAGTTCGATGCACAACTCGCGACGCCACCCGATCAGGCTTTGCGCCGGCGTGAGCTGCGGTAGGTGGGGGTCGATTTGCAAGGTGGCCATGCTGGATCGCTTGAGGGCAGGGCTCGTGCCTGCTCGGGTGGGGAGGTTGTTCGGCACCGACTCAGATTGACATTCGGCGATTGCAGCGAGGTGCCTGCAGGCGCGAAGGCGATGAAGGGTGAACACGCTTGTGTTTCATACGTCGCCACCGGGTGGCCGTCGCAGGACGTCCATCGGGTGCGGCGGTCGGCGTATCGGTTTTCGCCACACACTGGCCAGCCAAGGCCGCTGCTCGTGCGGCACGCCGGTCGGCCGATAGTAATGAGCCAGTTCGA
>NZ_JANMWL010000180.1:0-8711 GCF_031393925.1 Methylibium sp. | reverse complement strand
GTCGGTCAGTGTGGTGACCTTCGCCGTTGCCTCTGCCTACCTCGCACGTCTGGGACAGGCGCCCGAGGGCTACATGACGGTGTTCCTGGTGCTCCTCGAGTTCCCCGCATTGGTCATCGGCACGCTGCTGGCCCGACACGGCGAGCGCGGTGCTCCAAAGGGCCACGCAGCGGCCCCTTCGTGGCCCTTCGGACGGGTGCTGCACGAAGTATTCGCCGGCAAGAGCATCGTGCTGTTGTTGGGCGGACTGGCGATCGGCTGGCTCGCCGGCCCTGACGGCATCGCGCCGCTCGACCGCGTGTTTTTCGATCTGTTCAAGGGGCTGCTCGCGTTCTTCCTGCTGGAGATGGGGCTGGTCGCCGCGAGCCGTATCGGCGACTTGCGCCGTGCGGGCGTCTTCCTGTTTGCGTTTGCCACGCTCATGCCCCTGGCGGCCGGGGGCCTGGGCTTGATCACCGGTCAGTTGCTCGGGCTGTCCGTTGGCGGCATCACCTTGCTGGCCACGCTGTACGCGAGCGCGTCCTACATCGCGGCCCCGGCAGCGATGCGCATCGCGGTGCCGACGGCAAACCCGGCGCTGTCGATAGGCGCGGCGCTCGGCATCACCTTCCCGTTTAACCTCATCGTGGGCATTCCGCTGTACCACCGGCTTGCTCAGTATCTTCACGCCGGAGGCTGACGCCATGGAACTGACCGCTCGCAAGCTGCTGACCGTCGTGACCGAAGCCGCGCTCGAGGACACGCTGGTGCGAGAAATTGAAGCCCTCGGGGCGCGCGGCTACACGATCACCGATGCTCGCGGCAAGGGCGGACACGGCAAACGCGACGCCACCTGGGCGCCGCACGCCAACATTCGCCTCGAGGTGCTGTGCGGCGCCGACACGGCCCTCGCCATATGCGCGGCACTGCGCGAGCGCTACTCCGACAACTACTCGATGGTGATGTACGTCGGTGACGTCGACGTGCTGCGCCCTGAGAAGTTCTGACCCTGGGCCTCTCGAGCTCTCGGCGGTTGACGCGCCAACCGTTCTGGTCTTGCGACGCTTGCAGGCAATGCGGGTTGCATTGCGCCAATGGCCGCGAGAAACATCTCAGTGCGCGCTCGTCATGCAAGAGAGGCTTGTTAGCCCAGTAAGACTAGGGCACGAGCAGCACGGCGCGCGAGCTGTTCAACGCGCCGGTTGCGACGCTGCCGAGCAGCGCGCGCTCCACTCCGCTGGTCGCGCGCGCCCCCAGCACCAGCAGATCCCCCCGATGCTCGGCGACGGCCTTCAAGAGGCTCGCGAGTGGAGCGCCGACGCGCACATCGCACTGGGCCTTCCAGCCGCAACGCTCGAGGCGGGCGGCGCCCGCCTCGACGGTGGCCTGCGCCTGCCGCAAGCGTTCCTGGTTCTGTGCGGCCACCTCGCCGCGAATTTGCGCGCGCATCGACGCGGGGAGCTGCCGAACCGAAGCCGGAACGATGACCGCCTCGACCACGTTCACGAGGACCACGCGGCGGCCGCGGCCGGGCTCGAGCGAGCCCAGAAAGTCGAGGGCATGCTCGGCATTGGGACAGCCATCGAATCCCAGCACGAAGCGGCGCACTGCACGCGGCGCCTCGCGCACGACCAGCACGGGACATCGTGCACGTGTGGCCACGCTGCGTGAAACGCTGCCGGCGAGCAGGCGACGAAACACGCCATGGCCGCGCCAGCCGAGGACGATCACGCTCGCGTCGAAGCGTTGTGCTTCGGCAAGAATCGCCTCGACAGGCGGCGCGTCGACGACCACGACGCTTGATTGCGGCCACGACCTTGCCAAGGCGCTGCGCGCCGCGGCGCCCACCTCCTCGAAGCTCGCCTCGACCGCCGCGCGCGTGTCGTCTGATGCGAAGGGCATCCAGCCAGAGCGTGCAACGACGCCGAGCAGCCGCGACGAGGCCGGCCAGGGAAGCTTGACCGCCGTCTCCAGTGCCGCTTGCGCGGCGCGCGAACCGTCGCTTGCAATCAGGATCCGGTGTGGTTTGCGCACGGCCATGCTGTTCTCCTTCAATGCCTGCTTTACGAAATCGGGGGGCTGGCTATGTCGCAACGTGCTTCACGATCGTCACGGGCACCACCGCGGCGTGCAGCACCGCTTGCGATACCGAGCCCAGCAGCGCGCTGCGCAGCGCGCCCCGGCCGCGCGCGCCGATGATGATGGCGTCGCAGCCGTGGCGACCCACCATCTCGATCAGCGTCTGTGCCGGGTCGCCAGAGCCGATCTCGCGCTCGACGGAAATGGCTGCGGCCAAGAACATCGCCAAGGCACCCTCGAGCGCGAGCGCGCCGACCGCGCCCGTCACCCTCTCCAGCGCCTCGGCATCGGGCGCCAGCAGCATTTCATAGACGTAGGTCGGTTCCTGCACTGTTACCAGCACGAAGCTGGCCTGCAGGCCGTTGCGGTGCAAGTGCACTGCGTGACGCACGGCGTCGAGTGCGGCCTCGGAGCCGTCGACGGGAACAAGGATCTTCATGGGTCCACTCCAGTTCAAAGTTCGCCGTGGCTTTCGATGGAAGTATTTTTCACCACGGCCAGCCAATAGGCCACGGCCAGTGCGAGCACCAGCGCCGCCGTGGCGAACACATAGGCCGGGCTGACTTCCTTGTAATCCAGCACGATGACCTTGCGGGCCACTGCCATGAACGCCGTGGCCAGGACGATCTTGATATGGATGACGTTATCGCGCAGGTAACTGGAGATGTTGATGAAAATTTCGATGGCAATCAGCACCGCCATGAAGGCGCCGAAGGTGGCCAGGATGTCGCTGATGTTGAGCAGGTATAGGGGTGGTTGGAGATGCGCTCGAACAGCACGTAGGCCACGTCCGCAACCCCCCACCAGATCACCAGCACCATCATCACCGCCAGAATCCGCACGGCGTGGCGGATTGACTTCGCAAGCATGCGAATGAGCGGGTCGTCCAGAGGCGGCAGCGACGACGACGGGGAGGGGGCACTCTTCGGGTCCATTAAGTTCTCCGGCGATTGAATTGCAGCAATTTCGTCAACAGCTTGTAGCCTTCGTCCAGAAGCAGGATGGATGAGGCCACCGCGCACGCCAGAACCCAGTCTCGGGTCGACAAGGCGGTCGTATTGAAGAGCGCCTGAGCCGGTGCCCAATGCACCACGAGCACCTGCAGCCCCACGACCGTGCCCAGTGCCACCCACAGTTTTGCGTTGCTGAGAAATTGTCGGTTGAAGGCGGAGCCCGTGCCGGCGCGGGCGTTGAATACATTGAAAAACTGAAACAACACGAAGGTGGTGAAGGCCAAGGTCAGCGCATAGGTCTCGCCGCGCTGCTGGGCGTAATGAAACAGGCCCAGGGTGCCGACTGCCATCGTCAGCCCGTACATCAGGAGCCGCTTCAAGCGCGCCAGGGAGAGGATGCGCTCGTCGGCACGGCGCGGGGGCTCGAACATGATGCCGGGGCGGGCAGGCTCCAGGCCCAGGGTCATGGCGGGTGGTCCGTCCATGATGATGTTGATCCACAAAATATGGATCGCCGTGAAAGGCATCGGCAAACCCAGCAACTGCGCGCCGAGCACGGTGAAGACGGCACCGACGTTGGTTGAAAGCTGGAAGCGCACGAACTTGACGATGTTGTCGTAGATGGTGCGCCCCTCCTTGACCGCATCGACGATGGTGGCGAAGTTGTCGTCGGTGAGCACCATGGTGGCGGCCTCCTTGGTCACCTCGGTGCCGGTGATGCCCATGGCCACGCCGATGTCGGCGTTTTTCAGCGCCGGTGCGTCGTTGACACCGTCGCCGGTCATGGCCACGACGTGGCCGCGCGCCTTCAGCGCCTGCACGATCTTGACCTTGTGTTCCGGGGCAACGCGGGCGAACACGGCGGTTTCCTCGATGTGGCGGGACAGCTCCGCGACGTCGATCCTGTCAAGCTCCGCGCCGGTCAGCACCGCGCCTTGCAGATCCAGTTCGCGGGCGATGGCGGCGGCCGTGATGCTGTGATCGCCGGTGATCATCTTGACCTGGATGCCGGCCTTTTTGCACAGGCGGATGGCATCGCGCGCCTCGGGGCGGGGCGGGTCGATGATGCCGACCAGGCCGATCAGCACCAGCTCGCTTGCCCATGACATCAGGTCTGCAGTGGGGTCGAATTGCTTGGCCGAAATGTCGCGCCCGGCCACCGCCAGGACACGCATGGCCAGGCCGGCAAAAGCGGCGTTCTCGGCCACGAAGGCGGCGCGGGCCGACGCGTCGAGCGGCATCTCACCCAAGGCACTTTCAGCACCGAGAAAGCGGCTGGCACGCGCCAGCAAAACGTCGGGCGCACCCTTGACGAACATGCGCACCCACTCGCCATCGTGGTGAAAGGTAGCCATGAACTTGTGCGCGGAATCGAAGGGGATTTCGGCGATGCGTGGGCGGTGCTCGGCTGCCGCTTCCTGATCGACACCCCCTCTGGAGGCCAGTGCCAGCAGCGCGCCCTCGGTCGGGTCGCCGATGAGCTGGCCGTCGTGGATGCGGGACTCCGAGCACAGGGCGGCGGGGATGAGCAAGGGCAGGAAATCAGGCAACGCAGCGGGCAACGCATCGGGCGACGCGCCGCTGGCTTCGCTGATGACGCCCTCGCCGCCATAGCCTTCCCCGCTCACCGCAAAACGCCGCCCGCGATAGAACACCGAGCGCGCAGTCATCTGGTTGAGCGTGAGGGTGCCGGTCTTGTCCGAGCAGATCACCGTGGTCGAGCCCAGGGCTTCAACGGCGGACAGTTTCTTGACGATCGCGCGGTTCTTTGCCATGCGGTGCATGCCGATCGCCAAGGTCACCGTCACCACCGCCGGCAGTCCTTCGGGAATGGCGGCCACGGCCAGGGCGATCGAGGTCAGCACGGTCTGCACCAGGGGATCGCCGCGCGCAATGCCGAGCGCAAAAATCACGCTCACCACCGCGGCGGCGATAAGCGCCAGACGCTTACCCAGTGCATCGAGTTGCAGCTGCAAAGGCGTTGGACTTTCCTGCGCCGATTCCAGCAGGCTGCTGATGCGGCCCATCTCGGTGTGCATGCCCGTGGCCGCGACCAGCAGTTCGAGGCGGCCGCGCGTGATCACGGTGTTCATGTAGGCCATGTTGACGCGCTCGGCCAGCGCGTGTTCGCCCGGCGCCAGGGCCGCGGCATGCTTGCCCACGGCGTGCGATTCACCGGTCAGCGCCGCTTCGGCAACTTCAGCGTTGTGTGCGACCAGTACGCGGCCGTCGGCGGGCACACGGTCGCCCGCCTCGAGCAACACGATATCGCCCGCCACCAGCTGCTCGGCCGCAATCTGCATCACCTTGCCGTCGCGCCGTACCCGTGCGTGCTGCGCCAGCATCTTCTCGAGCGCGGCCAAGGTGGCCTCGGCGCGGTGCTCCTGGTAGAAGCCCAGAGCGGCGTTGAACGCCACCACGATCAGGATCACCACCGCGTCCTTGACGTCGCCGATAGCGCCGGCCAGCGCGGCGGCGCCGATGAGCACCAGCACCAGCACGTTCCTGAACTGGTCCAAAAACTTTAGCCACGCCGAGCGCGGCTTTTTCTCGGCCAGCTTGTTGGGGCCGTGACGAACCAGCCGCTGCGCTGCCTCGGCTTGGCTCAAGCCGTGAGCAGGATGGGTTTGAAGCCGTGCTGCGCACTGTGCGACATCGAGGCTGTGCCAGGCCGGAGTTGGCGTTTCATTGGTCATTGATCAACACCTTGCGACGCGATCCTCGCAGGCGCAAGGCGTTCGAGATGACCGACACCGAACTCAGGCTCATGGCCAGCGCCGCGCTCATCGGCGAGAGCAGCCAGCCGGTGAACGGGTACAGCACGCCGGCCGCCAGCGGCACGCCGAGCGCGTTGTAGACGAAGGCGAAGCCGAGGGTTCTGCTTCATGTTGGCGACGGTGTCCTGCGAAATGAGGCGAGCTTGCGCGATGCCGCGCAGGTCGCCCTTGACGAGCGTCACTTGCGCGCTGTTGGCGTGGATGCATTTCAGTTCGAGGGCTCCAGTCGTTGTGGCTGCATTGCGTTGGGCGCGCGTCGCGTGCCGGCGAAGGTGAACATTCATTCTGGAGAGTTCTGCAGCGCCCGTCCGTGCGTCAGCGCACCCAGCCAGCGCGGTCTGGCCAACAGGAGCAGCAGCATCACCACCAAGGGAAGGGTCAGCCAGCCGAAGCTGCGCTGTGCAAGCGTGCCGAAGAGCCATCCGCCCGCGGCCGAGCCGAGCGTCTGGCCGAAGCCGGCTGCTGCGGCCAGGCCACCCATCACGGCACCGAGCTTCGGTGGTGAAGCGCCGGCGGCCAGGTAGGCGATGACCGGCAGTACCAGACCCGTGCCGGCAGCGGTGAGACTGACGCCCAGGTACATCCAGGCGCCGGAGTGATTCGCAGGCAGCGCGTCCAGCACGGCCAGCCCGAGCATCGCGAGGATCAGCCCTGCAGCGATGAGGACGCGTGCCGAAATCCTCTCCAGCATCGACGTGAAGAACAGCAGTGCGTTGACGCCCAGCATGACCAGGCTGCACTCGGCAAGCATGATCGCCGCCTGGCGAGAGGACTGGCCGGACTGCTGCTGCCCTTGCAGCACGATGCCCAGCTCGAAGCTCGCCAGCACGAACATCACCGCCCCGCTGAGCCACAACAGCGCGCCAGGCTGGCCTTGGGCCGAAGTCACCGGCTGCTTTTGCACCGCCGCGCCCGCGGCAAGTGATGCGGGCAAGGTCCCGGCCAGCCCCAGCATCATCACGCCGCCGAGCAACGCAGACAGAACGAGCACAAGCCGCGCCGAGAGCGCCGAGGAAACCGCTCCGTCGGCGACCCATGGCCCGACCCAATCGGCCACCGCGCTCAGTCCGGGGCCGAACAAAAATCCGAGCAGCGACATGGCGCCCAACCACGCAAAGCGCCGTGCGCGCAGATCCTCGGGGGTGTGCTCGGCGACCAGCGCAGCGACCACGGGGACGACCGCCGCCACGAAAAAGCCGGTCGTGGCGCGCAGTGCGTAGATTGCCCACAAACCGGCCATTGCCGGCACGAGCAGGAGCAGCAGGCTGCCGACGTAGCCGACGAGCCCGGCGATCAGGATTCGGCCCCGCCCGACGCGATCCGAGACGACTCCCCACAGGGGGGCACCCAGCAGCACGCCGGCCGCGTAGACACCGCTGAGAAAGCCGACGTGACGGCCGACTTCGGTGGCATTTGCGCCGGGCATCACCCCGGCCAGCCAAGCTGGCAGCACGGGCAACAGCGCCCCATAGCCGGCCGAGACGATGAAGACCGCCGCCGCCAGCCAAGCCAGTTGCACGGGCCGCAGCCCGGCGCGCCCAGTCGCGCGGGTGCCGAGAGACGTTTGGGCGGTCATTGGCGTCGCGAAGAATGGTCGGAGAGCCCGCCTCGGGCCCGCACGGTCAGTCGTTTTTCAGAGCGGAGAGCGGTCCGATGAGCTTGGCTTTGTCACAGCACCACCGGCTTGTCCGGCAGTTCATTGCCATCGTGGCCATCAGCAGGAAAATGCGTCATCAGGTGCTGCGTGACAGCCTGCACACCGCTCACCACGCCAGCCTCGAAGTTCGATTGCTGGAAGGCTGTTTCCATCTGGCGGCACACCTTGCTCCATTCCTGTGAATCCACCTTGGTGTGAATCCCGCGATCGGCCACGATCTCCACGGCCCGATCCGCGAGCAAGAGGTAAATCAGCACGCCCGTGTTGTATTGGGTGTCCCATACGCGCAGTTGCGAAAACAGGTCGATCGCGCGATCCCTGGCCGACTGCCCCTTGAACAGCGGCGCGCCGTCCAGCGCCGCCTCGACTGCGAATCGTATTTCTCCGACATGAGCGGTCTCGCTGGCCTTGATCGCGTCCTCGATCGCGTTCAAGGTGCTGCGGGGAAAGGCCCGCCTGAGCTGCCCGTCGGTCACCAGCAGATGCTTCACGATGCGTTTGATCTTCATGCTCACCACCTGCCCGAAGCGCCGCCGCCACCGAATCCGCCACCGCCGCCGCCAAAGCCACCACGGCCTCCTCCGCCGTAAAGGCCACCGAGTCCATGCCGGCCCATGCCACCACCGAACAGCGTGACGAACAGCGCGACCACGCCGGCGACCAAGGCCACCGAGATGGCACCGACGACGAACCAGGCAATCACGGCGACGACGCCGCCCGTGACCAGCGAGCCAGGAAGCTTGCCCAGCGTGGCGCGCAGCACGCCGCCCACGGCGAGCGCCAGAATGAAAAGCACGGGGGCGTACTGCTGCACATCGCCGACGCCCCCGGTGGGCTTGTTGCTCGGCGCCGGCAAGGGCTCCCCATCGATGACGCGCATCATTTGCCCGACCCCGGCCGTGATGCCGCCATAGAAGTCCTGGCTCTTGAATCGCGGCAAGATGGTTTCGCTGATGATGCGTTTGCTGGTGAGATCGTTAAGCGCCCCTTCCAGGCCGTAGCCCACCTCGATACGCATCGCGCGGTCGCCCTTCGCAACGACGAGGATGGCGCCGTCATCGATCTTCTTGCGTCCGAGCTTCCATTGCTCGGCGACGCGCAAGGCGAACGGCTCGATGGCTTCCGGGGCTGACGAGGCGATCATCAGCACCGCAAGCTGACTGCCCTTCTTGGCCTCGAACGCCGTCAAGGTTTGCTCGAGCGACGCTCTCTGCTCAGCGGTGAGCGTGCCGGTCTGGTCGATGACATGCCCCGTCAACGGCGGGA
>NZ_JANMWL010000075.1:0-13177 GCF_031393925.1 Methylibium sp. | reverse complement strand
GATGAAGGTCTGCGGCATGCGCGCGCCTTCGCCGCCGGGGCCGGCGTTGTCGATGTAGTTGGCCATCGAGAGTGTCCAGCTGCCGATCATCGGCACCTTCCAGCCGAGCTTGGTCATGCCGTTCGCGATCTGTGCCAGCTCGGGGCCGATGCCATAGGTCAGCACGGCCTCGGCGCCGGCTTCCTTGGCTTTGAGCAGCTGCGCGGTCATGTCCACATCCTTGATGTTGAACTTCTCGACCGCGACCGGCGTGATGCCTTTGGCCTTCAGCGCCTTCTCGAGATCTTCGCGGCCGAGCTGGCCGTAGTTGGTCGAGTCGGCCAGGATCGCGACCTTCTTGAAGCCGCGCCGGGTGATCGCCTCTTCGACGACCATCGGTGCCTGGATGCTGTCGTGCGCCGAGTTGCGGAAGATGTAGTTCTCGGGCTCCTTGTCGAACTGGTGCGTGATGACCGAGCCGGTGGCGACGTTGTTCATCACCGGAATCTTCGCTTCCTGGAAGAAGCGCTGCGAGGCCAGTGCGACGCCGGTGTTGATGTAGCCGACGGTCGCGACGACCTTTTCCTTGTTGATCAGCTCCTGCGCGATCTGCACGCCACGCTCGTTCTTGGCTTCGTCGTCGCGCTCGACCAGCACGAGCTGGCGGCCGAGCACGCCGCCGGCCTTGTTGATCTCTTCGGTGGCCAGGCGCACGCCGTCGCGCATGCTCACACCCATCGACGAAGAACCGCCGGTGAACGGGCCGGCCACGCCGATCTTGATCGGGTCGGCAGCCAGCGCGACTGAGGACGCAGTGGCAAGCGTCATGGCCAAGGCGGCGGCGGCGATCTGGGTCAAACAGGTCATCGAGTGTCTCCTGTTATGGGTTGATGTGGATTGTGCAGACCCGGCTCGGGCCCGTCTGCAACACGACGTAATTATCCGTGCGACCGCGAAGTTGCGCATGCGCATGACTGCTTGGGCGGTCTGCGTAGTTGTGCATGTGGGAATACGCGAGTGCGCCGCATGAAGGCGTCGCGTTGCGTCGAAACCGTAACGGAAAACGAAACGCAACCCAACGCGAAGCTGCTGATGTGGCGTTGCGCATGCAGCGCGGGCTGTCGCCGGGCAGCACGACGGCAGCACTTGCTGCGGTGACAGCGGTCGGCCCGCAGCATCGATGCCTGCCGGTCGTGCACAGTAAAAATGCCGTATCCAAATCCATGACCGCGCATCGCTCGATCCGGCTTGGCTCCATGTCCCTGGGCACGCTTTGCCGAAGCCGCGTGCTTCCCTTGCTGTTGCTGATTGCACAGCAGGGCGCGGTGCTGCACGGGCTGAGTCATTTCACTTGGCCGGCGGCGGTGCAGCTTGCACGGCCGCTGCAGGCCGAGCCACCGCAGCTTCACTTTCGCATCAAGGTGCTCTTGCCGAACAGTGATTCGACCAGGTCGACCGCCAGCTCGGCGGTCGCGTTCCTCACGTCGAACGCAGGGTTGAGCTCCATCACGTCGAGCGAGGCGAGACGGCCGGTGTCGGCGATCATCTCCATGCACAGTTGCGCCTCGCGGTAGGTGGGGCCGCCGTTGACGGTGGTGCCCACTCCCGGCGCGATGGCGGCGTCGAGGAAGTCGACGTCGAAGCTCACGTGCAGGTGGGTGTTGGCATCGAGCGTGGCGAGTGCCAGCTCCATGGTGTGGCGCATGCCCATCTCGTCGATGTAGCGCATGTCGAACACTTCGAGGTCGACCTCGTGAACCAGTCGTTTCTCGCCCGCGTCGACGCTTCGAATGCCGATCTGGCGCACCCACTTCGGGTTGAGCGCGGGCACCTGGCCACCGATCTCGACCAGCTCGCGCGGCCCGTGCCCGCACAGGCACGCCACCGGCATGCCGTGGACGTTGCCGCTGGGCGTGAGCAGGTTGGTGTTGAAGTCGGCATGCGCGTCGAGCCACAGCACGCGCAGCTTCTTGCCGGCCTCGCGGCAGTGGCGCGCCACCGCGCTGATGCTGCCGATCGCCAGGCAGTGATCGCCGCCCAGCAGGATGGGCAGTCGCCCACCGGAGAGTTCGGCGTGTACGGCGTCATGCACGGCCTGGTTCCAGGCGACCACTTCCTTCAGGTGGCGATAACCATCGGCAGGCGGTTGCCAGGGATTGCCCGGGCCGCTCAGGTTGCCGAGGTCGATGACCTCGAAGCCTTGCGCTTCCAAGGTGCCCTGCAGGTTGGCAACGCGCAGCGCTTCAGGGCCCATGGAGGCGCCGCGCGCGCCGGCACCAACGTCGGTGGGCGCGCCGACCAGCGAGAGGGTGGGGAGCGTTTTCATCTCAACGCCCCCTCGGGGGGCAGGGCACGAAGTGAGTGTGGGGACGATTCATCTTCAGGTGTCTTCGGCAAAGGCGCCGGTGGTGGTGTCGATCGCGTCCAGGCCATAGTGCTGCTCGATCACGCCCCAGGCCTCTTCGGCGCTCTCGACGAAGTGAAACAGCTTGAGGTCGCCGGGCGAGATCATGCCGGTGCCCACCAGCAACTCGAAGTTGATGAGCTTGGTCCAGAACTCGCGGCCGAACAGCAGCACCGGACGGCGGCGCACCTTGCCGGTCTGCATCAAGGTGAGCGCCTCGAAGGTTTCGTCGAGCGTGCCGAAACCGCCCGGAAAGCACACCAGCGCAATCGCGCGCATCAGGAAGTGCATCTTGCGCAGCGCGAAGTAGTGAAACTGGAAACACAACTCCGGCGTGATGTAGGCATTGGGCTCCTGTTCGTGCGGCAGAACGATGTTCAGGCCGATGCTCGGCCCACCGGCTTCGAACGCGCCGCGGTTGCCGGCCTCCATGACGCCCGGCCCGCCGCCCGTGACGATGGCGATTGGATGGTCGAGCCGCTTGGCCGCCTGGGTCACGAGGCAGGCGAAGCGCCGCGCTTCCTCGTAGTGGTGCGACATCGTGAGCTGCATCTCGGCCAGGCGCAGCGCGGTTGCATCGCCGGTGTCCTTGGCCAGGGCGATGCGTTCCAGTGCGGCCTCGCGCGGCAGGATGCGCGCGCTGCCGAAGATGACGATGGTCGACTCGATGCGGTGGTCGCGCTGCACCATCTCGGGCTTGAGCAACTCGAGCTGCATGCGCACCGGGCGCAGGTCTTCACGTAAAAGGAATTCGGCGTCGTCGAAGGCGAGCCGGTAGGCGCTCTCGGGGCCCGCGTAGCGCGAGGCCGGCGGCGTGGTCGCGGCCACATCCTCCTGGGCCGAAGGGAAGTTGCGCGCCGTGAGATCCTTGTGGCTTTGTTCCATGGGGGCAGCTTACCGTGCGGGGCGCACGAGCCGCGCAGTCTCATGATCGACGTTGCGAACACACCGGGCAATCGGCACGCCGCTCGATGCCGATCTCGGTCCACTCCATGGCTCGGCCATCGAGCATCTGCAGCCGTCCGGCGAGCGTCGGGCCGATTCCCGCGAGCAGCTTGAGCGCTTCGGCCGCCTGCATGCTGCCGATGATGCCGACCAGCGGCGCAAACACGCCCATCGTCGCGCAGCGCACCTCTTCGAAGCCGGCGTCCTCGGGGAACAGGCAGGCATAGCAGGGGCTGGCGGCGCTGCGCACGTCGTAGACGGAGATCTGGCCGTCAAAGCGGATTGCGGCGCCTGCCACCAGGGGCTTGGTGTGAGCGACGCAGGCGCGGTTGACGGCGTGGCGGGTGGCGAAGTTGTCGCTGCAGTCGAGCACCACGTCGGCCGCGCCCACCAGCTCGTGCAGGCGCTCGGCACCGGCCCGCTCGACCAGCGCGCGAACCCGTACGTCGGGGTTGATGGCGGCGATGCTTTGTGCCGCGGAGGTGGCCTTGGTCAGGCCCACGCGCGCGGTGTCGTGGATGATCTGGCGCTGCAGGTTGGTGAGGTCGACACTGTCATGGTCGACTACCGTGAGGGTGCCGATGCCCGCGCTGCCCAGGTAGAGCAGGGCGGGCGAGCCCAGGCCCCCCGCACCGATCACGAGCACGTGCGCGTCAAGAAATTTCTGTTGGCCTTCGACCCCGATCTCGTCGAGCAGGATGTGGCGGCTGTAGCGAAGCAACTGGTCGTCGGTCATGCGACGAGCATAGCGTCGGGCGCGCAGTAAAAAGCCCGCCTGAGCGGGCTTGGAGCGCGGTCTGAAGGGTCCCGCTCAGTTCGCTTTGGTGTCCTCGGGCTTGCGCTCGATCTGCGTCTTCGAGGCCAGCACGGTCTTGCCTTTCAGGCGGTTGATCGCCTGCTGCAGCGGAAAGTCTTCGGCACTGCCGAATTCCGGCAGTGGCTTGGGCGTCTTGTCTTTGGCGGCGGCGTTGGCTTCCTCGAGCCTCTTGAGCGCTTCTTCACGGGCCTTCTCGCGGGCCGGGTCCTTGACTTCGGTGCCCTGGCCGCTGGAAATGTGCTTTTCCAGATCGGCCTCGCGGGTGCGCAGTGCGGCGAACACGTTGCCGTCAGCGGTCTCGTCGAGCCACACGTCGGGCACGATGCCGGTGGCCTGGATGGATCGACCGCTGGGCGTGTAGTAGCGCGCTGTCGTGATCTTGAGCGCCGTTTCGGGCGAAAGCTGGCGCACCGTTTGTACCGAGCCCTTGCCGAAGGTCTGGCTGCCCATGATGATGGCGCGCTTGTGGTCTTGCAGCGCGCCGGCCACGATCTCGCTGGCCGAGGCAGAGCCTTCATTGACCAGCACCACCATCGGCACGTTTTTCAGTGCCTCGGGCAGCTTCTTCAGCGGGTCTGTGCCGCGCCGAGCGTAGAACTCGGGACTGGCCTTGAACACCGACTTGGACTCGCTGATCTGGCCGTTGGTGGACACGACCGTCACGTCCTTGGGAAGAAAGGCCGCCGAAATCGCCACCGAGGCTTCGAGCAGGCCGCCCGGGTCGTTGCGCAGATCCAGCACGATGCCTTTGAGGTTGGGGTCTTGCTTGTAGAGATCGTTCAGGCGCGCGGCGAAGTCCTCGACCGTGCGGTCCTGGAACTGGCTCACGCGAAGCCACGCATAGCCAGGCTCGATCAGCTTGGAGCGCACGCTCTGCACGCGGATTTCTTCGCGCGTGATGGTGATCGGGAAACTGCGGCTCTCCAGCTTGCGAAACACCGTGAGCATGACCTTGGTGTTGGGCTCGCCGCGCATTTTCTTGACGGCGGCATCCATCGTCATGCCCTTGACGAAGCTGTCGTCGATCTTGGTGATGAGGTCGCCGCTCTTGAGCCCGGCGCGAAAGGCCGGTGAGCCTTCGATTGGCGTCACCACCTTGACCAGGCCGTCTTCCATGCCGATCTCGATGCCCACGCCGACAAAGCGCCCGCTCGTGCCTTCGCGAAATTCCTTGAAGGTCTTCTTGTCAAAGTATTGGGAATGCGGGTCGAGCCCGGACACCATGCCGCTGATGGCGTCGGTGATGAGTTTCTTTTCGTCGACCGGCTCGACGTAATCGCTCTTGACCATGCCGAACACCGCGGCGAGCTGCTGCAATTCCTCGAGCGGCAGCGGTGCCGACGGGTTGCGCGCGATCGCGGTCAGCTGCATGGTCGTCAGCGCGCCAGCCACCGCGCCCAGGGCCAGCCAGCCCGCTACTTTTGTCTTAGCACCCATGACGTACTGCGTCCTCTTGAAAGCCCAAACCAGCATAGCACCGGCACTCGCCGTGTGAGTCGAGGCAAGGCCCGAAAGTTGCGTGCTTTTCGAGGACTTGCTCGCTTTTACCTACGCACCGTATGCGCCACCGGATGCTTCACGCGCAAAGGTGACCACGTGGTCCACCTCGGCACGAATGCCGATCCATTCGCCCAGCCGGTGATCGTGGTGCGATGGCACGTGCGCGAGTACGCGTTCGCCGGTGGCCAATTGCAATGTGTAAAGAAACTCCGAGCCTCGAAAGGCCTTGCGCTCGATGCGTGCCTTCACTGGGCTTTCATCGTCATGGACGATGTCGTCGGCGCGCAGCAGGACATCGCATTCGCCGCCCGGGTAGGCCGCGGGCAGCGGGCACTCCTCCACGTCCACCAAGTCGCCGAGCGGCGTGCGCACGCGCGGGCCGCTGGCGCCGTCGCCCTCGACGATGCGTGCCGGCGTAAACACCCCGTGGCCGATGAAGTCCGCCACGAAGCGCGTCGCCGGGCGGTGGTACAGGTGGTAGGCGTCGTCCCACTGCTCGAGGCGGCCGCGGTGCATGACGCCGATCACGTCGCCGAGCGCAAAGGCTTCGAGCTGATCGTGGGTCACGAACAGCGCTGTCGTGCCGGTTTGCTTCAGGATCGAGCGCAACTCCTGCGCCAGCCGCTCGCGCAGGTCGACGTCGAGGCTCGAAAACGGCTCGTCGAGCAGCAGCAGGCGCGGTGCCGGGGCCAGCGCACGGGCCAGCGCGATGCGCTGTTGCTGCCCGCCCGAGAGTTGGTGCGGCGCACGCTTGGCGGCGCTGCCAAGGCCGACCAGGTCGAGCAGTTCAGTGACCCGGCACTGGCGCTCGGCCGCCGGTTGGCCCTGGATGCCGAACGCTACGTTCTGAGCCACGCTCAGGTGCGGAAACAGCGCGTAGTCCTGAAACACCATGCCGATGCGGCGCATCTCGGGCGCGACATGCACGTTCCGTTCGGCGTCGCCCAGCACCGCGCCGCCCAGCGATATCTGCCCGGAGGCAAGCGGCTCCAACCCCGCAATGGCCCGCAGCAGCGAAGTCTTGCCGCAGCCCGACGGCCCGATGAGCACGCCGATGTCGCCCTGCGCCAACCCGAGCGAAACCGAGTCCACCGCGGACCGTTCGTCAACGGCGCCAGTGTCGGGCGTTGACGGATAGCGGATCGACACCTGGGTGAGGCTCAGCAGCATCCGCCTATGATATTGCCCGAACCTCTAATGAACGTCGTTTTCATTCTTGTTGGCGCCCGGGGCGGGCTCACCGGCTGACGTGCAGCGTCTGGCCGTCATGCTTTGCATTTTGCTGGCACTGCCGCTGCTCGGGGTGTTCGGCGCATGGCTTGTTCCAGACGCGAACAGCCTGGCGTTGCTGCGCCATCAAGCCTCCACCATCTTGCCCGGCTATGCGCTGACTTCGCTGTTGCTGGCGGTGGGCGTCGGTGCGGGGGTTGCGCTGTTGGGCGGAGCGACTGCGGCGGCGGTGACCCTGTTCGAGTTTCCGGGCCGGCGCCTGCTCACATGGGCGTTGCTGCTGCCGCTGGCGATGCCGGCCTACGTGCTGGCCTACGCGAGCACCGACTTCCTGCAATATAGCGGCCCGCTGCAGACCGGCCTGCGCGGCCTGACGGGCGCCGAGGGGCCGCTGTGGCCGGACGTGCGCAGCCTGCCTGGGGCGGTACTGCTGTTCACGCTGGCGCTCTACCCCTATGTCTACCTGCTCACGCGCGGCGCGCTGCTCGAGCGCGGCCTGCACCTGATGGAAGCCGCCCGGCTGCTCGGAGCGGGCCTGGCCCAGCGCATCCTCACCGTGGCCCTGCCGCTGGCCCGCCCGGCGCTCGCGGCGGGCGTGGCGCTGGCGCTGATGGAAACGCTGGCCGACTACGGCGTGGGCTCCTATTTCGGTCTGGCGACCTTCACCACCGGCATCTACAAAGCCTGGCTGTCAATGGACGACCGCATTGCTGCGGCCCAATTGGCAACCCTGCTGATGGCGGTCGTCGCCGTGCTGCTGTGGGTGGAGCAACGCGCCCAGTCACGTTTGCGCTACGCCAGCAGTCGCGGCGCGGTGCGCGGGCGCGAAGCGCGACCGGTGCGCCTGTGCGGGCACCGCGCCATGCTGGCGGTGGTGCTGTGTGCCACACCCGTCGTGCTGGGATTCGTGGTGCCGGTGGCGGTGCTACTGCATGGCGTCTGGCGCGAGGCTCGCTTCGGCGAGTTCGGCCTGCCCTGGGCGCGGTTTCTAGGCTGGGCCTGGACCAGCCTTCAGCTCGCGACGCTGTCGGCGCTGGCCGCCGTTACGCTGGCCATGCTGATCGGTTTCGTGCTGCGCAGCCGCCCGCGCGGCGTGGCCCGCCCCCTGGCGCGGCTGGTGTCGCTCGGCTATGCAGTGCCTGGTGCGGTGATCGCGGTCGGGCTGCTCGGACCGGTTGGCTGGGTGCAGGCCGCCGCCCCGGGCTCCGCCTTTGCAGGCTGGGTCACGGCAGGCATCACCGGCAGCATCGGCGGGCTGCTCTACGCCTACCTGGTGCGCTTTTCGGCGGTGGCGCTGCAGTCGGTCGAAGCGGGTTATGCGCGTATACCGCAGAGCTTTGATGACACCGCGCGAACCCTGGGCGCGAGCAGCTGGCGGCTCTTCGCCGGTGTGCATGCGCCCCTGCTGACGCGCTCGGCGCTGGCCGCGGCACTGCTCGTGTTCGTCGATGTCATGAAGGAGCTGCCGGCGACCTTGGTGCTGCGTCCCTTCGACAGCGACACGCTGGCGGTGGTGGCCTACCAGCTGGCGCGCGACGAGCGGCTCGCCGAGGCGGCGCTGCCGTCAATCGCGATCGTGGTGGTCGGTTTGATTCCCGTGTTGCTGCTGTCGCGCGCGATGCGCGAAAGGTAGGCCGGGGCGGGCCGGGGCGGTCGGCGTGGCTGGCGCCAGCTGACTCAGGCGCTACGCACGTCGCGTGTGGTGCCTCCGACAGGAATCGAACCTGTATCTGCCGCTTAGGAGGCGGCCGTTCTATCCGTTGAACTACGGTGGCGAGGCGAGGCGGCAGTTTAAGGCGCCTCGCTTGGACGCGCAGCGCGCAGACACCGATGCGCGAAACCAACGTGGAGCCCCCTCATCCATGTGAGCTTTGTCACTGTCGCACCTCGCGGGCCTTCATTTGCGGGGGGATCGGTGTCGCGAGCCGCTGCTAATGTCGGCGCATCGGAGTCGACATCACTCAAAAGGAGCAGCATCGTGGACATCCACACAGGCAAGGCAGCCAACGCATTGCGGAGCTTGCTGATGCGCGACCCAGGCGCGGCGCTATTGGGGCTGCGGCCCTTGCTCACACGCACCGGCGCCGCCCTGCTGCTCGACGCGGCCGTCTTTATCGTGATCGCCGTGCTGGGCATCAGCCTGCGGACGCCAGAAGGTCAACCGATGAACGATGGCGCGATGACCATGGCAGGTCTCTTGATCGGCTTCGCTTTGTTCTGGTATTCCATCAGCGTTGCCGACCTTGCTCGCTTTCGCACTCTGCAGCGACGCTGGATTGCCGCGCGCCGCGTCATGCGGCCACCGCAGGCCGCGGAGCCCGTGGATTCGCGGGTGACGCTGTGGAAACCTAGCGCCGAGCCGCGCACCCTGGCAACAATGTCGTCGTGTCGTCCGACACGACGCGGTGAGCCGCGGCCTTCACTGCTGCTGTGGCGCGCGGGCGCGCGGCAGCAGCAGGGGCGGTGAGCCAGGCTGCCCTAGCGCGGCACGCCCACGGGAAACCGGCTCAGTTCCATCTGAAGATCCAGATGAGGTCGACGGCGGGGTCTTCGCCGGATTGGGCACGCAACGTGAAGCGTTGTGCGATGCGGTAGATGAGTTGCCAGTTGCCGGCGGTGGCGTTGAGTCCGCGTTCGTAGCCGAGGTAGACGCGCTCGGAGATCTGCTTGCCCAAAGTGACCACGGTTTCACGCACGGCGCCGTCGCTTTGCCGCACCGATAGCTCGTCGAGCTGCAGCAGGCGCGCCACGTCGAAGTTGCTGTTGCTTTCGTCGGCGCCTTCGCCGGCCAGCAGCGCGAGCGCGGCGCGCTGCAGCAGCAGCGTCTCGCTGCCGCCCAGGCTGTCGTAGCTGCGCCCGGTCACGAGCAGTGCCAGCTTCTCGGTGGGCGGCAGTTCCGGGTCGGAGAACAGCCGCACGCGCGGTGCAACCGTGTTGCCGCCGACGATGACGCCCACACGGGTGTCAGTGTTGGCACGCACGGCCTCGATGTCCAGCCGCGGATTTGCGATGTCGCCGACGAAGGTGATCACGCCGCGGCTGATGTCGAGCTTCTGCCCGTAGGCCTCGTAGGTGCCGCGCTCGGCGCGGATCTCGCCGTGGGCGGTGAGCTTGCCGCTTGGCGTGGCGAGCCGCAGTTCGCCTTCCAGGCGCGTGTCGATGCCGCGCCCGCGCAAGCGAAAGCGTGGGCCCAGGTCGACGCTGAGTTTCATGTCGATGGCGCGGGCCTCGCGCGGCACCGCTGGCGCGTCGGCGTCATCCAGCGGCTTGTCGCCGATGCGCCGCACGGTCACGTCATCGCCGAGCGATGGCGCGTCGCCGCGGCTGATGTCAACCAGCCCTTCATCGACGCGCAATCTTCCGTCGACGGCAAGCGTCTCTGCATCCAGCCGCACGCGCGCCTGGCCGCTGGCGACCACGCGACGGTCGACGCGACCGAGCAGGGTCGCTCGCTCGGCCGTCACGGTGAGCTGCACCTGCGGCTCGGCACCCAGGCGCGCGTCACCGCTCAAGCGCACTTCGCCCTCGCCGGCCCGAAAGCGCAGCGTGGCCAGGCGTGCGCTCGTGCCGTCGAAGCGCGCGTCGAGCTCGCCTTCGGTCAGCGTCACGCCCTCGAGCGTGTTGCGCAGCGCGAGTTGCCGGCCCTGCACCTGGCCAACCAGCTCGGGGCTGCCGAAGCGCCCTGCCAGCCGCAAGCTCGCGTCGAGCTGCCCGCCCAGGCGCCAGCCGGCCGGCACCCAGGCGCCCCAGGCGGCGAGGTTTTCGACCTGGACATTGAGCTCGCCGGCCAACGCAGCATCGGGCGCCGGCCACAGCCGGTCGGCCGCGGTGCGCACCGTCTGCTGCCCGGACACCCGACCGAGGTTGCTGCCCACGATGAGCTCGGTGAAGCGCCACTCGCCCGCGTCGGCGCTGAGTGCCAGGCGCACCTCGCTCAGCCCGAGCGCCTGCCTGCTACCGAACTCGGTGACCTGCAGGTCGCCGCCGGTGCGCGCGATTTCCACGCGTGCCGTCACCTGCGGGTCGCTGCGCACGTCGACCTTCGCGCCCACGCGCAGGTCGCCGCTCCAGCCGAACTCGGGTTGCAGGCGCTGCAGCAGCTGCGCGACGCGAAACGGTTCCACCTCGGCCTGCAGTTCGAGCCGCGGTGGCCGCTCGCTTTCGCGCTCCCAGCGCAGCGTGCTCCAGCGCAGCAAGGCGCCGAGCACTTCGGCGCTGCCAGGGTCGGCGCTGACGCGCAGGCTTTGCGCATCGTGCTGCAACACCACGCGGGCGTCGCGCGCCACGATCAGCGGCAGGACGGGCGCCGGTTCCGCGGTGCGCGCTGCGGCGGCCGTTTTCGCCGACGCCGCGGCGGTACTCGGTCGCAGCGCCAGCTCGCCGAGATCGACCGTCCAGCGGTTCGGCGCACCGGCCGTGCCGGCCTGCCAGGCGCCGCGCAGCGCAGCGTCCAGGGTCAGCGGTGCCGGTTCGGTGGTGCCCACGGTGGCGGCTCGTGCCGACGATTCAGCGCCCGCCGACTGCGGCTGTCGCAGCGCGGCATGCAAGGTGACACGGTGCTCGGCAAGCGTGCCTTCGGCCTGCAGCGACGCGCTCGGCACCGCCAGGCCCGGCAGGCGCAGTAGCGTGAGGTCGAGCCGGCCCTGCACCACCGCGCGCGCCAGCGCTCGAGCCGCGGTGCCGTGGCCGCCGTCGCTGCCGGGCAGCGTGGCATCCCATTGCGCGTCGGCGGCGTCGAGCCGGGTGCTACCGAGCTGCAGCACGGCCAGCTTGACGGTGCCCCGCGAGGTGAGCGCGCCGCGCGCGCTGCCGCCGAACAACCAGGCGCCGACCGCGCCGTCGGCGCGCGCGTCGAGCTGCGCGCGCCCGGCAATGGGGCCCAGACCCAGGGCGTCGGCCAGCGGCGCGAGTCGCGCGAGTGCGGGCGCATCGAGTTGCAAGCGCACTTGTTCGTCGGCCGCGGTGGACAGGCGTGCGCGGCCGGCGCGCGCCGGTAAGCGCACTTGCAGCGCGAGTTGCGCGTTGTTGTCGGCCGCCGTCGCACGCCCGCTGGCGCTCAGCTGCCCGGCGCCGTCGGCCGCGGCGTCGAGTGATAGCGCGAGCGGCTGGCCGGCCAGCACGCTGTCGGCGAGGTTGACGGCGAGCGTGCCGCGCAGGGCGCCAAGGAAGGTGGCCGCGTCGGCGGCGCCTTCGGGGATCTGCGCGCGCAGCGCGGCGGTGCCGTTGAGTGCATTGCGGCTGCGGCGCCAGGCCGCCATCGGCTCGCCCGGCAGCCACTGCGCCGGGTCGAAAGCGCCGAGCACGAGCTCGGCCTGCGTGTCCCAATGCGGCGCCTGGCCCGTGACGTGGCGCGCACGGCCCTTGGCGTCGAGGCGGGCACTCCCGGCGCGCGCGTTGAAGGCTTCGAGCACCAGTTGCGTCGGCGTCGCGCTGCCGCGCAGCGTGAGTTGCACCGCGTCGCGCAGCGGCCGTGGGGCGCGCTGCCGCGCGGCGCCGGTGAGGGCGCCGTCGAGCCGCGCGCTGTAGTCGATGGTTCCGAACGGCGCGTCGGTGGCGTTGCCGGTCGGCGCGTCGTGCCTCACCTCGATCGGGCCGGAGAGGCGCAGCGGCGGCGCGCGCTGGTCGAGGCGATCGAGCCGCACGTCGCCGAGCGTCACGCGCAGCGTGCCGCTCGGTCCATCGATGCGACCGCTGGCGTCCACGGTGCCGGCCGCGCTGCGCATGTCGCCGGCCAGTTGCAGCCGCGCGCGTTCGATCTGCCAGGCCGCGCCTCGGCCGGTGGCGTGCAGGTCAATGGCCGCGAGTGGCAGCCGGTGCTGGTCCCAGCGGCCGGGCAGGGTGTTGGTGGCCTTCACCTGCACGATGAGCGGCTGCTCGCCGTCGAGTTGGATGGCGACGCTGCCGTTCAACTCGGTGGTTGGTGCGGTCGCCGAAAACGGCGCGAGCAGCCGCGCCAGGTCGATGGCGGAAAAGCGCGCATCGAGCTGCGACACCGGCAGCGCCGCAAACGGCGTGACCCGCGCGGTCGCGTCCAGGCGTTGCGCCTGCATCGTGAGCGCCGCGTTCACGCCGAAGCCGGCCAGTGGGCCGGCGGCCTGCGCGTCGAGCGCCACGTCGCGTGCCCAGTCCGGCAGCAGCGCGTCGTCAGTGAGCGCAACGCCGCTCAGGCGCACGCGCGCCTGCAGGGTCAGCGGCGCAGTGGCTTCCAGCTGGGCCCGGCCCTCGAGCCGCAGACCGCGCCAGCGCAGCGACAGCGCTTCCACGCGGTGGCTGGCGCCGAGCTCGACGCGGGCCTGCACGTC